>JAAXJC010000090.1 GCA_012270045.1 Luminiphilus sp.
ATCCAAACGAATCAGGTGCGGGCCGAAACAGTGCACACGACGCAGGGTGTCCAGCAGGGGCCCGTTGGCCAGCATGTCGAGGCCGACTGTGCTCAGGGACTCGCGGCAGGCATTCAGGGGCCCCAAAATATCTTCTGCCTGTAACGGGGCCGGCGCATCACTCTGACCCTCCAGAGCCTCTTCAATAGCCGACCTTTGCCTCGTGACCAGGTCCCGTAGCGGTCTCAAAATGGCCCGATAGGGTTCCAGCGCGCCATTGGCCTGTGCCTTCAGCGCGTCCGAAGCCGTAGTGATGGAAAGCTCTTCAAAAAGATTGGCCAGATCTTTAGCCAGTAGTGCGCAGGCCTGCCATTGGGCCAGTAACAGTACTTCCCGGGTGATCCCCGCGGTGACATTGGGGTTGCCGTCCCGGTCGCCGCCAATCCAGCTGGAGATCCTGACCGGTGACCAATTGCTGGGTCTGGCGTTAAGTCCGCGGCTGGCACAGACCCTGTCGACGGTACGCATAAAGCTGGGCACCGCATCCCAGAGCGAATTTTCAATAACGGCGAAACCCCAGCGCGCCTCGTCGATAGGTGTAGGACGATCCGTTCGAAATTCTTCGGTATGCCAGAGCTGGGTTATCAGTTCCCTAAGCCGCGTTACCGAGGCCGCGCTGGACAGATCGTCACCATCGGCCATCTCCAGCTGGCTCAGGCAGTCATTTATCTCGCCGTGCTTGTGGATCAGGGTGCGCCGGGTAATTTCGGTGGGGTGGGCGGTCAGGACAAGATCGATGGACAAGGCGTCAATGACGTTTTCTATTCGGTCCTGTTTGTACTCACCCACCAGGGTATCAAAGGCATTTTCCAGACTGGCCGCTGCGGAAAAGCTACCGGCAGTATCCGCAGCGACCGTGTGGTGCTGTTCGGCGATGTTGGCGAGGTTGAGAAAATGACTGAAAGCCTTCGCCACATCCAGAATTTGCTTGTCGTCCAGGTTCTTCAGTAGCCCTCGCAGGGTGTCATGGTTTTCGTCTTCCTGGCTTTGTTTCGATTGCTGTCGAATACTTTCAACCGCATCGAATAAGCCCGGGTCTCCCTGGGTACGGATCACCTGCCCCAGGATGTCACCCAGTAGTCGGACGTTCTTGCGCAGCTGGGTGGTATCAATGCTTGAATCGAGGGTCATGTCTTCCTTCGTTTCTTTTGTTTCGGCAAGCGGGTGGGCAGCAGGCTCTCCTTCATTCTGGCCAGATGCTCGATACCCTCGGCGCCCCGTTTCAGGGTGACGCCGGTAACCAGCATGTCGATCACCACCAGATGCACGATTCTGGAGGTCATGGCCAGGTAATCCTCGGTGTTTTCCGGGATGTCGAGTCCGATCACACAGTGGCTGGCGTCGGCGAGGGGGGAGGCTGGGTCGGTCATGGCAATGACAGTGGCGCCGGTGGTGGCGGCGAGTTCCGCCGCCTCAACGATGACCTGGGTACGGCCGGTATGGGAAATGAAGAAAAAGACATCGTCTGCCTGCCCACCGGCGGACAGCATCCTCAGCATCAGAGGGTCGGTATGGGTAGCCACCGAGGTCTGGAAGCGAAAGAACTTATGTTCCGCGTCCCGGGCCACCGCTGCGGAGGTTCCGACGCCGAAGAAATAGATGCGCCGGGCCGCGTGTAAATGTCCTACTGCGCTCTCGATTGCCGGTGCCGGCAGGTTTTCACGGGCCAGCATCAGTGCGTTGATGGTGTTGTCCAGCAGTTTGGTTGGGTAGGTGTCCACGGTATCTTCGGCATCGACGACCTGGCTCATGTACTGCAGGCCCGATACCAGGGATCGTGCCAGCCAGATTTTGAAGTCCGGATAGCCAGTGGCGCCCAGTCGTTTACAAAAACGATTCACCGAAGGTTCGCTGACCCCTGCCTGCTGTGCCAGATGGGCAATACTCGCTCGGGTCGCTGCCTCCGGGTCCGTCAGTACGACCTCGGCAATTTTCCGGTCGGACTTGCTCAGTCGCGGCAGGGCAGACTGAATCTGTGCCAATACGTTGCTTTCGTTGCTCATGGGGATGCTCTTGCAGCTGCCTAGGGGCATGACGGGTGCAGTCTGGCAGGTCTTTGGTGAAAGCATAACAAAAGAATAGTATTGCAAAACACTAATAATTGGATAATTATGTAATTAAATTTCATTCTTTTGCACTCAGACTCGGTGCCATTTGGGGGAGGGAACGTCATGATGAAAGTCGCCATTAATGGATTTGGACGAATTGGGCGTAACGTGGTCAGGGCCTTTCTAAGTCGTCCGGAACTGGCGCGAAACATCCAGATTGTTGCCATCAATGATCTGGGCGAGCCGGCCATCAACGCGCACCTGCTTGAATTCGATACCGCCCACGGCCGACTCGCGCAGAAAGTTGTGGCCGGCGAGGATCACCTGAGGGTGGGCAGCCATCACATCAAAGTGCTGAATGAACGGGATCCCGGAAACCTTCCCTGGGCCGAACTTAAAATTGATCTGGTCATGGAGTGCACGGGGTTGTTCACCAGCCGCGACACCGCCGGCAAGCATTTGGCCGCGGGCGCCCAGCGTGTGCTGGTATCGGCTCCCACCAAGGATGCTGATGCGACTCTGGTGTATGGGGTCAACCACGGGGAACTGAGCGCTGGCGACCGCATTATCTCCAATGCTTCATGCACCACCAATTGCCTGGCACCTGTGGTCAAGCCATTACATGAGGAAGTTGGCATCCTGCACGGCTTGATGACCACCGTTCATGCCTATACCAACGACCAGAGCTTGAGCGACGTGTACCACAAGGACCTGTTCAGGGCGCGGGCGGCTGCCCACAGTATGATTCCCACGGCCACGGGCGCGGCCAATGCCATCGGCCTTGTTATGCCTGAATTACAGGGCCGCCTGGACGGTCTCGCCGTTAGGGTGCCCACCCTGAACGTATCTTTGGTGGACCTCAGCTTCACGGCCGCCCGAGCCACGACTGTGGATGAGGTCAATAGCATCATGCAGACAGCGGCGATGCAGGACGAATTCGGAATTCTCGCCTTCAATGACCGCCCACTGGTATCGGTGGATTTCAACCACGACAGTCACTCCGCCAATTTTGACTGTAACCACACCCGCGTAGCCGGCAACCTGGTGAAGGTCCTCGCTTGGTACGACAACGAGTGGGGCTTCTCCAACCGCATGCTGGATAATGCCCTTCATATTGGCATGGTAGCGGGGTTGCCCGTAGAAGAGGCGGCCTGACCGCCAGTTACCACGGCGCCACCCGTTCTCAAAATACCGGGCCCCTGCCCAGCAAAGCTCTTATGAGTCATCGCTGGCGAGTAGGGGCAGCCTCAGCGGCGTTATTCACGGTGCGGGTAGGCAGCTTGGACCAAGCGCTGGACGCTTTGCTTGGCATCGCTCCCGAGGGTGGGTACGGAAGATCCGCTACAGTCAGGGAGCCTGCCAGACTTCAAAGTGGCCCCGGGGGGGTAGAAACGCGGCGACCGGTGTCGAGGCTTCCGATGTATCCTGATTGATGCCCTCCAGCACCCTGCTTTTTTCATCGCCGACAATATGTACCGCACCCCAGCGACTATCCTCTAGCCGCCGGCGGGTCAGGGTAACTCTTCGATGGGGTGCTGCTGCCGGTTGCGTCATTGCCACGCGGGCCGTGGTCGTCATAGCGTGGTTTATCTCAGCGCTACAGGGAAACAGGGACGCCGTATGGCCATCGAGACCCATGCCCAGCAGGACCACGTCAAAGGTTGGCAGTTGGGTCAGCGCCGCCTCCACCTGCAGCAGGTTTGCCGCTTCGTCCGGGTAGACGGGTGCCAGGCTTAGGAAGTGGGCAGAGGCCGCCTCGCCACGCAACAACAACTCCCGGACCATCCTTTCATTCGAGTCTTTATGATCCAGGGCTACCCAGCGGTCGTCCGCCAGCAGCACTGTGATCTTCTGCCAGGGCAGGCTGGTCTTGGCCAATAGCCGATACAGTTCACGTGGCGTGGAGCCCCCCGATATCACCAGTGTCGCCGAGCCACGCAATGCGACCGCTTCGGCCAAACGATTGGCAACTGCGCTGCACAGGGCTTGGTCCAGTGCCTCGGTGGTCCCGAAAGCCTGCTCAGACATGCCAGCTACGCCCATCTTTCTCGATGAGAAGTTCGGCCTTGGATGGGCCCCAGGAGCCCGCGTGATAGGGCTTGGTCTCGACGTTTTGTTGGCTGCAGGCAGCGATCAGTTCGTCACACCAACGCCAGCTTTCCTCAATTTCTTCCCTGCCGACGAATAACGACTGGTCGCCATTAATGGCGTCCAGAAACAGGCGCTCATAGGCGTCGGGAATACGTTTCATGTCCGCGGCCTCGCGAAAATCGAGGTCCAGGGTGTGGTTCTGCAGTGACAGCTTCTCGCGCAGGGTCTGGCGTTTCGATGCCATGGTCAATTCAATGCCTTCCCTGGGCTGGAGTCGAATGATCAGCTTGTTGGGAATGTTGGCGCCATCACCGAAAATGTTGTGGGGCAGTTCCTTGTACTGGATGATGATTTCCGTGACTTTCTCCGGTACCCGTTTGCCGGTGCGCAGATAGAAGGGCACCCCCGCCCAGCGCCAGTTGTCCACCTGGGCCTTGATGGCGATGAACGTCTCGGTATCACTGTGTTGGGTTTCACAGCCCGGCTCTTCAAGGTACCCGGGCACCGCCTCCCCGGCGGCCCAGCCCTGGGTGTACTGCCCTTTGACTACGCAGTCGGCCACTGTTGTGGCGTCGATACGTCGCAGGGCCTTTACAATTTTTACCTTTTCATCCCGAATGCTCTCGGCTTCCAGGCTGTTGGGAGGTTCCATGGCGACGAGGCAAAGAAGCTGCATCAGGTGGTTTTGCACCATATCCCGTAGCTGGCCAACCCGGTCGTAATAGGACCAGCGGCCCTCGATGCCAACCACCTCGCCCACGGTGATCTGCACGTGATCTATACAGTTCGAGTCCCACTGGCTGTTGATAAAGCGATTGGCAAAGCGCAGGGCGAGCAGGTTTTGAACGGTCTCTTTACCCAGGTAGTG
>JAAXJC010000101.1 GCA_012270045.1 Luminiphilus sp.
CCGTCGCCGCCCCGCCCCACCCTCAGCCCGCCCCCGGACGTCCCACCCCAGCCCCCGCCCTGGGCCCTGCCCCCCCGCCCACTCTTCCTGCGCTTTCGGACGGCAACCGAGATGACCCCCGGCCAATACCAGCACCATATCCGGATAGAAGAGGCCCGCTCCCTGCTGTTGAACAGCAATCTGCCGGTCGCGGAGATTGGCTGGCAGGTCGGCTTTCCCAACCCGTCGGCGTTTTCCCGACGTTTTCGCCTGCTGGCGGGGGTGACGCCGCGCCAGTATCGGGTCGCGGTGCGCGGCAAAACCTTCGCCATTGCGCCCTAGCCGGCAATTCTCCAGCAGGCCTGTCACCGCCACTGAATCGATGCCAAAAAATGAGCGTATATCCACCCGGCCGATGACGCCGGGACTCTGGTGTGGCTAAATGCGACCCCCTACTCTCACAGGTGAGCTTTCAAGATGGCTGAAGCAATCTATTTGGTCGGTGGTGCCCGGACGCCCATGGGCGGCCTGCTGGGCGACCTGGCCGACGTCAGCGCGGTCGAACTTGGCACCACGGCGGTGCACTCGACACTGGAGAAGACCGGCATCGACCCCGGGGCGATCGACGAGGTCTTCATGGGCTGTGTTCTGCCTGCGGGACTCAAGCAATGCCCTGCCCGGCAGGCGATGATTGGTGCCGGGATACCCAGCAGCACCGGCGCGGTCACCGTCAACAAAGCCTGTGGCAGCGGTATGCAGGCCACCATTTACGGGGTGGACAGTATCGCAGCCGGCACCAACGAGGTCGTAATCAGCGGCGGACTGGAAAGCATGAGCAATGCCCCGCAACTGCTGCTGTCGGGCCGCAAGGGCATTCGATTGGGCCACGGACAGACCTTTGATCACATGTTTATCGACGGTTTGGAGGACGCCTACACCGGCGGCGCCATGGGCAGTTTTGCCCAGACCACCGCTGACGCCCACGGCCTGTCCCGGGAGGCCATGGACAGCTACGCCATTGCCAGCCTGGAGCGGGCAAAAGCGGCCACCGAAGGTGGGCTGCTGGCTGACGAAATAGCCCCGGTCACCATACGGACCCGCAAGGGGGAGCACACCGTCGAGCATGACGAGCAGCCCATGAAAGGCCGCCCGGACAAGATTCCGTCATTGCGTCCCGCGTTCACCAAGGACGGCACCATTACCGCGGCAAACTCCAGTTCCATTTCCGACGGCGCCAGCGCATTGCTGTTGGCTTCGGAATCCGCGGTCGCCAAACACGGCCTGACCCCCATGGCGCGCATTGTTGCCCATGCGCGCTTCAGCCGCGCCCCCGAAGAATTCACCCTGGCCCCGGTGGGCGCCATTGAAAAACTACTGGCCAAAACCGGCTGGCAGGCAAATGAGGTAGACCTGTGGGAAATCAACGAAGCCTTCGCCATGGTGACCATGCTAGCCATGCAGGCTTTTGACCTGGACCATGATCGGGTTAATGTGCACGGTGGTGCCTGCGCCCAGGGGCACCCCATCGGTTCGACCTGGTCACGTATTCTGGTCACCCTCGCCCACGCCCTGGCGCGCTACGGCAAGAAACGCGGCATTGCCGCGCTGTGCATTGGGGGTGGCGAGGCCACCGCCGTTGCCATCGAGCGCGTGGACTAGCCGCGATGTCCCTTGCATCCATTCCAGAACTGATCGACGACATCCGGGACGGACGGATGGTCGTGTTGATGGATGATGAAGACCGGGAGAACGAAGGCGACCTGATTATCGCCGCGGAAAAGGTTACTCCGGAGATCATCAACTTCATGGCGACCGAGGCCTGCGGCCTGATCTGCATGCCCATTACACCCGAGCGCGCCCGGCAACTGCGTATTCCGCTGATGGTCCGGGACAATCGATCCCAGCATGAGACCAACTTCACGGTATCCATCGATGCCGCAGAGCAGGTTGGCCCGGGGATCAGCGCCATGCAGAGGTCCCATACCGTACAGCAGGCGGTTGCCCCCGGGGCCCAGCCTAGCGACATACGCCAACCCGGGCACATATTTCCCCTGGTGGCCAAACCCGGCGGTGTGTTGCGCCGGGCCGGACACACCGAGGCCGGTGTCGACCTGGCCCGCATGGCCGGTCTGGAGCCGGCAGCGGTTATCGTTGAAATCATGAATCAGGACGGCACCATGGCCCGGCGGCCGGAACTGGAGGTCTTCGCCCGGCAGCACAACCTGAAGATGGGCACCATTGCCGACCTGATTGAATACCGGTCAATCCACGAACATTCGATCGAGCCGGGTGAAAGCCACGACGTCAGCACCGAATGGGGCACATTTACGCTGCACACCTTTCGGGACCTGATTGACGACACCCTGCACTTTGCCCTGCAGCGGGGGCAGATTGACGACCAGCAGGCGGTTCCGGTCAGGGTTCAGTCGGTGGATCTGCTGCGGGATATCTTTGGCACCCAATTGGGTGGTGGTCGCACCGGCTGGTCCTACCGCTCGGCCATGGCCCATGTGGCCGCTGCGGAACGGGGCGTCGTGGTGCTGGTCGGCCAGTCCGCGTCCTCTGACCAGGTCCTCAACGACGTGCACCAGTTCCTCAGCAGCGGTGCGCCGCCGCCCCAGCCCCAGAACTATCGCCTGATCGGGACCGGAGCCCAGATATTGCGCCACCTGGGGATCAGTCGCATGGCCCTGCTCTCGGCGCCGCTGCGCTTCAACGCGCTTTCCGGATTCAACCTCGAGGTGACGGAATTCCTGAGTCCACCCTGAGTACCGACCCGGTTAGCCGATAAAACGTACCACCTGATCCAGATCCGCCCGTTCAGTAATGGCCCGGTTCGCCGGTGCGTCCTCGTCCGGGTAACCCAGTGACAGCCCAAACAACAGCTTCTCCTCCTCGGGGATATCCAGGGCGGGTTTAATAACGTGGGTCATGAAGCCCAGCGCGGTCTGGGGGCAACTGCCCAGCCCGTGGGCCGTCAGCCCCAGCATGACCGATTGGGCAAACATGCCCAGATCACAGGCCTCGCGCAGGCCAAATTCCCCGGGCAGAGTGAAGAACGCCGCACAAGGAGCGCCAAAAAACCTGAAATTGTTGAGAAACCACGCCTGCCGTTCGGTCTTCTGTTCCCGCTCAATACCCAATGCGTCGTACAGGGTTTTCGCCGAGGCGTACTGGCGGTCCCTGTAAACCCCCTCGTACTTACCGTCGTAGGGGTAATCGACACCGATATCGCCCTGGGCAAAGCGCTGGGGCAGTTCTTCGCGAAGCTGCTCCAGCACATCGCCGGTAGCCACATAGACAAACCACGGCTGGGTATTGCAGTTACTGGGTGCTCGCAGGGCAGCACTGAAAACGCTGTCCAGCACTGCCCGGGGTACCGGGTCAGGGCGGAAGGCGCGAATCGAGCGGCGAGCCTGCACGACATCATTGAAGGCAGCACCCTCGGCGGTAATGGCAGTCATGTTGTGGTCCTTGTTCAGATGGACTGATGCAAGTTGCGGCCGGCTTTAGAGCAGGGACAACAGGGCATCAAGCAGTCGGGCGTCGTCATAGTAAGGGGCACTGTTATCGGTGACCAGCGGCAGTTCCAGGTGCTGGATATCCAGGCCGCCCAAAACTCCAGAAATTTCCCCTGTGCAGGAGCGGGCCCAGTCCGAGTCCACGATCACATGGCTGACCATGGCTTTGGCAGCGGCTGCGGGGTGGTCCCTGCGTAGCGGGGTAAGCAATTGTTGCAGGGTCTCCCCAAAGCCCATGGCCAGTTGTTCAGGGTCGAACCCCAAATTGGGTATCCACACTTTAGGGCATGGGTTGGCTGCCACAGCCCGTCCGACCCCCTCTGGCAGCACATTCGCAACAAGGCTGGAGAAAAAACTGCCCGGTCCGAAACAGATCAAGTCGGCCGCAGCAATCAGGTCGCTCTTTCCGGGGTCGAGTTTTGCCTGCACAGCATCGGCCTCCCCCACCGGCGAATCAGTCAGGAATACGGAGTCGATGGGAACGTCGATCGCGGGATGTTCCTTGCCGGTGATCAAATGTTGACCGACCACAGTCTGGCCGTTCTTGAGTTTCACCCCCAGTTGCAGGTTGTCATTCACAATGGCCCGCACGGTACCGCGCACGTTCAACAAACGAGAAATGTCCGAGAGGGTGGCATCGAGGTCGTTACCGGAACCGATATAACTCCCGGCCAGCACCAGATTCCCGATGGACGCCCCCCTGAGATCCGTATCCTCCGGCAGAAGCTCCAGTACCGTTGTCAGATGCCGGGCTACCGCAGATCTCGCGGACACGGTTAAAGCCGCGATCCGATCATCAGCCCCAGCAGCCATGGCCTGCAATTGCTGACGTAACTCGCTGTTGGGGAGTTCAACTGCCAGACGATGCCCGAGCAGGCTTTGCAGCAGCTTGATAGGCTCGTCCGACCCATCCGAAAGTGCCAGCAGACGCTGGCGAATGTCACCCAACGAGGGCATATCAAAGACACGACGCAGGACTGCTGAGCTACCCCCGCTGTCGAAGGGTGTCATCAGGTGGATACTGTTGCAGGTGTGGTCTTTGAGTCGACGGCTGAGCCCGTCCAGGGCGGAACCGCCGCTGAAAAACAGCATCCTCGGCCCCCCGGCAGCATGGGATGAAATGGGGCGCGGGTCGGACCGGTCAGTAACCACCTCACTGAAGGGGTCCGACATCGAAAGGGAATCCGGTGTGGGCATGGCTCGCAGTGTCTTTATTGCCGACCTACTTGGCAAGGGGCAGCAAGGAATGCAGCTTACAGGCGCTGGGGAGGCTTTCGCGGCATCGGGGACTGGGGAAACCCTGCTGATCTCACTTATTTACGGTGACACGGATCACTGTTTGCGCCTATCATCTAACGGTTCAAGGCTCGGTAATACACCTCTTGAGAGATCAACTCATCTGAGGGGTGGGCCGTGGGCGCTCAGGCATGCGCAAGGGAGACGCTAAAGGTGGCAGACAGATGTAAACGCGGCATCAAACCCTCCGTACCCTTTGGGTACGAGGCCCTGCTGACCCAGGACCAACGACACGTCATTGACCGTT
>JAAXJC010000006.1:0-279 GCA_012270045.1 Luminiphilus sp.
GTCCATAAACAGGGGGTCACACCCGGGTTGCTCCAAACGCCAACCCGGCAGGCGCCGCCCCTTGCAATAACCGTCCGGGCAGCCCTGCAGTTCGTCCAGAACCAGCAACTTTGAACCGGGCACAAGATTATCCCGGGGTAAGCAGGGAAAAAGTCCCGGTTCAAGCACCCATAGCCCTACGCGATTACCCGGGGCCGTGCTGTCGCATGGAGATCCAGCTCCGGTCCCGACCCCGACAGGCCACGCCCGTCCAACCGCATTGGCCAGCAGCCGGACCCC
>JAAXJC010000006.1:289-5041 GCA_012270045.1 Luminiphilus sp.
TCATACGGATCGGCGGCACGCAAGGCAGCACCCCCCACCTGCTGGGTGGCAGTGGTGACCCCTGCAATCAGCATCAAGCCCAGGCCCAAGCCAATCAGCAGTTCCAGCAACAGAAACCCTCGGCACCGTGACAACAGAGGGATGCTCCCACTGGCGACACAAGCAGCGGTCATGGACCAGGCCAGCGGTGACTGAGCCTGTAAGCACCAGGCCCATTGGCTGAATGGAAATGAAGGACAGCCCTGGCGACAAACTCATCCGACTCCCTTTCCAGATGAACGGTGCCACTACCGCCCAGCGAAACCAGCAGTTCCTGCCAGCCCTGACACCAGCCCGGCAGGACCTCTGAGCCACCTAAACACAGCAGTTCGCCCTGATCCCAGTGGACATCGTCATAGCGGGCCAGTCGCCAGTGTCCCTCGATCCCCCTCAACTGGGCCGCAGTAATCGACAGTCGAAGCACGGCATCGTTGCTCTGTACCACCTGCTCGGCGAGGTGAAACAAGCCCAACAACGCGCCGATACTGATAGCCCAGGCGACCAATACTTCAAAAAACATGGCGTCGAGGCGCGGTCAGGGCCAACGATGTAGCGGCCATTTTCTGCCGGTGTTATCCAGACCCATTGGCTCGTAATCCGATTTCGGGACCCGGGGCTGCAACAGCAACCTGAAGCCCCGGGCCGAATCGGTCAGTTGCACCTGTAGATCATAGTGACGGGCCACCCGCGGCGGCAGAGGTCTGTGGTCAATGAGCGTGGCTGAGTCCCGGTAACGACCCGTGCTCAATCGGAACCGTTCCTGCAACAGGGCAAGGCCCATCAGGCTGAGCGCACCCTCACGCATCACGCTGTTTCTGACGTGGGCGCTGTAGCTGGGCAGCGCAACCGCCGCCAGCAGGCCTGTGATCGCCAACACGCAGAGCATTTCAATCAGCGTAAAACCGCAGTCTGTCCCGCAACTCCCGTACCGTAACGGGAAGACTGGCTGGCATTTGCAAGGCCGATCACAAGGATCAGTCGAATCCCCCGCTGAGGGGTCCAATGTGACAGTGATCACCAGGGTGCAACCATCTTGGGAACTTGGGGCCAGTATTACCGGCCCCGTCCCGGGAAAACCCCATCACTGCCGGTTGCTGCCCAAAACTGGCAGCCAGCGAGGGGGCTTAACTGGTAAAGATGATCTGCTGGTCCTGCAACTCACCTGTAATGGTGTCCCCGGGGCCAAAATCACCCTCAAGAATGCGCTGGGCCAGAGGGTTCTCGATCAACTGCTGTATCGCCCGCTTCAGGGGACGCGCACCGTACACCGGATCAAATCCCGCCTCAGCAAGATGATCCAGCACAGCATCTGATAGCGTGATGCTGAGGTCACGCTCCGCCAGGCGCCGCTTCAGGCCCTCAAGCTGTATTCCCGCAATACCGCGAATCTGGGACTGCTCGAGGGGGTGGAAGACCACGCTCTCGTCTACACGGTTGATGAACTCCGGGCGGAATTGGCTGGCGACAACACCCATAACGGCGGCCTTCATGGCGTCGTAGTCGCCCTCCCCCGCCATGTCCTGAATGAGGTCGGAACCCAGATTGGAGGTCATCACCACCACCGTATTCCGGAAATCCACGGTTCTACCCTGACCATCGGTCAACCGCCCATCCTCCAACACCTGCAGCAGGATGTTGAAGACATCCGGATGCGCCTTCTCCACCTCATCCAGCAATAGCAGGGAATAGGGCCTTCGCCTAACGGCCTCGGTAAGATAGCCACCCTCCTCGTAACCGACATAGCCGGGTGGCGCGCCGATTAACCGGGCAACCGAGTGCTTCTCCATGAATTCGGACATGTCGATGCGCACCATGGCCTGCTCACTGTCAAACAGGTAGTTGGCCAGGGCCTTGCAAAGCTCGGTCTTGCCGACCCCGGTAGGACCAAGGAACAGGAACGACCCATTGGGGCGATGGGGGTCAGCCAGACCCGCCCGGGAGCGCCGGACGGCATTGGCCACCGCCACGACGGCCTCGTCCTGCCCCACCACACGCTCGTGCAGCATGGCCTCCATGCGCAACAACTTCTCCCGATCACCCTCCAGCATTTTTGCCACAGGAATACCGGTCCAGCGGGACACCACCTCGGCCACCTCTTCTTCGGTTACCCGATTGCGCAACAGCTGGGTGGGCCCCTGCTCGGCTTGCTCGGCGGCGTCGAGCTGCTTCTGCAACTCGGGCAACTGGCCGTACTGAATCTCTGACATCCTCGCCAGGTCGCCACCGCGCTGGGCCACCTCCAGATCAAGCTTGGCCTGCTCGATCTCCGCCTTGATCTTGGCGGCACCCTGTACAGCCGCCTTCTCCGCGGTCAGGATTTCATCGAGATTCGAGAGCTCCTGATCCAACTCAGCAATCTGTTCTTCCAGCATCTCAACCTGTTTCCGGGCCGCGTCGGTCTGGTCCTTGCTGACCGCTTCCCGCTCTATCTTCAGCTGTATGAGGCGTCGCTCAAGACGGTCCATGCTCTCGGGCTTGGAGTCAATTTCCATCCGGATGCGGCTGGCCGCCTCGTCAACCAGGTCGATCGCCTTGTCCGGCAACTGCCGGTCGGTGATGTAGCGCTGGCTGAGTTTCGCCGCGGCAATAATCGCACTGTCGGTGATGGCCACCCCGTGGTGGACCTCATAGCGCTCCTTGAGTCCACGGAGAATGGCAATGGTGTCCTCCTCGTTGGGCTCATCCACCAGTACCTTCTGGAAACGCCGTTCCAGGGCAGCATCCTTCTCCACGTACTGTCGGTACTCATTGAGTGTGGTGGCCCCAACGCAATGAAGTTCGCCCCGGGCCAGGGCCGGCTTGAGCATGTTGCCCGCATCCATGGAGCCCTCGGCTTTACCCGCACCCACCATGGTGTGCAGTTCATCGATGAACAGAATGACCCGCCCCTCCTCCTTGGACAGCTCATTTAGGACTGCTTTCAGGCGCTCTTCAAAGTCGCCGCGGAACTTGGCCCCGGCCAGCAGGGCACCCAGGTCCAGGGAGAGAATGCGTTTGTCCTTCAGACCCTCGGGCACCTCGCCATTGACCACCCGTTGGGCCAGGCCTTCGATAATCGCGGTTTTTCCCACACCGGGTTCGCCGATCAGCACCGGGTTGTTTTTGGTGCGTCGCTGCAGGACCTGAATGGTCCTGCGGATCTCGTCATCACGACCAATGACCGGGTCGAGCTTTCCCGACTCGGCGCGCTCGGTAAGATCAATGGTGTATTTGTCCAGGGCCTGTCGGGCCTCCTCGGCCTGGGCCGAATCCACGCCTTGCCCGCCCCGCACCTCGTCAATGGCGCGCTCCAAAGCCGCCCGGGCAACGCCCGCTTCGGCCAGCAACTTCTCCAGCGGAGAACCGCCGTCGGTCATGGCCAACAGCACCAGCTCCGTGGACAGATAGGCATCGTTGCGCTGCTGGGCGGCCTTATCCGCCCGGTTCAGCAGGCGGCTGGAGTCCTGGGACAGGTGCACATCCCCGGCAGCACCGCTCACCTGGGGCAACTGTTCCAGGGCTTTGTCCACCAGCGTGGAAAGCGAGCCCATGTTCGCCCCTGCCTTCTGCAACAACGGACGGGCTGAGCCACCGGACTGGTCCAGCAGCGCCCTTAAAATGTGGACAGGCTCAATAAACTGCTGGTCCCGGCCCACAGCCAGCGACTGGGCGTCTGCCAGGGCGTTCTGTAGTGGGTTGGTCAATTTATCCATTCGCATGTGACGATCCTCTCACCGTTCCTAAGCGGCCTCTTGCCTCACGGTAGAGATGGCGTCACAAAGCCCTGATTTCAAGTGTGGATATTTACGATGGCAGAAGCGTGATCAGGGTCGCCATCCGTCCGGTCTGGCCATCCCTGCGGTGGGAGAAATAGTTATGGGCATCACAGGCTGTGCACTGGTCGCCCCCCGTTATGCCCTTGATGCCCGCCCGATGTAGCCGCAGCGCCGCCAGCCCATACAGGTCAGCATGGAACTTTCCCCGGGCCTGACCCGGTACAAAATATCGGTCAGCGTCGTTACCCAGGGCCGTCAAAAACGCCTTCCGAACCTCAGCACCCACTTCGTAGCAGCAAGGCCCAATGGCGGGTCCAAACCAGGCCAGCATGTCAGCAGAGGTCTGGGGCATTGCCGCCAGGGTGGCTTCTATGACACCGGCAGCGAGGCCCCGCCAACCGGCGTGGATGGCGGCCACCTGACTGCCGTCTGCTGCGGCCAGCACAATGGGCAGGCAGTCGGCCGTCAGTACCGCGCAGCCCGCACCGGGCCGATCGCTCCAGACGGCATCGGCCTGGGGCGCTATGCCAGCAGCCACCCGATCAGCTGATACCACCTCGGTGCCATGCACCTGCTGTAACCAGGTAATGCGGAGCTCCGGCGGCAACAGCCCGGCCAGGGCACTGCGGTTGGCGGCTACAGGCTCAGACTGGTCACCAACATGATCAGCGAGATTAAGTCCCCGGTAGGGACCGACGCTCACCCCACCCGGCCGCATGGTGGTGAAAGCACGCACCTCGGGAATATCCAGGTCGGCCTCAAGTAAACTGATGTCAGATGTACCCATCAGGACGGTATGGCATCGTGGGCACGTAACACAGCCAACAACTGCAGCATGTCATCGGGCAGCGGCGTCTCAAAGGCGCATTCGTTTCCGGTCGCCGGGTGCTGAAAGGCCAGGGTCCGGGCATGGAGGGCCTGCCGGGGAAAGTCCTGCAGGGCCTCCCGAAGTTCGGGA
>JAAXJC010000091.1 GCA_012270045.1 Luminiphilus sp.
GCCTCGACTCTGTTGGGAGAGGTTTTATCCAGACTCCAACCTGGGGAACTGGCTACCAGGATCATGTAAACGTACGAGGCGAAACCCGCATTGCTGCCTTCAATGCCAGCTACCACCAGTTCGGTCTGTCCATTCAGGGTGCCGATCGGGATCGAGGCAGAAAATTGCAAGGTAATCGATCCTGCCGGTGGCAGGCTGCCGATCTGCCAGGAGGCAAAGGCGCCATCTGGTGTAAAGCTACCTCCGTGATCAATCGCCTGTGGGCTGGCGCCCAGGGGCAGGTTTGCGGCGACCTCGACGTCATGGGCGATATCGTTACCCACATTGCGGATAACGATGGTGTAGAGCGCGCCGTCCCCTGCCGAAATGATGGGTTTGTCCACGTCGATGTCAATCTGCAGGATGGGACTGCTGACCACCGGGGTGACCTGATTGGCTGTCAGTGTCGGTAGCGGGCTGGCAACGCTGTCGACTCCGGTCACCTGCACCGAATTGTCCAGCAGGGTGCCGTTGGCGAGCACGCTCGCCACGGTGGCTTTCGCCTGTACCGTGGTGCTGGTGTTGGGCCCAAGGACAAAGGGTCCCCAGGAGATCACCCCCATACTGTGTGAGCCCGAACCGGTATCCACCCAGGTCGTGTTGGCCGGGAGGGTATCGGTAATAACCACATTCGATGCGGTATCGGAGCCCCGGTTTTCCACTGTAATGTCCCAGGACAGGGTTTGGCCCGGTATTGCCTGGGCTACGCCGTTGAGACGTTTGCTGAGCAACAGGTCGGGTTTGCTGGTGACCGAAATGTCATAGGAGTCACCGACCTGACCGGTTGTATTACTGGCTACCAGCGCGCTGTTGGTGAGGATGGTGCCGTCACGAAGATCATCATTCACCTGCACCTTGAATGTGGCAAAGCCCTTGCGTCCGGCGCCCAGGTCGGGGAGTAACCACTCCAATTGCTGTCCCGATACAGAGGATGGCGCCGGGCTGGCGGAGTTGGCGATGTAGGTCACGTTGGCGGGCAGGGTGTCCGTCAATATGATGCCGGTTGCGGTCGCTGAGCCTTTGTTGCTGTAGGTCAGGGTATAGGTGACGGTGGTCCCCGGCGTACTGGTGGCGCTGACTCCAGAAGCGGCCACCGACACATCCGCTGATTTCGACAGTGTCAATCTGGCGTCTTGTGCGGTGATGGTGCTGGTATCACCCACAGGTTTTGTTAACAGCTTGGATGTGACCGAGGCGCTGTTGGTGAACGTATCTCCGTCGCTCAGTGACGGCGACACAGTGCCTTGAACCACTATTTTCCCGGGTTGGCCTTTGGCGGCGAGTTCAGCCTTGTTCCAGGTGAGCAGCCGTCCATCGGGGCTGACGCTATCGGGCGTCGGTAGCGCGACAACATTCGTCAGGGCTGTCGGGAGCTTGTCAATGATGACCAGGTCGGTGGCCTTATCACTTCCGATATTCTCGTAGGTAATTTCGTAGAGAACATCGGTACCCACAACAGCCACGTTACCCTGGGTGTTATTCGATTTGTCCAGCGTCAGCAGCGGCGCCGACGTCACTGTCACGGTTTTCTTTTTATCGATCGTCGCGGGCGTGGTGTTGTTGCCACCCTTTACCTTGATGCTGGCCGAATTATCGAGGGCAGTGCCATTGGGGACAACGGCATCCACCAGCAGGGTAAGTATGAGCGACCCCGATTGACCTGCTCCCAATGGCGGAAGTTCCCACTGAACCACGCCTGACCCAGACGACGTTTCAGCGCCCGGAGCGGTTGCCGAAACGAAACTTGTGTTGGCGGGCAGCAGGTCCTCCACGATGACATTGTCGCTGGTTGTTGCTGTGCCGATATTACTGTAGGTGAGGGTGTAGCTGATTTGTTCGCCTGCCTGCACCGAGCGGCTGTTGGCTGTTTTGCTCAGGGCGAGGACAGCCTCGCCCGTGGTGGCGGCCGAAACCTGATTGGAATTGGCACTGCCCACGCCGGACATGGTAGTGCTGATGTGGGCCTGGTTATCCACAGAAGTGTTATCGGGCAAATTATCCTTGGCCTGGGCTGTTACCAACAGGGTCACGTCGCTACCGGGGATAAGTTGGGGGATGGTCCAGGTCACATCCTGTCCACTCACTATCCCGGTGGGGCTAGAGATGCCGGTGAGTTCTCCCGGAAGCGTATCGGTTACGGTGACATTGGTTGCAATTTCGTCGCCGGTATTTGTGGCCACGAGGGTGTAGGTAATGGCATCGCTCGCCTTGGTGTTGGGATCAGATGCAGGGTGGGAGTACAAGAGCGCTGTGCTCTGTCCTTTAGTCAGTCCCAGTACAGGGCTGCTGCGCACTGTGGACTCCACGGTATTTGATTGCACGACTCCCCCACCCAAGCCAGGCAGCTGAACATAGGCTGTGTTTGCGATTTTTGTGCCGTCGGCAAGGGGTGTGTTGACCGCCACATCATAGTGGATTACCGCCGTGCTGTTACCCACTGCAAAATCGGGTAGCTTCCAAGACAGGAATCCTGAAGCCAGATCTGCATCCAGCTGGAGTGCACCCGTATTCGTCGCCAGGGGGGTATCGCTCACAACGCTGCTGTAATCCAGGCTGGCCGGTGAGCTGGCGTCAAGCTGGTCGACAATGTACACATCGGTGGCCGCGCCCCCCGATTTTTCAATATTGATGGTGTAGTGCAGGGTGGCGCCTGGTTTTGTGTCGGTTTGGTCAACGTCTTTTGTAATCTTGAAAGCGGGCGCGTCCTGAAGCTCAAGCGAGGCCCCATCGATTGCATAGTTTTTATCGGAAATGACAGCGCTGATGTTGCTAACTACTGTCGGAGGGTAGTAGCTGGCGCTTGGAACAGTCATCTGGACTTTCTTTGTGACGCTTTTACCCGGGGACAGGATGCGGGTTCCAGTACCTGGATCCCTGCCGATGTCCCAGTCGAGCCTGCCGCTCACAGGTGTGACGCCATCGGTTGCTGAAATGAAGGTGAGGCCGGTTGGCAGGATATCCTCTAGTGTCGGATTTTCCGCGTCGCCTTTTCCGTTGTTAGTGGCTGTTATGGTAAAGGTCACCGCGTCTCCGGGGTGGGCTACAGGCGGGTTCACTGATTTGCTTATAGCTAGCTTGGGACCCAGGCGCACCGTTGATTCCACGGTTTTTGACGCAGGTTGGGTTTGCTGGGTTGTCAAGTTGACTTGATTGATGAGTCTTCCTGAGGTTTTACTTCCGTCGACTTCTGCGGTGACCAGAAAATCTCTTTTTTGCCCGGCCTTGAGGGAAAAGGTGGGCCACTGGATTGTGTTGGCTGTTGGTGGTGGTGCGGATGGTTGGGTTGAAAGCAATGTCAGTCCGGCGGGTAGCGTATCCCAAACATTGATAGTGGTTAGCTCAAAGGGGCCGGGATTGCTCACGCTGATCTCGTAGGTGATTTGCTCTCCTACCACTAATTCAGATTTGGCCGCCGGCCGGGTTTTTGTCAGTAGTACCTGTGCGTCACCCAACACATGCTCTAGTCGCGCGATATCCTGTCCGTGTACGTTACCGCCATTATCAAAAGAAACAGCGGCCACGTTGGCTATTTTGCCACCTGGTTGAGCACCGGCGGGCACGCGACCAATGACTGTCAGTGTTTCGACCTGCCCAGAGGTCAGGCCCTGTGCCGTGGTAATAATGGCTCTGTCGCCGCTTGATAGAGTGGTCAGTGAATAGGGAGGGATCGACTTGACGAAATCAAGGTTGCTGGGCAGCACGTCACGGATCACCACATCACTCAAGGGGGTTTTGTTGGTGGCTTGCGCAGTGATGGTGTAGGTGACCAGATCGCCGGGCTTGAGCAGTGTGGTGTTGCTGGGCACCGCGCTCTTGGTCACAGCGATACCGGGCGGCAACAGATACTTCACAGTATCGGTATTGCTGGAGAAGTTGTAGGAGCGTGCCAGGGGGTCCTGTGTGGCAGCACTGAAATTGTTGTCTATAGCGTCCCCTTCGGTGAGGACAGATCCCACAACGCTCACCGTAAGAGTGGCGGGTGCCAACGCAGTCCCGTGGGTAAGGTCATCCATATTCCAGGTTACTGTTCTTGTTGCGGCGTCATAACTGCACTTCAAGGTCGGCAGACACTGCGTAAAATCAAGGCTGGCGGGGAGTACATCGGTGAGCACAATACCGCCGTCGGTGTCGCCACTTCCGGTATTGCTGACGTTGAGCGCGTAGCGAATAGTGTCGCCATCCTCGACATCGTCCACCGGGCTGGCGGGCGCCAGACGCTCCTTGAGTAGAGTCAATACAGGTTCCGCCTGAACGGTGACATCGGTTCGAGCTGAACCGGTCAAGCTATAAGGCGTGTTTCCGGCGGTCAAAACTGCGAGGTTATTGATGGTGCCGCTGGGCGCGCTACTCGAAACGGTGGTTCTGTATGCCAGACTGTGGAAACTGGTGCCCACCTGCAAATCGGGTAGGTTCCAGGTGATGATTCTGCTTACGGAATCGTAGCTGCCATATTGCCCCAGTGACGCCGTGTCGAGCACCAAGTCATCTGGGATGCGATCTTTCAGTACAGGCGCGGTCGCCGTGATGGTACCCAAGTTCCTGTAGCGAAGCGTAAACACAAGGCTGTCACCGGGGGACGCTATCGCCGGTTGAACTGATTTGTCCAAATCTAGGTAGGGTTCGCTAGTGACGGTAATCGTAGCTGGGTTACTGGGTTGCACTGTACCCGTAGTGGCAGTGCCGGTGGCGGTATTAACGATTATTCCGCTTGCCGTATTAAGGAGTGTTGCCTGCAGACCGACACAATTCGATTGGCCCTTCGCAACATTGCCCACGTTCCAAGTCGCGACGCGGGATGAGGCGTCGAAGCTATTAGTTGCGCCACCTCCTATCGTTACACTGCCGGGATCAAATTCGGCCGGCAGGGTATCGCGTATGGTCACACCCGAGGCCGGGGCGTTGCCCACGTTCTCGTAACACACTTTGTACAGGACGGCAGTGCCCGGCAGCATTGGTGGAGGGCTGGCAACGGAATTGGTCGCGCCTATGGTTTTCGTCAACTCGATCAGGGGTGTGGTGGCAACGGTTACGGTTGCAGTTCTTGGGCCCACGGTTGTGCCGTCGAAATTCAGTGTTGCAGAGTTGGTTTTGCTGCCCACGGCGCCAGCATCGACCTTTGTTTGAATCCGCAAGGATCGCGCTGCGCCAGGGGCCAGGGAACCGAGGTTACAGGTTACCGTTTGGCTAACCGCGGTACACAGGTTGTTGGTGCTGCCGGTGAATGCGAGGCCAGCGGGTAAGGTGTCTGTGATAACCACGCTGGCTGCGCTGGCGGTGCCCACGTTTTGGTAGGTTAACTTGAAATTCACCGTGGCTCCGGGCGTGACCGTGCTGGCTTGCCCTGTATCCAGCGTTTTCGTCAGAGTGACAGCGGCTACAGCAGGTATCGAGACCATTGGATTACCCGGCGGCGAAGCGGTGAAACTCGAGCCACCGCAGCCGCTTACGTCCACCACTGGCCTCAGGCTTGTTGTAGTCGCCGGGTTGTCAATAATCCAGGAGCTTATAAAAGTTGCGCTTACGTCGTTTTTCGCTTGCCCCTGTTTGTGAATTTGTAAGCCCGTACCGCTCGTAGGACTGCCAGGTTTTGAACTCGCTCCCGGCAGGTCAACCGAGACACCCACGCTGCACCAGGACCCGTTACACCCTGGATTAACCCTGACTTTCACATCAACCGGGTCTCCCGGCTGCGGGTTATTCGGTGAGACGGTCACATTAACAGAGCCCACACATGTTCGATTGGCGTAGCTGGTGGTGGGAGCGATCAAGGTGGAGGTCAGCACAAGGCATGAGAAAACCCAACCCGCCAGACCGGTTTTTGATATAATTTCTGGCTTTACTCCCATCGGTGTTTGGCCTCCTTGAAGCCCGGCGTTACGACTGGGTTTTTGAGATGCTGCAGCTATCTTTTTTAAACTTCTAGGGTGAGTGTATGAAAAATACGCTATATGACAAGCTGTGGCACAGCCATCTGGTCGAGTCCCGTGACGACGGCACTGCGCTGATCTATATCGACCGGCAGTTGCTCCATGAGGTGACGTCGCCCCAGGCCTTCGAGGGCCTGCGGCTGGCGGGTCGGCAGCCCTGGCGGATCAGCGCCAACATCGCCGTGCCGGACCACAATGTCTCGACCAAAGCGGACGAGCGTGCACAGGGTTTGGCGGGGGTGGAAGATGATGTATCCCGCATCCAATTGCAGACCCTGGACGACAACTGCGCGGCCTACGCCATTCCCGAAATTCCCCTGGACGATATCCGTCAGGGCATTGTCCATGTCATGGGACCCGAGCAGGGCGCGACGCTGCCGGGCATGACCATCGTCTGTGGGGATTCCCATACGTCGACCCACGGCGCCATGGGGGCACTGGCCCACGGCATTGGCACCTCGGAAGTGGAGCACGTTCTCGCCACGGGCTGCCTGATACAGCGCAAAATGCAGAACTTCAGGGTGACCGTGGACGGCGAACTCGGTGAGGGCGTGACCGCCAAGGATATCGCCCTCGCCATTATCGGTGAGATTGGTACCGCCGGTGGCACGGGCTGCGCCATTGAATTTGCGGGTTCTGCCATCCGGGGCCTGACCATGGAGGGTCGTATGACCCTGTGCAATATGGCCATTGAGGCCGGGGCACGGGCGGGGCTGGTCGCGGTGGATGATGTAACCCTCGATTATGTGCGGCGCACACCTTTTGCACCGAAGGGCGAGCTTTGGGATCAGGCGGAAGCCTACTGGCGAACCCTGCACTCAGATCCTGAGGCCCACTTTGATCGCGAGCTGACGCTCAGGGCTGAAACCATCGAACCCCAGGTCAGTTGGGGAACGTCGCCGGAGATGGTGTCCGGCGTGGGCGGCCAGGTGCCCCGACTTGAAGATATGAGCACCGATACCGCCCGTGCCGGTCTCAGCCGCGCCCTGGAGTACATGGGCCTGGAGCCCGGCATGGCCATTACCGATATCCGGCCCGACGTCATTTTCATTGGCTCCTGCACCAACTCGCGCATTGAAGACATGCGCGCGGCGGCGGCGGTCCTTAAAGGCAAGCGCATAGCCCCCAGCATCAAGCAGGCACTGGTTGTGCCCGGGTCCGGGGTGGTGAAGCAGCAGGCCGAGGACGAGGGGCTTGACCGAATTTTTCTGGAGGCGGGCATGGAGTGGCGGGAACCGGGCTGTTCCATGTGTCTGGCCATGAATGCCGACAAACTGGAACCTGGACAGCGCTGTGCCAGCACCTCCAACCGCAATTTTGAGGGTCGGCAGGGCTTTGGCGGCAGGACCCACCTGGTCAGCCCCGCCATGGCCGCTGCCGCGGCGGTGGCCGGTCACTTCGTGGATATCCGTGACGCCGGGGAGGTGGCAGCATGAAAGCCTTCACCCAGCTGGACGGTCTCGTGGCGCCCATGGACCGGGCCAATGTCGATACCGATCTGATCATCCCCAAGCAGTTTCTCAAGTCCATCAAACGCTCGGGCTTCGGCCCCAATCTGTTTGATGAGCTGCGCTACCTCGATGAGGGCAAACCTGATGCCGATTGCAGCCAGCGGCCGTTGAACCCCGATTTTCCCCTCAATTTCCCACGCTACCAGGGGGCCAGTATTCTGTTGGCCAGGGAAAATTTTGGCTGTGGTTCCAGTCGCGAGCACGCCCCATGGGCGCTGGAAGGCTTTGGTATCCGGGCAGTCATAGCCCCCAGCTTTGCCGATATTTTCCGCTCCAACTGCTTTAAGAACGGGCTTCTGCCGATCGCTTTGTCCGCTGCCACAGTCGACGGGTTGTTCAGTGCGATGTATGCCCTAGAGGGCTATCGGCTAACGGTTGATCTGGAGCAACAGATCATCAGCACTCCGGCCGGAGATACGATTGGTTTCGAAGTGGATGCCTTCCGACGGGACTGCCTGCTCAAGGGTCTCGACGATATAGGCATCACGCTCCAGAGCGAAGGGGCCATCCGGGCCTTTGAGACCGGGCACCGGGAGCGCTTTCCCTGGGTCTTCGAGACCCTGGAGGTCTGATGTCACACCAGGTCTTGCTGCTGCCCGGAGACGGAATCGGGCCCGAGGTTGTTGCCCAGGCGCGACGGGTGCTGGACGCCGTGGCGGACCGGTTTGAGCTTGTCGTTGCGCTGGACGAGGCGAATCTGGGGGGTGGCGCCATCGACCGAGAAGGAGCCGCCTACCCTGAAAGCACCCAGGCGAAAGCCAGGGCCGCCGATGCCATCCTGTTGGGCGCCGTGGGTGGCCCCAAGTGGGATGGCTTGCCCTCGGGGGACAGACCCGAGCGCGGCTTGTTGGCGATACGAGCTGATCTCGATCTGTTCGCAAACCTGCGGCCTGCCATTCTCTTTCCCCAGCTGGCGGCGGCTTCCAGCCTGAAAGCGGAGTTGGTCGCTGGCTTGGACATCCTGATCGTCCGGGAACTGACCGGGGGCATCTATTTTGGCGAACCCCGGGGTATTCGCACCCGGGATGACGGTCAGCGGGAAGGTTTCAATACCTACGTCTACAGCGAGTCTGAGATTGAACGCATCGCCCGGCTGGCCTTTGAACTGGCGGGCAAGCGTGGGGGCCGGGTCACGTCGGTAGACAAGGCCAACGTCCTTGAGGTCACCCAGCTCTGGCGGGAGATCGTCTCGGGTTTGGCCTGCGATTACCCCGACGTTGCCCTGGAGCATATGTATGTCGACAACGCGGCCATGCAACTGGTGCGTGCGCCCAAGCAGTTTGATGTGCTGGTGACGGGCAATATCTTTGGCGACATTCTCTCGGACACGGCGGCGATGCTGACCGGATCCATTGGCATGCTGCCCTCAGCTTCCCTGAACGCGGACTCCCGGGGCCTGTACGAGCCGGTGCACGGCTCGGCGCCGGACATTGCAGGTCAAGACAGGGCAAATCCTCTGGCTACCATTTTGTCGGTGGCCATGCTGCTGCGCTATTCACTGGATGCCCCCGAGGCGGCGGCGGCGGTGGAGCAGGCGGTGGCCCATGTGCTGGACGCCGGTCTGCGCACGGCTGACATAGCGGCACCCGGTGAGCAGGCTGTGGGAACCCGGGCCATGGGTGATGCGGTTATTGATGCCCTCCAGGCCAAAGGAGGTAAAGGATGACAGGCACGGTTGATGTGGCCGTTGTGGGGGCCACCGGCGCAGTAGGGGAGGCGATGATCGAGATTCTGGAGCAGCGCAACTTTCCAGTGGGCACACTGTATGCGCTGGCTTCCGAACGGTCAGTTGGGAAAACCCTGAGATTCCGGGGTAAGTCGGTTACGGTTACCAACCTGGCGGAGTTTGATTTCGCCCAAACCCCCATCGCCCTGTTCTCAGCCGGTGGTTCACTGTCTGCAGAATTTGCCCCAAAGGCTGCCGCGGCCGGCTGTGTGGTTATTGACAACACCTCCCACTTTCGCCGGGACGAGGATATTCCCCTGGTGGTGCCGGAGGTGAACCCCGGGGCGATTGCCGGTTATACCGCCCGGGGCATAATTGCCAATCCCAATTGCTCCACCATCCAAATGTTGGTGGCACTGAAACCCATTTACGATGCCGTGGGTATTACTCGTATTAATGTCGCCACCTATCAGGCGGTCAGCGGCACGGGTAAAGCGGCCATAGAAGAGCTGGCCGGGCAAACCGCCCGCCTGCTGAACGGCCAGCCGGTAGAAACCGATGTCTACCCCCGACAAATCGCTTTCAATGCGCTGCCTCACATCGATAGCTTCCAGGACAATGGCTACACACGGGAAGAAATGAAGATGGTCTGGGAGACCCAGAAAATATTTGGCGACCCGGACATACAGGTGAATCCCACCTGTGTACGCGTACCGGTCTTTTTTGGCCATTCAGAGGCGGTGCACATTGAGACCCGGGAAAAACTGTCGGCAATGGCGGCGCGGGAGTTGCTGGAGACCGCTCCGGGGGTGACCGTGGTGGATCAGTGGGAGGACGGTGGCTATCCCACCGCCGTGACCGAGGCGGCTGGGGCCGATCCGGTCTATGTGGGACGCATCCGGGAGGATATTTCCCACCCCCAAGGCCTCGCCCTGTGGGTTGTATCCGATAACGTCCGAAAAGGCGCCGCCCTCAACAGTGTCCAGATTGCGGAAATCCTGCTGGCCGAATATCTGTAATCTTGTCACGAAGTTAAGGGCTACAAGAGGCGCCGTTTTAGTGGTACAACAACTTAAACATATTGGTTCCTCCAACAGAATCTGGCAGGGAATGCCTGGATAGCAGATGGATAAGCAGGCCGTAAACATCCGAAACATGCTCCGCCTGGTCGGCGCGACCCTGGCGGCCGCCATGCCAGCGTCCTCCTGGGGGCTGGGTCTGGGCGAGATAACGCTCAATTCCTACCTGAATGAACCCCTTGCGGCAGAGGTTGAACTGCTCGATGTCCAGAGCCTCACCGCGGAAGATGTGCGGGTGCGACTGGCCACCCAGGAAGCTTTTGATCGCCTCGGTGTAGACCGGGCCTACTTCCTGACCAGTATCAATTTCGAGGTGGTGATTGAAGGTGGTGTTGGCAAGATCCTGCTGACCACAACCAAGCCCCTGCTGGAACCCTATTTGGATTTTCTGGTTGAGACCCGTTGGCCCGACGGCAGATTGCTGAGGGAGTACACGGTGCTGGTCGATCTGCCCTCAACCCCAAGTGGGGCGCCGGCCGCCGATTTGGGCAAGGACGGTGGTGCGACGTCGGCTACTGAGCCGTCAGCGAGTGCGGCCTCGGGCGGACCCCGCCTGGCGCAGCCCGAGACCGCTCCGGACCGGGACTACGACCGGGACGCCGAGTCCAGGCCCCGCGCCGGTGGACGATACCTGGTACAAAGCAACGATACCCTTTGGGAAATAGCGGCGGAGGCGGCGCCAGCGGGCGCTTCCATAGAACAGACCATGTTGGCCACCGTGCAGATGAACTCCGATGCCTTTGCCGGGGGCAATATCAACGGCCTGAAGGCCGGTTACGTCCTGGAGATGCCCGGCGAACGGGACATCCTCATGTCCCGAAGTGAAGCCTTCGCAGCCGTGGCCCAGGCCAATGACGATTGGCGTAACGGGATTCGACGGGCGCCCGCCCTGCGGGTGGTAGCGGACGACGATCTTGATCCTGACCAGGATGAGTTCGACAGTCTGGAAGACCTGGAAGAAGAGTCCCGGCAAGTCATGGGCGATGGGGACATTGCTGATGATGATATGGCACTTGCCGATGTGTCAGCCGCGGGCGCGGAACCCGAACCGGAGACTCCTTTTGATGACAGCCAGAGCGTGCTGCCTGCAGAAGCGGGTGTCAGTGGCAACGCAGTTGACGGGGGGCCATCATCCACGGAATTGATGGAGATACAGGCGCAACTCTCCGCGCTCTCGGAGCAGGTGGGTACCCTGCGGGAACTGGTGGTGGTCAAGGACCAGCAAATAGCCGCACTGGAGGCCCAGCTTGCCGCCCAGCAGCGTCAGCCTGCCGCTGCGCCTCCTGCCAGTGTCAGCCAGGTAGCTCCTGCGCCAAGCACCGTCGACAGCGGTTACCCCTGGTGGCTGTTTGCTCTGGGGGGTGTGGCCCTGCTCGCCATCGGGGCTGTGGTCTATACCCGGCGGCTGCAGCGACCGGTCATGGTGCTAAAACGAACGGCACCATCGGTGGAGCTTGAACCCGCCGTCAGCCGCCCCAACGAACTTGAGATGGGCGATCTTCCAGATCAGGTTGATAGCCCGGAGGGCGCAGACGGTGAACGCGGCTATGGACAGCGTTTGCACAACGATTATGTCGAGGAAAATGCGGTGGCCGATGCCGTGGCAGAGGCTGATATTTACGTGGCCTACGGACGCTACCAGCAGGCACTGAACCTTCTCGACGCGGCTGCCCAAACCAACCCCGACGACCCCGCCGCAGTGCTGAAAATGGTAGAGATTTATCTCAAGAACGACAGGCTTGAAGAAGCCCGTCACGCTGCCCAGCGCCTCGAGGGACTGGGTGACGGCAGTGCTTTCGGTGAGGCGTCCCGAATGATCAGTGATGCAGAGTCCAAGGCCGATTCAGGATTGGATTTGGGAGAACTGGCAGAGCCTGCCGGAGGGTCTCAGTCCGGAAATCTGGACCGGCTGGATGCGGTGGACGCCACCCCAGTTCTGGATCTGGACCTTGACCTTGGGGTTACCAGTTCCGCGCCAGCAGCAGCAGCCGCTGAGTTGGAATCCCCCGGGGCTGACCTGAGTCTCGACGTTGACCTCCCGATGCCCGACGAATCCGTACAGCAGGACCCGGAGTTGCCGCCGGAATTGGCGCAGGTCCTTGGCGATGAGGGCTCCTCGCCGGCCCCTGAAGACTCGGATGGCGAAGACGCATTGGTGTACGCGGAGGATGTGGATCCCATCGACACCCAGCTCGATCTCGCCCGGGCGTACATCGATATGGGCGATGAGGATGGCGCCCGCCCCGTGCTCAACGAAGTGATCGCTGCCGGAGACCTCCGACAGCAGGCCGAAGCCCGGGAACTGCTCGTTAGTATTGACTGACCCTTTTCCAGAACTGAACGCGCAACCCTGGGATGCGGGCACCCGTGTGGCCCTGGGGATCAGCTACCACGGCAGCGGTTTTGCGGGCTGGCAGGCCCAGCCCCAGCTGGCGGTCGAGACCGTGCAGGAGAATCTGGAAACCGCCCTTGGCTGCGTCGCCGCCGAAACAGTGACTACGGTTTGTGCGGGGCGTACCGACGCCGGCGTGCACGGCATCGGCCAGGTGGTGCATTTTGATGCGCCCTGTGCCAGGTCGGAGAAGTCATGGGTAATGGGTGGCAACCGCAATCTGCCCGATGGCATCAGGGTGAACTGGGCCAGGCAGGTTCCCGAGGACTTCCATGCCCGATTTTCAGCCCTGTCCCGGCGCTATCGCTACATCATTGCCAACCGCTCGGTGCTACCGCCGCACCTGGCCGGTCTGGTCAGCCAGCAACGCAGACCCCTTGATGTCGATTTGATGCATCGGGCGAGCCAGTGCCTGCTGGGTGAGCAGGACTTCAGTGCTTTTCGTGCCGCCCAGTGCCAGGCCAGGCACGCGGTACGGGAGATCACCGGGGTCAGAGTGACCCGCAGCGATGATCTGGTCTTGGTGGACATCGAGGCCAATGCCTTTCTCTACCACATGGTGAGGAATATCGCGGGTGCGCTGCAGTTGGTGGGCGCTGGATTGCGGCCCGTGACCTGGATCGAGGAGTTGCTGGGCACCGGGGACAGAACCCAGGGTGCCGACACTGCCAACGCCAGCGGCCTGTACCTCATGGCTGTCAGTTACCCGGAACGATTCCAGCTTCCCGTGGCGCGGGACTCCCATGCTTTTTTCCAAGCGCTCGGTTAAGCAGACCAAGGTCTGTTAAACTTCGCGGCTTTTCTGCGTCGGGTCGTCGGGTGTCTTTGCAGGTCAAAATATGTGGTATCACCAATGAAGCCGATGCTGTGGTGGCCGCTGAAGCCGGCGCCGATGCGGTGGGTCTGGTGTTCTGGCCCAACAGCAAAAGGGCCGTATCCCTGGAGCGTGCGGCTGCGATATGCGCTGAGCTGCCACCTTTCATTACGGTCACGGCGCTGTTTGTGGCACCTTCAGAGGCAGAGGTAAAAGCTGTATTGGACAGTGTGCCCGTCAATTTGCTCCAGTGGCACGGCGATGAAACGCCAGAGTTTTGCGAGCAGTGGGGGGTGCCGTACCTGAAAGCAGTGCCGGCGGGCGACTGCTCTCGCCTGGAGGATGTGATGTCACAATACCCTGCTGCACGTGGGTTTCTGGTCGATGCGGTTGCAAATGGCCAGTTCGGGGGCACCGGCCACACCTTTGACTGGGATATCATCCCCGAGACGCGCTCCCGGCCCCTTGTTTTGGCGGGGGGCCTCAATCCCGCTAATGTGGCGGAGGCCGTGACCCGCGTGCGTCCAGCCGCCGTCGACGTCAGCAGTGGGGTGGAACGCAGCCCGGGCGTCAAAGAGGCCGAAAAAGTACATCAATTCATTCGTGCCGCCAGAACCGCGGCTGAGGTAGTAGTGTCATGACCGATATGATCAGCCCCGAGCTGTTTGCATCCGTACCCGACCCCGAGGGCCGCTTTGGCCCCTACGGTGGCAAATTTGTGGCCGAGACCCTGATGTCTGCCCTGGCGGACCTTGAGGCCCTTTACCGGGAAATGGCTACGGACGCCGCCTTCCAGCGCGAGTTTGATTCTGACCTTGCCCATTATGTCGGCCGCCCTTCACCCCTGTACGAAGCCAGCCGCATGTCCGATGCGATCGGAGGCGCCCGGATATTCCTCAAGCGGGAGGATTTGAATCACACCGGTGCGCACAAGGTAAACAATACGATTGGCCAGGCGTTGCTGGCCAAGCACATGGGCAAAAAACGCGTCATTGCGGAAACCGGGGCCGGCCAGCACGGGGTTGCCAGCGCCACCGTCGCAGCGCGCCTCGGCCTCGAATGCCACGTGTTCATGGGCGAGGAGGATGTCCATCGACAGGCACTGAATGTTTACCGGATGAAATTGCTGGGCGCAGAAGTTATTCCGGTAACTTCTGGCTCAAAGACCCTGAAGGATGCGATGAACGAAGCGCTGCGCGATTGGGTCACCTACGTTGACAATACGTTTTATATTATCGGCACGGTAGCGGGCCCGCACCCCTATCCGATGTTGGTGAGGGACTTCCAGAGCGTCATCGGCAGGGAAGCGAGACGGCAATCACTGGCGATGACAGGAAAGCTGCCCGATGCCCTGGTCGCCTGTGTCGGTGGCGGCTCAAATGCCATTGGTCTGTTCCATCCTTTCCTGGCTGACGAATCCGTTGCCATGTTTGGTGTCGAGGCCGGGGGCATGGGTGTGGAGACTGGCCGGCACGCCGCGCCATTGTCCGCCGGGCAGCCTGGCGTGCTGCACGGTAACCGGACTTACCTGATGCAGGACCAAAACGGGCAGATCATCGAAACCCACTCGGTGTCGGCAGGGTTGGACTATCCCGGTGTGGGCCCTGAGCACAGCTGGCTGAAGGACATTGGCCGTGTCAACTATGTGTCCGCCAATGACGATGAGGCACTGTCTGCGTTTCATCGCTGGACCCGGACGGAAGGCATCATGCCGGCCCTGGAAACTGCCCATGCCCTTGCCTATGCTGAAAAACTGGCGGCGGAAATGACGCCCGACCAGCACATCATCGTCAACCTCTCGGGCCGGGGCGACAAGGATATTCTCACCGTCGCATCCATCGACGGCATTGAACTCTGAATGGGGTTGGCGGGTTAGCACTATGAGTAGATTGAGCCAACGTTTTGCATCCCTCAAAAGCGCTGGACGCAAGGCCGTCATACCCTATGTGGTCGCTGGAGATCCGGCCAAGGATGTCACGGTGCCCATGATGCACAGGTTGGTGGCCGCAGGTGCGGATGTCCTGGAATTGGGAGTGCCATTTTCGGACCCTATGTCCGAGGGCCCTGTCATCCAGCGCGGCCATGAACGGGCCCTGGAGTGCGGTGTGTCCTTGACCGATGTGCTGGCAATGGTGCGTGAGTTTCGTACTGGGGACCCCGACACGCCGGTGGTGATGATGGGTTACGCGAACCCGGTTGAGCGCATGGGCTATGCTGAATTTGCAGCGGCCTGTGCCGAAGCGGGTGTCGATGGCCTGATCACCGTTGATCTGCCCCCGGAGGAAGTGGGGTTGCTGAATGCCGAGCTGAAGAAAGTCGAGATCGACAACATTTTCCTGATTTCACCCACCACTCCCGAGCAGCGTGTCGCGACAATTACTGGCAATGCCTCGGGGTTTGTCTACTACGTTGCGGTCAAAGGCGTGACCGGAGCCGGGCACCTGGATACTGCTGATGTGTCCCAGCGTCTCGACATTATCAAGGCCCAGACGGAGCTTCCCGTCTGTGTCGGCTTCGGTATCAAGGATGCCGATTCGGCGGCCCGGGTGGGGACCTTTGCCGATGGCGTCGTGGTCGGCAGTGCCCTTATCGAGGCGTTGGCTGGCACCATCGAGGGCGGCGGCGAAACCGCTGACGGTGTCGATGCGGCGGTGGCGCTGCTGGCTGACATTCGATCGGGAGTTGATGGCATTTTGGAGTCTGGTCACTGACCGGGGGCGTATAGGTATAATCACGCGCTCGGCCGAACGGAGTCCGACATGAGTTGGATCGATAAGATACTGCCCTCGGGTGTCAGGAAGGATGAAACCGCAGAAAAACGGGTCAATGTGCCTGAGGGTCTGTGGAAGAAGTGCATCAAGTGTGACGCCATGCTGTATTGGCCGGATCTGGAACGTAATTTTGAGGTCTGTCCGAAATGCGATCATCACATGCGGGTGGGTGCCCGCCGTCGCCTGGACATCTTCCTGGACAGCGAAGGTCGTCAGGAACTGTTTGCCGACCTCGAGCCGGTGGACAGGCTGAAATTCAAGGACAAGCGCAAGTACCGTGATCGGCTGACCGCAGCGCAGAAAAGCACCGGCGAGAAAGATGCCCTGGTAGCCATGCGTGGCACGCTGAAAGGCCTTGATCTGGTTACCGTGGCCTTTGAGTTCAACTTCCACGGTGGCTCCATGGGCTACGCCGTAGGCGAAAAATTTACCCGCTCTGCCACCCATGCCCTGGATAACGGTTTGCCACTGGTGTGCTTCGCAGCTTCCGGCGGAGCCCGCATGCAGGAAGCGCTGATTTCTCTGATGCAAATGGCCAAGACCTCAGCGGTTCTGGAGCGCCTGAGACAGGCGGGCCTGCCCTTCGTGTCGGTTATGACCGATCCGATCTACGGCGGTGTATCCGCGTCCCTGGCGCTATTGGGCGACATTAATGTCGCTGAACCCGACGCCCGGGCGGGTTTTGCGGGACCCAATATTATCGAGCAAACCATTCGCCAGAAATTGCCCAAGGGTTTCCAGCGCAGTGAGTTTTTGTTGGAGCACGGGGCCATCGATATGATTGTGCCCCGGGCTGAAATGCGTGACACCCTGGCACGGCTGCTGGCCAAGTTGACCCAGCAGGATGCTGGTCCCGAGGAGGTTCCGGGGGCCGAGTCCGAGCCAGAGCCCGAGCCAGAGCCCGCAGAATAACACCGTGGCACAAAGTCAGCCCGGCGCTTCCCTGGATGCCTGGTTGGCGCATCTTGAGACTCTGCACCCCCAGAAGATTGATCTTGAACTGCTGCGTGCACGGACAGTGGCCCAGCGCCTGGGGCTGTTGCCCGCGGCGATGACAACCATCACGGTGGCGGGAACCAACGGCAAGGGCAGTTGTGTCGCTGCCCTTGCGGCGCTGTTGAAGGCTCGGGGTTATTTGGTGGGTTGCTATACCTCTCCCCACCTGCTGAACTTTAACGAGCGCATCACCATCGATCAGACTCCCGCCAGTGACGGGGAGATCATAACGGCCTTCGAGGCCATTGAAGATAGCCGGCAGGACATCTCACTGAGCTATTTTGAGTTCGCCACCCTCGCCAGTCTGTATCTGTTCAAGCGCGCCGGGGTTGACTTCCAGGTGCTGGAAGTGGGGCTGGGCGGCCGGTTGGACGCGGTCAATATCGTCGACGCCGATGCCTGTGTCATTACCAGCATCGGGGTTGACCATACCGAGTGGCTGGGGGACACCCGGGAACTGATTGCGATAGAGAAAGCCGGAGTGGCCCGGGCCGGTCGGCCCGCAGTCGTGGCGGAACAGGACCCGCCTGGGACGCTGATGCCTGAGTTGAGCGACATCGGTGCTAGGGGTGTCAGTCTGGGCAGGGACTGGCAGCGGGAGCATGACCGGTTGCTGCTGCCCGATGGCACGGAACGGCAGTTGCCCGATTTGCCCAGTTTGCAAGCCAGCAACCTGGCGGCCGCAGTGACGGTGCTGTCAGTGCTGGGTGAACCCATGTCCCAGGAAATAATATCCCGGGCCCTGGTGACACTGTCGATCCCGGGACGCCAGCAGCAGCTGATGTATGGGGAGCGCAACTGGTTACTGGATGTCGCCCACAATGAAGAAGCCGTTACGGTGTTGGCGAGGTTACTGGAGGTCGATGGCAGCGGCAGTCCCTGCCACGCGGTATTCGGTGCCATGGTCGATAAACCCCTGCGTGCTATGATGGCAAGGTTGGCGCCGGCCATTGCCTCATGGCATCTGCCACTTCACCAGGGTGTTGCCAGGGCGGCACCTCCCGAGGACCTGAAAACGATGATTGTGGAACTAGACCGGGGTGCCGAGGTGTACTGCCATGAATCGCCCCAAGCGGCCTTTCAGGCGGCGCAGTCAGGCTCTGAACCCGGTGACAGGATTCTCGTGTTTGGCTCTTTTGTTACGGTGGGCGCACAGTTGGAGTGCTTGCAGCGGGCGCAATCAGGTCGGGAGACCTTGAACTGAATGGATTCTGTAGTTCGGCAACGTCTTGTGGGTACGCTGGTGCTGGTGGCGCTGGGCGTGGTGTTCTGGCCTATTATTTTTGTTGAGCCCCGGGATCAGCAGCCCATTGAGCTGTCGCCAATGCCCGCGCGTCCAGAAATTGATACCTCACCCATTGCGAGTCCTGAATCCCCAGAGGCCAAGGTTCGTGCCCAGGTTGCCGAGCCCGAATTTGATGAGCTCGAGCAGGCGCGGGCCGATGAGTTGACCCGGTTGCCCGAGGACCTCGGCGAGGTGGGGTTGGCCGACCTGCAGGCGGCTGATGCCATCGAGCAGGTCAGCAGCAGGGAGCAGCCGCCAGCGGCGCCGGCATTGGACGCCTCCGGCTACGCCCAGGCATGGGTGCTGCAGGTGGCGGCGGTGAGTACCAAGGGCCAGGCGGATGCCCTGGTGGCTCGATTGATTGACAAGGGCTACCCGGCATTTTCCAATCGCTTCCAGCGGGATGGAGTGGATAGATGGCGCGTGCAAATTGGTCCCAAGCTTGAAAAAGCAGCTTTCGGCGATATCAAAACCGAGGTGGATCGGGTGCTGGACGTCGATTCCATGGTGGTCCGGTATGAGCAACCCTCGTGAACGATATTGAGCAGCAACTCAGCGGTGCAACATCGGGCTTCAACGGCTTTGACTGGTTCATTGTTGTGGTTTTGGTCCTGTCCCTTGCGGTCGGTCTGTACCGGGGGTTTGGTCGGGAAATCTTCTCCCTGATGGGCTGGGTGGTGGCCTTTGTCGGGGCCAATATTCTGGCCCAGCCCCTGGCGGATTCCCTGGTCGCGCTGACTGACAGTGACACCCTGCGCTATATGGCCGGCTGGGCCCTGGTTTTTGTGGGCGTATTGGCCATCTTCAGCGTTTTGGGACGCCTCATGGCCAGGCAGATGCGGCAACCCGGATTTAATCTGGGCAATCGGGTTCTGGGTGGTGTGTTCGGCCTGCTCCGGGGCGTGGTGCTGGTGATCGTGATTACCTTCCTGATTCGCACGGTGGTGCCCGCTTCCGAACAGGATTTACTGGACCGATCCGAGCTGATGCCCGGTATTGATGAAATTGCGCAGTGGCTGGGCGCCCATACCTCTGAAATTCTTGAGGCTGAACCCGTGGAGCAGGTCGAGGAAACCCTCGAGTCTGCGGACATGATCTGATTCGGAGATAAACCGATGTGTGGATTGGTGGGAATAGTCGGTAATCGGGATGTCGCGGCGGAAATCTATGACGCGCTGACCATGCTCCAGCATCGGGGCCAGGACGCGGCGGGAATCATGACCTGCCAGCAGGGCAAATTCCTGCAGCGCAAGGGGGAGGGCCTGGTCAGGGACGTCTTTCGCAGCCAGCACATGTCCCAGCTGTTCGGCGCCTTTGGCCTTGGCCATGTTCGCTACCCCACCCAGGGCAGTTCCGGTACCGCACTGGCGCAACCCTTTTACGTCAATTCTCCCTACGGTATAGCCCTGGCACATAACGGCAACCTGACCAATGCCGCCCAGCTGAGCGACGAAATTTTACGCACCGACCGGCGCCATCTGAACACCGATTCGGATTCCGAAGTTCAGATTAACGTGTTCGCCCACGAGCTCCAGCAGCTGGGCAAGCTTGAACCCGAAGCCGACGATATTTTCAGGGCGGTTTCCGCCGTGCACCGCCGCTGCGAGGGGGGCTATGCCGCGGTTGCAATGATTGCCAGCCTCGGGATTGTGGCGTTTCGGGACCCCTTCGGCATTCGGCCTTTGGTGGTGGGCGTTCGGCAGCGCGGCGAGGGTGAGCCCGAATACATGGTCGCCTCCGAGAGTGTTGCCCTGGACGTGCTGGGCTTTGATCTGCTCGGTGACGTTGCACCAGGGGAGGGTATTTTTATTTCATCCTCCGGACAATTGATGCGGCGCCAATGCGCTGAACACACCCGGCTGATGCCCTGTATTTTTGAACACGTTTATTTCGCCCGGCCAGACTCAATGATTGACGGCGTCTCGGTGTACAAGACCCGCATGCGTCAGGGCGAGCGGCTGGCCCGCAAGGTACTGCGGTTACGGCCCGAGCATGACATTGATGTGGTAGTGCCCATTCCCGATACCAGCCGGGTCGCGGGGCAGTCGCTGGCCTATGAACTGGGCGTGAAGTTTCGGGAAGGCTTCATGAAAAACCGTTACATCGGCCGCACGTTCATCATGCCGGGACAGAGTCAGAGGAAGAAATCGGTTCGACAGAAGCTGAATCCAATACCCCTGGAGTTCGCCGGTAAAAACGTCATGCTGGTGGATGACTCGATCGTCAGGGGTACCACCTGTGGCCAGATCATCCAGATGGCGAGGGATGCGGGCGCAAACAAGGTCTACTTTGCGTCGGCTGCGCCCGCGGTCCGCTACCCCAACGTGTACGGCATTGATATGCCCGCCGCCAGCGAATTGATTGCCCACGAGCGCAGCGAGGAGGAAATAGCCGAACTGATAGGGGCGGACTGGCTGGTGTACCAGGACCTGGACGACCTCCTGGCCTGTTCCCGGGAGGGTAACGAGGCGATCGACGATTTCGAGTGCTCAGTGTTTGATGGTCGGTACAAGGCAGGGCAAATTGATGCCCACTATCTCAGTTCGGTGGAAGCGGCCCGCTCCGAGGGCTCCGCTATCCGGCTGGCGGCAACCCAGGATGGCGCTGTTGTTGGCCTGCACAACGATGCCTGATGGCCTGTTCCTGGCTGCTCTCCAATGGATGGGCGTCTTATGACCTCCGATGAGAGCGATCCAACTGCAGAGCACTGGCTCTCCGGGGCCCGGGCGGAGACCCTTGCCATCAGGGCGGGTATTGACCGGACCGCCCATGGCGAGCACAGCGAGGCCATATTCACCACCTCCAGCTATGTCTTCGACTCCTGTGCTGAAGCCGCGGCGCGTTTCAGCGGCGAACAGGGGGGCAACGTCTATTCCCGCTACACCAACCCGACCGTCACCGCTTTCGAACAGAGGCTGGCCAGCCTTGAGGGCGCCGAAGTCGCCGTGGGTACGGCCTCGGGCATGTCGGCCATTCTGGCAACCTGTATGGCGTTTCTTCAGACCGGGGATCATGTGGTCTGTTCCCGGGATGTATTCGGCAGCACCGTGGGGCTGTTTGAGAAATATCTGCCGCGTATGGGCATCGGGGTGTCCTTTGTGTCCCTGGGGGATCTGGAAGCCTGGCGTGCCGCTGTGACCCCTGCCACACGGCTTTTTTACTGTGAGACCCCCTCCAACCCGATCTGCGAAGTGGCTGATGTCGAAGCCTTGTCGGCGTTGGCTCGGGCCAGCGGCGCGCGCCTGGTGGTTGATAACTGTTTTTGTACCCCGGCCCTGCAGCAGCCCCTGGCACTGGGCGCCGACGTGGTAATCCACTCTGCCACCAAGTATCTGGACGGCCAGGGCCGCATGCTGGGCGGGGCGGTGCTGGGTAGCGGCGAGGACATGGCGGAAGTCAGGAATATGGTTCGTACCTGCGGCCCCTCCATGAGTCCCTTCAACGCCTGGGTGTTCCTGAAAGGCCTGGAGACCCTCAGCCTGCGCATGAGCGGCCACTGTCGGAATGCGCTGGATCTTGCCCATTGGCTGCAGCAGCAGGCAGCTGTTGTGAAAGTCCACTACGCCGGTCTGCCAGAGCATCCGGGGCACCATCTTGCCCGGCGCCAGCAACAGGGCTTTGGCGGTGTCCTGTCCTTCGAACTCCAGGGTGGGCAGGAGGCGGCCTGGCGGTTTATCGATGCCACCGCGCTGATGTCATTGACTGCGAATCTTGGCGATGCGAAGACTACGATTGTCCATCCTGCCACGACCACCCATGGCCGCCTGTCTGCCCAGCAGCGTGAGCTGTCCGGCATTGCCCCGGGTCTGGTGCGCATTGCGGTAGGGTTGGAGCATCTGGAAGACATCAAAGCTGATTGTGAGCGGGGATTTAGCGCCCTAGCAGTTTAGGATAGGGGAGCCATGGAGCGGTTCGTATGCAGCAATTCATTGATGAAGCGGTAAGCAGGGTAGGCTCAGTACTGCTGGGCAAGGGTCGCGAGGTGCGCCAGGCCCTGTGCTGCCTGCTGTCTTCGGGACACCTGCTGCTGGAGGACCTGCCCGGGATGGGCAAGACCACCCTGGCCCATGCCATGGCCGATGTGCTGGGCTTGAGTTACGCCCGAGTGCAGTTTACTTCCGATCTGTTGCCGTCGGACATCCTGGGTGTCTCAATTTTTAACCGGCGTGAGGAGGCCTTTGAATTTCGGCAGGGCCCGATCTTCAACCAGTTACTGTTGGCCGATGAGATCAATCGGGCGACGCCTCGTACCCAGAGCGCCTTACTGGAAGCCATGGCCGAAGGCCAGGTGAGCATTGATGGGGTGACTCGCCCCCTGCCACAACCTTTCTTCGTCATCGCCACCCAGAATCCCATCCACCAGTCGGGCACCTATGCGCTGCCTGAGTCACAGCTGGACCGTTTTCTGATGCGCTTGTCCCTTGGCTATCCGGATCATGAGGCCGAGCGGGAGTTGCTGCTGCGAGGTGATCAGCAGCAGCGGCAGGAACTGGTGCCCTGTATCAGCGCCGCCCAACTGGCTGAAATTCGCCAGATGGCTGCGGGTGTCCAGTTGTCCGACAGCCTGCTCGCCTATATCCAACGACTGACCGCTTTTACCCGTGAGGCCCCCGAATTTGCCATGGGTCTGTCCCCCCGGGGTGGCCTCGCTTTGGTGTCTGCAGCCAGAACCTGGGCACTGATGTCCGGGAGGGATTATGTCGTGCCCGACGACGTGCAGGCGGTACTGGCGCCAGTGGTCGCCCACAGGTTGGTGCCCAGCGCTGACTATGCGGGGGACGGGGACGCGCTGGTGGCTCTGATGCAACGCCACGTTGATGTCATCCCCGGCTGATGCGACCACAGGTTTGCGCGGACTGCTGCGCCAGCGCTACCAGCGCTGGTTGAGCCGGCGTCTGCCGCCGGCGCGTAGCATCACTCTGGAGCAGCGCCGCCTGTTCATCTTTCCCTCACGAAACGGCTTTCTCTTTATCTTCACACTGTTGTTGATGCTGCTGATGGCCATCAACTACCAGAACAATCTCATCTATGGGCTGACGTTCTGGTTGGGCATGCTGTTTGTGGTGGCTATCCACTTTACCCACGGCAACCTGATGAAGATGGTGATTACCGGGGTCCGGGCAGAATCGGTCTATCCGGGACAGCGGGCCGAGTTTTTGCTCAGGTTATCCTGTACCAGCGGGCGCAGGGGCCATTATTCCGTGCGCCTGAGCTGGCCCGATTGCGAGTCGGTGGTGGACGTGCCCGCCAATGGCAGCATTGAAGTGCCCCTGTACCTCAAGGTAGGCGGCCGGGGCTGGTTCAGACCGCCCCGACTGCGAATCGAGTCACTGTATCCGCTGGGCCTGTTGCGCTGTTGGAGTTTCGCAGAACTGGACCTACCCGCCCTGGTATGGCCCCAGCCCCTGGTAACGGACGCGCTCCGGTCTGAGGACCCCGATGCCGGCAACCGGGGATTCAGCGACCAGACCGGGATCGATGATCTGGCCGGATTCCGGGACTATCGTGCCGGAGACGCCCCCCGGCTCATCGATTGGCGCAGCCTCGCCCGAGCGCAACCCTTGCAAACCAAGCTTTTTTCCGCGCCTGTCCGGGAGGATCACTGGCTGGATTGGTCGGATTTCAGCTGGGGCAGCGATGAGCAAAAGCTGTCCTGGTTGTGCTGGCTGGCCCTGCAATACCACGGCCGCAGCGAGGAGTTCGGATTACGTTTGCCGAACAGTGAGGTGCCCATGGCAGGGGGTGATCGCCAGCGTGAACTGGTCCTGCGGTCCCTGGCCCTGTACGGCATTGGGGAGGCCGGGACGACGTGATCACTGGCGACCAGCTACCCCGACGTGCCCTGACCTGGCTCATCGCCTGTCAGTTTGCCGTCATCATTCCACACCTGGTCAGGGTGCCGCTCTGGGTGGTGGCGGTTTACGGGGTCGCCTCCCTGTGGCGACTGCAGATGCACAGGCAGCGCGCGGACATGCCCGGACGCTGGCTGCGGGAGTCCCGGGGGCTGTTGGCCGCGGCGTAGGGGGTGGGCAGGTACGGTAGTTTGATGGGCCTTGCGCCGATGGTGGCGCTACTGCTGGTGGCCAGTGCCTTGAAGCTGTTGGAGGCTATCCGGGATCGCGACGGTTATATCATCGTGTGCCTGGGCTTTTTCATCTCGGTGACCCACTTTGTCTTCTCCCAG
>JAAXJC010000216.1:0-463 GCA_012270045.1 Luminiphilus sp.
TGGGCGAAGCCCTGCGCGCCGAACGCATAACCACCTTGGCAGGAGTGCTGGGTAAATAAGCACCCATAGAAGGAATTGCCTACAGCGTCCGCTGATCTGACCGCGACTAGGCGGCTGCGGACATCAAGCCCCTACAGCCAACTCGATCCGCCCGCGCGGCACTGCAAACGCAACTGGCGGCAACCGAACTGTTATGTGCACCGGTACATGCATGGGGCGAGCTTAGTACCCATTGATTCCGGCAATGAGTATCCCGGACCAAAACCCACCGCTATCAGCATCGCCTCGCTCGCTCAGCATGAACGTCGGTGCTTGCAAGGGACGAACTCGATAGCCGTTGATTGCAGCAACGAGTCTCGGGAATTAAAACCCATCGGTATCGCCCCGCTCGATCAGCACGTACACCGGTACCTACGTGGGCCGAACCCGATAACCGTTCATTCCAACAATGAGTCTCCAGGAC
>JAAXJC010000216.1:473-4896 GCA_012270045.1 Luminiphilus sp.
CCGTGGGCTTCATCACGCGCAGCTGCAGCCAGCGGACCGAAAACTCCCGGCGAATCATCGCGGCCAGGTGCTCGGCCAGGGACTCGATCAGTTCAAAGCTTGAACCCTCGGCTTCCTCAATAACCCGCCGGGAGACCGCGGCGTAGTCGATGGCCTTGCCCAGATCGTCCTGTTCGGCGGCGGCGGCCACGTCAGCCGCCATCTCGATATCAAACTCCAGGGGCTGGCGAATATCCCGTTCCCAGTCGTAGACGCCGATCACCGCCTCCGCCCGCAGTCCCACGATAATGACCTTGTCCTTCATGCCGCCTCCGGCGGTCGCAGCTCGGTCATCGGCCAGCGCGGCCTGACCTCACCGTCGCCCATATCACGCTGGCCCGCCTGCAGCCGCAAGGCGCCGGCATAGGCGATCATCGCGCCGTTATCGGTGCACAGGGACAGGGGTGGGTAGAACACCGCCACCCCCTTGGGACCCAGCCGGTCCGCCAGCGCCCGGCGTAAGTTGCGGTTGGCGCTGACGCCCCCCGCCATGACCAGGGTGTTCAGTCCCTCCTGCTCCAGAGCCCGGCGGCACTTGATCACCAGGGTATCAACCACGGCCTGTTCAAAGGCACAGGCGATATCCGCCCGGTCCTGGTCGGTGAGCCCCGTCTCCTCCCGACACTGGCGCACCGTCAGCAGGGTGTGAGTCTTGAGGCCACTGAAGCTCATATCCAGCCCCGGCTGTCGCACCATAGGCCGGGGAAAATCGAAGCGCCCCGGATCGCCCTGCTCCGCCAGCCGCGCCACGTGGGGGCCACCGGGATAGGGCAAATCGAGCAATTTCGCGGTCTTGTCAAAGGCTTCGCCGGCGGCATCATCCACCGACTCACCCAGCAGGGTGTAACAGCCCAGGCCGTCCACCCGCACCAGTTGGCTGTGTCCGCCGCTGACCAACAGGGCGACAAAGGGATAGCTGGGCGGCTCATCCGCCAGCATGGGGGCCAGCAGGTGACCCTCCATGTGGTGCACGCCAAGGCTGGGGATGCCCAGGCCGAAGGCCATGGACCGGGCCACCGTGGTACCCACCATCAGTGCCCCCATCAGACCGGGGCCCGCCGTGTAGGCAATGGCATCGAGGTCGGACTTGTCCAGACCGGCCTCCGCCAGGACCTGGGTGGTCAGGGGCAAGGTTTTGCGAATATGGTCCCGGGACGCCAGTTCCGGCACCACACCGCCATATTCGGCGTGCACTTCCACCTGGCTGTACAAGCCCTCCGCCAGCAGGCCCCGGTCGGTGTCATAGACCGCGATACCGGTCTCGTCGCAGCTGGTTTCAATCCCCAGAACCTTCAAAGGGCGTTCTCCAAGGCCGTCAGAGGCGGCAAACTAACACGTTGATTGTCTTTGCAAAATACAGTCGACGCGCCTATACTGCGCGCCCGCTGTCGTCCCCACAGACGCCAGCGGGAAAATCTGACACCCCGAAAGACACGCAAAAACAGGATGTGAGTTTAATGCCTTCAGTCAAGGTAAAGGAAAACGAGCCCTTCGACGTGGCGCTGCGACGCTTCAAGCGCTCCTGCGAAAAAGCCGGCCTGCTGGCCGAGGTTCGCAAGCGCGAGCACTACGAAAAGCCCACCACGATCCGCAAGCGCGCCGCGGCTGCCGCCGTCAAGCGACACGCCAAGAAAATGTCGCGCGAGAACCGCAAGCGACAGCGCCTCTACTGAGTCGCGGTCCCGCGGCGTGAGCGAGCTTGTCGCCACCATCAAGGCGGAGATGAAAGCCGCCATGAAGGCCAGGGCCAAAGAGCGCCTGGCCACCATCCGCCTTATCCAGGCCGAATTCAAACGTATTGAAGTCGACGAGCGCATCGATATCGACGATGCCCGTGCCCTGGCCATCCTCGATAAAATGGTCAAGCAGCGCCGTGACTCGGCCAGCCAGTACCGGGATGCCGGTCGCGAGGAATTGGCCGCCCAGGAGGATGCCGAGATAGCGGTCATCCAGGAATTCCTGCCCCAGCAACTCAGCGAAGCCGAGATCAGCGAAGCCATCGACGACGCCCTGGCCACAATCGACGCCTCGGGCATGGCAGCCATGGGTCCGCTCATGGGTATCCTGAAACCCCAGATGCAGGGGCGCGCGGACATGGGCCAGGTGTCCAGGCTGGTCAAGGCCAAACTCAACGGCTGAACCCAGCGCGCCCGGCTCCCAGCAACTGTGGCACGCATCCCCCAGGCATTCATCGACGATCTGTTGGACCGGGTCGATATTGTCGAGGTCATAGACCGTCGGGTTAAGCTGAAGAAGACCGGTAAGAACTTTTCCGCCTGCTGTCCCTTTCACGACGAGAAAACACCGTCCTTCTCGGTCAATCCGGGCAAGCAGTTCTATTACTGCTTTGGCTGCGGTGCCGGCGGCAATGCCCTGGGCTTTCTCATGGATTATGAGCGGCTGGAATTTCCCGAAGCGGTGGAATCCCTGGCGCAAACCGCCGGTCTCGAGGTGCCCCGGGAGGAAAGCTCCGGAGGGCGGACCGGCTCCCAGGACAGCAACCGACCCCTTATCGATCAGCTGGAGCAGGCAACACGCTTCTATGAACACAGCCTGCGCAGCCACCCCGAGGCCCATCGGGCTGTGACCTACCTCAAGTCCCGGGGCCTGAGCGGTGAAATTGCCCGCAACTTCCGTATCGGATTTGCACCCCCGGGCTGGGATAACCTGCTGCAAACCGTGGGCCAGGATGCCCAAAAAGTATCCCTGCTGAACGACAGCGGCATGCTGGTAGAAAACGACCGGGGCCGTCGTTACGACCGGTTCAGGGATCGCATCATGTTCCCTATTCTCGACGCCAGGGGGCGCGTCATTGCCTTCGGCGGCCGAGTGCTGGGGGATGACAAACCCAAGTACCTGAACTCACCGGAGACACCGGTGTTTCAAAAATCCAGGGAACTCTACGGGCTGTTCCAGGCGCGCAAGTCTGAACGCAGCCTGACCCGGATTGTCGTGGTAGAGGGTTACATGGATGTCATTGCCCTCGCCCAATACGGCATCGGTTATGCCGTTGCGACACTGGGAACCGCCACCAGCGAGGCCCACATGGAGCGCCTGTTCCGGCACGTTCCGGAGGTCGTATTCTGTTTTGACGGGGATGAGGCGGGGCGTAAGGCGGCCTTCCGTGCCCTGGAGAGCACGCTGCCGGTGATGCAGGATGGGCGCCAGGCCCGATTCCTGTTTCTGCCCGAGGGCGAGGATCCCGATACCTTGGTGCGCGCCCAGGGTGCCGATCACCTGGAACACCTGTTTGATACCGCGACGCCCCTGGAAAACTTCCTGTTTGACTGGATTGCCCAGGACCTGGACATCACCACCCTGGATGGGCGCGCCCGCTTTTCCAAGCAGGCCGCGCCCCATGTGCACCGTCTTCCCGAAGGGGTGTTTAAGGTGCTGATGTACCAGTCCCTCGCGGACCGCACGGGTATCGACGTTGACAGCCTGAAACGCCTGCAGGCCCCGCCCCCGGAATCCCGCCCGGAGGCGCCCCCTCCGGCCGGAGAAGTTGGGGACCCGGGGCCCGATGACAGCCTGCCCGCCGGCTATGACCCTGCAGACGCAGGCCCCGCTAGCCCGCCGGACTACGATGACCTGGAGCCCATGGGGGAGCCAGAGACTGACGACAGCCTCATACCCAGCAGCACCAGCGTCAGCCAGCGGCTACTCGGGTTGCTGGTGTTAAACCCCGGCCTGTGCACGGCGCTGGACACCGACCTGCTACCCGAGGCTGAGCGGCGGGATCAGACCCTGCTCAGGGAAGTGATCGACAGCATCGGCGCCCAGCCTGACATCTCCACCGCCGCGCTGCTGGGCTACTGGCACGGAACCGCCGAAGGCCAGCTGCTTAACGACCTTGCTGGACGGGAACCGATAGAGGACCCGGAAGAGCTGGCTGAATTGGGCAAGGCCCTGTTACTGCAACTCAGCCGCGAGGCACCCCTGAACGCCCTGCGACAGCAGGCCGCCCAGTTGAAAGCCAAGCCCTACGAGACACTGACCCAGGATGAAAAACAGTCGCTGATGGCCCTGACCCAGCAGATTCGCAGCCTGTCCGGACGGGATTAGGCGACCAGGCAGGCCATTCTTCGGCCGGGACCCCGGGTTGAAGCCCGCAAAACGGGCCTGAAAGCCGCTAATAATCAGGGAAAACGGTTTTTTTACGTGGTGATCGGTTACATCACACGCTACAATCTCGAACTTATTTACGCTAGATAAACACAGGTTCACGCATGTCTGAAACAGTGCGCCAGCAGTCGCGTCTTAAAGCTCTTATTGCCAAGGGGAAAGAGCAGGGTTACTTGACCTATGCAGAGGTCAATGACCACCTGCCCCAGGATATTTCCGAACCCGATCAGGTCGAAGACATCATCCAGATGATCAACGA
>JAAXJC010000160.1:0-2030 GCA_012270045.1 Luminiphilus sp.
CCGGCTAATGAAAACCGGCGATTAGTGGCGCAGTCGAACCTCACCAAAACTGGGCACCTTTGATGCCGGGCTGCCGGCTCAACATGCCGCTCATTGCCGGCTGTGCCGGGACCACGCTTTTGGGAAACCGGGCGGCGGGAGATTTGAAGACACCCGTCCAGCCACACCAGGATCAACGTTCTCGCACCCGGGTTATCAGCCTCACACCTGGGTTATCAATTCGCCATCGCTCTGCTGCACGCGATCGTACAGGGCGCAGTCCTTCGCCAAGACACGGCGGAGATCTTGTTTCCTATCCTCGCCCAGCTGCATCACCACTTCAGGAGCCTTGTTTTTTACCGGCAGTTCGATAGCGCGGTTGAGCTTGTTGGACAGGTAGGCGGCGACTCTATCCAGGCGAGTCATGTCGAATATCCGCTCCACGCCCACCGAGCCATCCTCCAGAAGATGAAACCGGGCCTGGTTTCCGACATTGGCAAACGAGGGGCGTTTATCGGGTTCAAGATAGGCCTCAACGAAGGTCTCAAAGCTCATGTCCCCGGTGTAGTTACGGTGAAAGGGATGATCAGGGTTACGAATGTCATTGCGCTGGCGATATCGATACCAGCTGAACAACCACTCTATGGGTTCCCTGACAATACTGAAGGCCTCGATGGGGCGATTGGCGAGCACCCGCTGGTGGTAGGCCAATATATGGCTGCGATAGTCCCGAGCGGTAATGTGCTTCAGGCCACCGGGCCCGGAAAAGTTGATGTTACAGAAGGGGGCGATGGCCGCTTCGATGGAGGAGGAAGCGCACTTGGGAGCACAGAGAAAAGCAAATCCGGCATCGGTGGAAAGCTGCATCAGTCGCCGTCGCCTCTGCCGCCACCGGTAAGCTTCTGGAGCAACGAGGCCCCCTTGGCATTTTCATGTTTTTCCAATTTCCGCAGCAGCCAGTTGGCCTTCTTCTCGCTCTTCTCCGCCTTGGCAGAGAAGCGCAGCACCTCTCGCTGGTAATGCATGATCCAGCGATCCCGTTTGGATACCCCTGTCTTGATGGACTGCAGGTCCTCAGCGGTTAGCGTATGCCCGACTTTGAGATGGTCAGGCAGCGGCCGCATGGCATAAAAGGTCGAGTGCCGCGGTGCCAACTGGTCTTCCGGTCGGGTCCTGCTGAACAGGTAGATGGAAATGGATTTGCGGGACTGGGAATCGGGATCCGGCAGCTTGATCTGGTCATAGCCGTGCCAGCTGCGCTCACTGGTCTCCATGACAATGACCCGGTTGAAGTCCGGGGCGAATTTCTTAAACGCATTCTTCCCGGGGTGTTGCGGATCGGAATGGACCTCAAAGTTGCCACCCCATTCCGGGCTCCAGTCCTTATTAAGAAAGAACAGAACATTTAGGCGCCGGTGCAAAGCCTCACCGCCATAATCCACATAGTTGTAATCAAGATGGGGGGACAGGTCAGCCCCATTGCGGCTCTCGTGGGTACCCCCTGCGCCCCCGGGGATTGCAATCAGGTTATCGATACCGGTGATACGCTGCATGACGTTGATAAAGTCATCGGATACGAGATAGGCGGCCAATTCGCGATACGCATCGCCGATCGCCTCGATGTCCTTGTTGACCGACTTCTTGCCCAGCTTGCCCATTTCAGTCAGGGCGTTGCCCGCTTCAAAGGGCGGGAACTCTGCCAATAGGCGTTCCGCATAATCGGCTGCAAAAAACTCGTCAATCACCACATGGGGAAACGGATCCGCGCCGGTGTAATCGTCGTGGAGCTGCTGAAGCCGATGTTCGATGTTGGACTGGAGCACCTGTTCCTCCTGGGGGCTTGCTGTCCACATTGGAATGACCGGTAGCGGCAGGTCAGGCACAGTGGACCGACGCGCAGTTTAAAGCCCGGTGGGGGCGAAGGCCAAAGAATCAGCCGGATAATTTTTCACGGGTTGGGAATCAGAACGGCCATTGCCCGACCCGGTTTTGCGGATGCCATGGCCGTAGTGGCGGGCAAAGATCCCTGCATCGCACGGACCAAATAATGA
>JAAXJC010000160.1:2040-4780 GCA_012270045.1 Luminiphilus sp.
AAGAATCAGCCGGATAATTTTCACGGGGTGGTAGTTAGAACGTCTATTGCCATCCCCCTTGTCGCGCATGCTATAGCCGTAGCGGATCGAAAAAACTCCTTCAATGCGCGGGCCAAATGCTGGCGCAGCTGCAGATGAATTGCGGTAAAAGGCCCACACCGTCCGGCTGGACTTGCCAGACAGCAATTCTTAGACTGCAGGGCCAGCCAGGCCGCTCCCTTTTCAGTGAATTCTCCGACGCCCTCCAGTCCACAGGAACTCCTGCTGATCTGCGGCATGCACCGCAGCGGCACCAGTCTGGTCACCAAATGTTTTGAACTCTTTGGTTACGGCCTGGGGGAAACCCTGATGGAGCCCAGTGAGGACAATCCCAAGGGGTTTTTCGAAGATCTGGACGTTGTCTACATCAACGACTGGCTGCTCAGGGATAACGGATCCCACTGGGATGCGCCGGTGTTACTCAATCAAAGCGCCCTGAAGTGGGACGAGCAGCACCTGTCCGCCGCCAGGGAAATGATGGCCGCCAAGCTGGAGCGCTCGCCCCGCCTCGCGGTAAAAGATCCCAGGGTATGCCTGCTGTTACCGTTCTGGCGGGAGGTCGCCCAGTCACTGGGGACCCAACTGAAGCTGTGCCTGGTTTACCGCAATCCTCTGGATATTGCAGCGTCATTGGAGCGCCGAAACGGCCTGCCCCGATACGAGGGCATGGCCCTGATCCAGGGTTACTGGTCCCGGTTACTGCGGGACGCGGGCCCAGACAATTTCGTAATCAGCTACGACGGTTTTCTGGATCAACCGCAGGCCACGCTGGAACGGATCTCAGGCTGGCTGGAACTGCCCCCGGAGGCAAATCGCAGCCAGCACTTCATGACCGAGTTTTTGGACACCGGGATGCGGCACCATGCCCACTCCCTGAAAGATCTGGAACAGACCCCTGACATCCCCCCTGCCCTGATGGCCGCATCACAGGTGCTCAGCCGGCGCAGTGAGGAACAATCCGTGGATCAGGGCCTCTGGGCTGAGGCAACAGCAGTGGACGCCGGCGCATTTGCAGCACTGGTTGCACATCAATTATCGGACCGCCTGGCGCAACTGGAGGCGAGCACTGCAAAAGCAGATTTGCTGGAAATTGAGCACGCCCAGCGGGGCTTCGAAATTGATGACCTGTCCCGTCAAAAGGCCGATCGTGAGGAACACATTTCACTGCTGGAGGCCCGGGTTGCCGAAGGCCGGGAGGAACTGGCCACCCTGCAGACCTTTGCAGACGATCGGGTTAAGGCGCTAGAGCAGACCCAGAAAGATTTCAAGGATACAGCCCAAAAGCTCACCCAGCAGGAGCAGCGCTCGCAAGAGTTGGCCGATTACCTCAACGAAGAGAGGATAGAACGGGAACGCGTACAGGATGCACTGGCACAAAGCCAGCGGGCCCTGGTGCAAAGCCAACGGACGATCGAGGACCTTGAGCACGACATCCGCCAGTTGCAGGCGCGTTCGGACTGGTTGTTTTCACTGCTGGAGCAGGATTACGGACGAATATTGCAATACGAGGCATCGCCACTTGGGCGCCTCCATGGACTGGCTCGTCGAGTCTATCGCCTGCTGACACTGCAGCGGGGCAGACCCACGGCCTATGATCATGCGGTCGCAGCGGCAGCGACTTTTTTCAAAGACCATGACATCGCAGTACCCAAACCGCCACCGTCAAAACGGCGGCAGATACTGGCCATGGTGCGCTATACCCTGGCCCATCCGATCAGTTCATTGCGTAGCATGAGCCCGTCACGCTTCCGCAAAGTCCTGTCTGTGGTCCGGTCATCAGATGCCGAGGACCTGGAAACCTGGGTGGGTGCGCGCTTCCCGGAAGCTCAGGAAAATCAAACTGTCATTGACCTACCCCCAATCCCCGCCGACGAGATACTGATCTTCCCTGACTGCGACCAGCCCAAAGTCAGTATTGTCATCCCGGTCTACAACGAATGGGTGGTCACCCACCGCTGCCTCTGGTCCATCCTGCAATACACCGAAGGTGATTACGAAGTGATCGTGGCCGATGACTGCTCCACCGACGAGACCCGAAACATTGCCGACTACGTGCAGGGCGTCACGGTGGTTCGGCAGGAGGAGAACCAGCGCTTCCTGAAGAACTGTAACCGCGCGGCGGAGGGAGCACGGGGTGAGTTCCTGCTGTTGTTGAATAACGACACCACGGTTACCGAAGGTTGGTTGCCACCGCTTCTACAGCTGTTCGAGAAACCCGATGTGGGCATTGTCGGGCCCAAGCTGCTGTTTCCCAACGGCAAACTGCAGGAGGCCGGGGGCATTATCTGGCAGGACGCCTCGGGCTGGAATTACGGCCGTGCCGACGATCCAACCCGTCCCCAATACCGCTACGTGCGGGAAACTGACTATGTCTCCGGAGCGGCGCTGATGGTGCGCCGGTCGCTGTGGCAGCAGCTTGGCGGCTTTGATGAAACCTTTGCCCCGGCCGATTACGAGGACACGGATCTGTGCTTCTCGGCACGGCAGGCCGGGTACAAGGTGCTGTATCAGCCGGCGTCCTCGGTGGTGCACTTCGAGGGTGTGACCAATGGCACCGACCTCGCAAGCGGCCAGAAGCAGTACCAGGTGGTGAACCAGCAGCGCTTTCTGAACAAGTGGCAGGGGACTTTGGATGACGCCCATTTCCCCAATGGCGAAGAAGTCAATCGAGCCCGGGATCGCAGTCGCGACAGGACATCGG
>JAAXJC010000141.1 GCA_012270045.1 Luminiphilus sp.
GCCATGACGTCGAGTTTGTCGCGGTGCTCTTCCAGCAGATTGTGCGCGCTGGCATAACACTCGTCGATGATACTCCGCACCTCTTTGTCGATGGCACGTGCGGTGTCATCTGACATCGCCTTGGAGGGTTGTGCCGCACTGCGGCCCAAGAACACCTCTTCACCACCCTCGTCATACATGAGCGGGCCCAATGCCGGGGACAATCCCCACTTGGTCACCATGTTGCGCGCCATTTCTGTGGCCCGCTGGATGTCATTGGAGGCACCGGTGGTAATACCCTCCGGGCCCAGGGTCATTTCCTCAGCAACCCGCCCGCCGAACAGGCTGGTGATCTGGCTGACGATGTGACGCCGGCTGTGGCTGTAGCGGTCTTCCTCGGGCAAAAACATGGTCACGCCCAAAGCCCTGCCCCGGGGAATGATGGACACCTTATAAACCGGGTCGTGCTCGGGCATCAGTCGCCCGACGATGGCATGACCCGCCTCGTGGTAAGCGGTGTTCAGCTTTTCCTTGTCAGACATCACCATGGACCGTCGTTCGGCACCCATCATGATCTTGTCTTTCGCCAACTCGAATTGCTGCATCCCCACCATGCGAACACCGGCACGGGCCGCAAACAAGGCCGCCTCATTGACCAGGTTGGCGAGGTCGGCACCCGAGAACCCGGGCGTGCCACGGGCAATTTTGGACGGATCCACATCCTCCGACAGCGGCACCTTGCGCATGTGCACTTTCAGGATGTGTTCCCGACCACGGATATCCGGCAGCCCCACCACGACCTGGCGGTCAAACCGGCCCGGCCGCAACAGGGCGGGATCCAAAACGTCTGGCCGGTTGGTGGCTGCAATAACAATGACGCCGTCATTGACTTCAAAGCCATCCATTTCCACCAGCAACTGGTTCAGGGTCTGCTCTCGCTCGTCGTGGCCACCGCCCAAACCGGCGCCACGATGACGGCCAACAGCATCAATCTCATCGATAAATATGATGCAGGGGGACTGCTTTTTGGCCTGGTCAAACATGTCTCGCACCCGGGAGGCGCCAACACCAACAAACATCTCGACAAAGTCCGAGCCCGAACTGGAGAAACACGTCACCTTCGCCTCACCGGCAATGGCCTTGGCCAACAGGGTTTTGCCCGTTCCGGGTTGACCTACCATCAGCACGCCACGTGGAATGCGGCCGCCCAGCTTCTGAAATCGGCTGGGGTCCCTAAGGTATTCAACCAGCTCCTGTACATCCTCCTTGGCTTCATCAACCCCGGCCACATCGGCAAAAGTCGTGGTGATTTGATCCTCACCCAGCAGCTTGGCTTTGCTTTTGCCAAAGCTCATCGGGCCGCCACGACCACCGCCACCGCCCTGCATCTGGCGCATGAAAAACATAAACACAGCAATGATGATCAGTATGGGGAAGCTGGCTACCAACAACTGGGTCCAGACACTCTGCTGCTCGGGTTTCCTGCCCTCCACCTCGACGTTGTGGCTGAGCAGGTCATCCATCAGCTTCGGATCCTCGACCATGGGTCGGATGGTCTCGAAGTTGGACCCGTCGTACCGCTCCGCCGTTATGGTGAGACCATCGACGACCACCTTGCGTATGCGATCGTTGTTGATCTCTTCGATGAAGTCGGAATATCCCACCTGCTGGGTGGCGCCCTGCATGCTGAAGTTATTGAAGACGGACAGCAGGACGGCTGCAATCACCAGCCACAACAGCAAATTCTTAGCCATGTTGTTCAAATCTGTTTCCTCTCGTTGGGCGTCTGGGGCGCCAGCACAGGAATGTTCCAGTATAACGGGTCTACGTGGGGCCGCCGAGAGTAGATTTCAAGCCTTTTTACAGCTCATAAACGGTCATTATGCGCCATGGAGCAACCGTTGGAACTACTCCGCAAACCCCGACGCCACCAGATAAACCTCCCTTGATCTGGGACGGGAGGCCTTGGGTTTACGCGTCAGCACCTTGTTGAAGTGTCCGCGAACCAGCGACATCAACTGCTCAAAACCCTCCCCGTGAAAAACCTTGGCCACCAGTGAGCCCCCCGGTGCCAGCGTCCGGGTGGCCATATCAACGGCCAACTCCACCAGATACATGGAGCGAGGTTGATCCACCGCCACCAGCCCGCTCATGTTCGGGGCCATGTCCGACAGCACAACATGGACCGGTGCCGCCCCAATGGCTGCCACAATACGATCGAAAATCTCATCTTCAGTGAAATCTCCCTGGATGAACTCGACATCCGCGAGGCTGTCCATGGGCAGCAGGTCGCTGGCGATAACACGACCGCTACCGCCTACCAGTTCCGCCGCCACCTGGGACCAGCCGCCGGGCGCGGACCCAAGATCGAGCACCGTCATTCCGGGCCTTATCAACCGATCACGCTCGTTGATTTCCTGCAACTTGTAGCACGCCCTGGACCGGTAGCCCTCTTTCAGAGCCCGCTGCACATAGGGGTCCTCGCGATGCTCGCGCAGCCAGGCGCGGCTTGATGAGCGTTTTTTGGCCATGGTGTGGGACTCCCAGGTTCGTCTGGCGTACACTGGTGGGCCGCCAGTATAGATCACCGCAATGACCAGCACGCACAGTAAGAACACCCAGAGCATCGGAAATTCGGAGCTGCGCCAGTACCGCGCCATCGCCCACAAGCTAAACCCCGTGGTGCGGGTAGGCGGTAACGGGCTGAGCCCGGGCGTGCTACTGGAAGTCAATCGAGCCCTCGATGACCACGAATTGATCAAGATAAAAATCGCAGTTGGAGACCGCGCAGCACGAGATGAGCTCATAAGCGAGCTCTGTGCAACCGTATCAGCGGGCCTGGTACAACGCATAGGCAACACTGCAACCCTGCTCAGGCGCAATCCCGAGTCCGATCCCCGCAAGTCGAATCTGCAACGGCAGATCTAATCGCCATGACCGAAGTACTTGAGTTTCCGACCCGGGAAGCCCAGGCGTTCGCATTCCTGGAACGGGAACTGACAGCATTGCTCACCGCCCGGGGGGCCGATGATGCGCTCATTGCCCACGGTCTGGGGGCACTGAAATCGGTATACCTCGAGGCCAGCGAGGCCTCCGACTTTGCCTTTTCCATTGACCTGCCCGCACCGATGGCCAGCGAACAGGTCGCGCTCCTGCAACAACAGATTGCCGAGGGTGTGGAAGCCATGCGGAACCATCACCACAGCCTGGTCCTGAAGCTGGCTGCTCGCCTGCTATTGACCGAGCTGAAATTGTTCCAGCACGAGCGAAAGGGTGACAGCTGAAGGACTGGCCCGCCGCCGCACCAGTGAGCTGACTAGAAGAGCAGCTGGGAGAGTTGAAACACCGCCAGGGCCATGACGTAAGCGATCAGCAGGTAGCCGGAAAGCATGCCCAGGGCCAGCCGGGTTGAACCCTCCCTGGCAAGAATGGCAACCGTTGATACGCATTGCAGCGCCACTGCAAAAAATACCAGTAGCGCCACGCCCGACCCCAGGGGTAAGCCGCTGGCCTGTATCTGGTCCACCAGCGGCACCATGTTCTCTTCCGACCCCTCGATACCAAAGATGGTGCCAAGTGTGCCCACAAAGACCTCACGGGCAAGGAAACTGGTGAGAATGGCAACGCCATAGCGCCAGTCCAGGCCCAGGGGTGCAAACACCGGCTCGACGAGACGGCCCAGAGTACCCAGCCAGGAGTTGGCCAGATCCTCACCCCCGTTGGGGAAATAACCCAGGAACCAGATGACCATGGTTACCATCAGGATAATCTTGCCCGCCTTGGTGACGAAGTGCCGGCAGCGGTTCCAGGCATTGCGCAAAATGGGCGCGGCGGTGGGCAGCCGATAGGGGGGTAACTCCAGCACAAAGGGCTGGTCACCCTGCTCGCCACCCGAGTACCGGCTGACCAGACCGGTGATCAACAGCGCGGTCAGCATTCCAAACACGTAGATCAGGAACAGCGCAAAGCCCTGCCACCCAATCAACCCGAACAGCAGGGTATCGGCCGGGATGAACGCCGCAATCAGCAGCGCATAGACCGGCAGGCGCGCCGAGCACGGCATCAGGGGAATGGCGAGGTAGGTCATCATGCGCTGCCACGGCGAGTCCACAGACCGCGCCGCGTAAATGGCGGGGATGGCGCAGGCGACACCGGACAGCAATGGGATGAAGCTTTTGCCGGTCAGGCCGAACAGGCGCAGGGGCCGGTGACAAATCAGCGCTGCCCTCGCAAGATAACCCGAGTCCTCCATAATCCCTATGACCAGGGTCAGGACAAAAATCTGGGGAATGAAAACAAGAAACGCCCCCACCCCGCCGAACAGGGCATCGGCTACAAAATCCGCGACAACGACATTGGGGATCATGGCAACCACCGCCTCACCGACACGGGTCACCAGTGCCTCAATGCCGTCCATGGCCGGCGCGGACCATGTGAAAATTGACTGGAAGAACAGGAACATGATCAAAAAGAAAGCGACGCCACCTATCCCCGTACTGAGGAAAAAACGATCGAGCTTCAGCTGCGACTTGATCAGGATGTCGCCCTTGGGGCTGAACCGCTGCGCCAACTGCTGGGCGGTGCCCCGCAGCATCTCGTCAGGGGTTTCCAGCCAGCGGTCGACTGCAGTCGCTTGAGTCCCTGCCGGTTCCCGAACCCGGGCCACGACCGCATCAAACCCAAGGCTCTGTTTGGCTGAAATGTTGATAACAGGCACGCCCAGTGCGTCGGCCAGGCCCGCGCTGTCAAAGGACAGGCCGTTATCCCTGATGACATCCGCCATATTGGCCAACACCGTTACCGGTTTACGGCACCGCTCGCACTCCCTGATCACCTGCAGAATAAAGTGCAGGCTTTTCTGGAGGCGGGTTGCATCGGCTACACACAGGACATGGCTTACCTTGTCATCGGACAGGGCGTCGGCCAGAAAATCAACCGCAACAGCCTCTTCACCGGAGATGGGTTGCAGCGAATAGGTGCCGGGAAAATCCACCAGTTCGGTGTCGGGGACGCTGAGCAACGCGCCCGAGGCAACATCGACGGTAATACCCGGATAGTTGGCTACCCGCTGGCTCAGGCCGGTGAGACGATTAAACAGCGAACTCTTGCCCGAGTTTGGACTACCCAACAGTAGTACCCGGTTCACGGCTGGCCTCCGGATGCCCCGGCGGACTCTACAAACACCGCCTGGGCTATCTCCTGATCCAGGGAAAACACCGAATTGCTCACTGCATACACCCTAGGCGCACCAAAGCCCGGGGTCAGCAGGCACTCTACCTGGGACCCCGGCTGGAAACCGAACTCCATAATCCGGCCTTGATAGGCTGTGGTGAGGCCCTGATCAAACCCCGTGACCCTGGCCGCCTCTCCGGCCTGCAGATCCCAGAGGGTTAGGGCCGCTTGTTCTGTGTTCATGGGACGGCGTGGTCAGCGCAATGAAAGAGCGGCGCAGACTACCGAGAAAACAAAGAGGGTTCAAACAGACCGTGGCTCAGATGTGCTGAACACGCTCTATTTCATAGTGAATGTCGCCACTGGGTGCCTTGACCACCACCTCATCACCCTCACTCTTGCCGACCAGGGCCCTGGCAATGGGGGAACTGACCGAGATCAGGTTGGCCTTAACGTCAGCCTCATCCTCGCCGACAATGCGGTAGCTGACCTCGCTGTCATCATCGACACTGATCAGGTCCACGGTAGTACCAAAGATGACTTTTCCCGTGTGGGGAATGGCGCTGACGTCGATGACCTGTGCGTGGGAGAGTTTGTGTTCGATATCCTTTATTCGGCCCTCGGCAAAACTCTGCTGTTCCCTGGCTGCATGGTATTCGGCATTTTCCTTCAGGTCGCCATGCTCCCGGGCCTCGGCAATCGCCTGGCTGATACGAGGCCTGTCCACGCGCTTCAAACGATCCAGCTCTTCTCTCAGGGCCTGCTCTCCGGCCACGGTCATGGGTACCTTATTCATCCTGCAATACTCTCGTGTAAATCCTGCAGCCGGCGAACGGTCATATCCGCCTCCTGCTCCAACGCCATGCAAACCGCCTCCGCCGCCGCCAGGGTTGTCGTGTAGAACACGCGATGCTGCTCGGCGCTGGCTCGGATCGGGGCTGAATCGAGAATGGCGGTGCGGCCCTCGGTGGTGTTCACGATCATACTGGCCTCGTCATTCTTGATCAGATCGACGATGTGTGGCCGCCCTTCCCGCACCTTGTTGACCCGGCGCACCGCCAGACCGGCAGTCTCAAGAGCCTTCGCCGTCCCGCCTGTCGCCGCCAGGGTGAATCCTTTGGCTACCAGGCGCCTGGCGACTTCCACGGCACCGGGCTTATCGACATCCCGCACACTGAACAGCGCCAAACCGGATTGGGGTGGATCATCACCTGCCCCCAATTGCGCCCGGGCAAAGGCCGCAGCAAAGGTATCCCCCGTGCCCATCACCTCACCGGTAGATTTCATCTCGGGGCCCAGAATGGGATCTATGCCGGGGAACTTATTGAACGGCAACACCGCCTCTTTGACCGCATAGTAGGGTGGCACCACTTCACCCTCGACACCCTGCTCGGCCAGGGTCTGCCCCGCCATACACCGCGCCGCGATTTTGGCCAGGGATATCCCCACAGCCTTGGATACGAAAGGCACTGTTCTCGACGCCCTGGGGTTGACTTCGATGACATAGATTTCGTCGTCCTGGTAGGCGAGTTGGACATTCATCAGTCCACAAACCCCCAATTCCAGCGCCATCGCACGGACGACCTCCCGCATCTGGTCCTGTACCTCAGTGGCCAGACTGTAGGGTGGCAGCGAACAGGCGGAGTCTCCCGAGTGCACTCCCGCCTGTTCAATGTGCTGCATGATCGCCCCGATAACCACGGTCTCACCATCGCTTACAGCATCGATATCGACCTCGATGGCGGCGCTGAGAAAGCTGTCCAACAGTACCGGCGAATCCTCGGATACACGAACCGCATCACGCATGTAGCGCAGCAGGTCCTCCTCCCGATAGACGATTTCCATCGCCCTGCCCCCCAGCACATAGGAGGGCCGCACCACCAGTGGATAACCAATTTCAGCCGCCGCGTTGATCGCTTCATCAACACTGCGCACGGTTGTGTTCTCGGGCTGGCGCAGTCCCAGCTTTTGAATCATCTGCTGAAACCGTTCCCTATCCTCAGCACGGTCTATCTGGTCCGGCGTGGTGCCGATAATGGGCACGCCGGCCCTGGCCAGATTGCGGGCCAGTTTCAGTGGCGTCTGGCCCCCGAATTGAACGATGACCCCTTCCGGCTGCTCCAGGTCAATGATCTCCAGCACATCCTCGAGGGTAACGGGCTCGAAAAAGAGCCGGTCCGAGGTATCGTAATCGGTGGAGACCGTCTCGGGATTGCAATTGACCATGATGGTTTCGTAGCCGTCTTCACGCATGGCCAATGCTGCGTGGACACAACAGTAGTCAAACTCAATGCCCTGCCCGATACGATTGGGCCCGCCGCCCAGCACCACAATCTTGCGTCGATCAGTGGGAGCCGCCTCACACTCTTCCTCATAGGTGGAGTACATATAAGCGGTGGAAGTCGCAAACTCGGCGGCGCAGGTATCCACGCGTTTATAGACCGGCCTAAGACCCAACCCCTGTCGGCGCTCCCTGACCTGATCTTCCGATGTGTGCAGCAGCGTCGCCAGTCGCGCATCGGAGAACCCCTTGCGCTTCAACTGGCGCCATTCAGTGCGGTCCAGATGCTCCACGCCACGGCCATCCAGCGAGGCCTCCAATGCCATCAATTCCTCGATCTGCACCAGGAACCAGGGATCAATGCCCGAGTACCCGGCCACCTCCTCCAGGGAAAACTGGGATCGGAACGCATCGGCCACATACCAGATACGCTCGGCGCCCGGATTGGTCAGGGCATCGACCAATTCCGCCCGGGTGTCGGCGTCGGTCACCGTAATCCGGGGCTCAAAACCATGGGAACCCACTTCCAGTCCCCGCAGCGCCTTTTGCACCGATTCCTGAAAGGTGCGACCAATCGCCATCACCTCGCCCACTGATTTCATCTGAGTGGTCAATCGGGCATCGGCGGTGGCAAATTTTTCAAAGGCAAAGCGTGGAATCTTGGTGACCACATAGTCGATGGAAGGCTCGAAGGACGCCGGCGTGCGCCCGCCGGTAATTTCATTGGCCAACTCATCGAGGGTGTAGCCGACGGCGAGCTTCGCAGCAATTTTTGCGATGGGGAAACCGGTCGCCTTGGTCGCCAGGGCCGACGCCCGGGAGACCCGTGGGTTCATTTCAATGACCACCATGCGTCCGGTATCCGGACACAGGCCAAACTGCACGTTGGAGCCACCGGTCTCGACACCAATTTCACGCAACACAGCCAGTGAGGCATTGCGCATGATCTGGTATTCCTTGTCGGTCAGGGTCTGGGCGGGTGCTACCGTTATGGAATCCCCGGTGTGCACGCCCATGGCGTCGAAGTTTTCAATGGAGCAGATGATGATGCAGTTGTCATTGCGATCCCGCACCACCTCCATCTCGTATTCCTTCCAACCAATCAATGATTCGTCGATCAGCAATTCGTTGGTGGGGGACAAATCCAGTCCCCGTTGGCATATGGCTTCAAACTCATCCCGGTTGTAGGCAATGCCACCTCCCGAGCCCCCCATGGTGAAAGAGGGTCGGATAATGCAGGGGAAACCAATGTCCTCCAGCACTTCAAAGGCAGCCTCCAGGGAGTGAGCCAGCGCCGCCCTGGGGGTTTCCAGGCCAATGCGCTTCATGGCCTGGTCGAACAGTTCCCTGTCCTCAGCCTTGTCGATGGCATCCTTGGTAGCGCCAATCATCTCGACGCCGTACTTGTTGAGGACGCCTTCGGCGGCCAATTTGAGTGCACAATTCAAGGCGGTCTGGCCGCCCATGGTCGGCAAAATTGCATCCGGCCGCTCGCGATCGATGATTCGGGCAACCGTTTGCCACTCTACGGGTTCAATGTAAGTGGCATCGGCCATCGCCGGATCGGTCATAATCGTGGCCGGATTGGAGTTGACCAGGATGACCCGGTACCCCTCCTCGCGCAGGGCCTTACAGGCCTGGGCGCCGGAATAGTCGAACTCGCAGGCCTGGCCAATAACAATTGGCCCGGCGCCGAGGATAAGAATACTTTCTATATCGCCACGCTTGGGCATGTCAGGCACCCTCGCCCTGGGCCCGCCGGTCGCGCATTGCCCGTATGAATGGATCAAACAACTGGTCGGCGTCCTGGGGGCCGGGGCTTGCTTCGGGATGACCCTGGAAGCTGTAAGCGGGAACATCCCGCCTTGCGATACCCTGCAGCGTACCGTCGAACAGTGAGCGGTGGGTCACTGTGAGATTATCCGGAAGGCCCTGTTCCGACACGGTGAATCCGTGATTCTGACTGGTCACCATAACCGTACCGTCATCCAGCTTTTGTACCGGGTGGTTGGCACCGTGGTGACCAAACTTCATCTTCTCCGTGCGGGCACCACTGGCCAGCGCCATGATCTGGTGTCCCAAACAGATGCCGAACAGGGGTATACCTCGCTCCATGGCCGCCCGGGCCAATTCGATAGCGTAGTCACAGGGCTCCGGATCACCGGGCCCGTTGGACAGAAAAATGCCGTCGGGGTTATGGGCGCAGACCGCTTCAATATCCGACTGCGCCGGTAGCACGGTCAGGGAGCAGCCCCGGTCCACCAGCATTCGCAAAATATTGCGCTTGATGCCGAAATCCAGCGCCACCACTGAAAAGTGAGCCGCCGGCGCCGGCTTGCGCTGGTCTCCCCACTGCCAGGTACCCTCGTCCCAGTTGTAGGGTTGCCCCGTGGTGACTTCCCTGGCGAGATCCATGCCGACCAGTCCTTCGAACCCCCTTGCGCGCGCCAGCGCGCGTTCCGGGTCGGGATCATCACCGGCCATAATGCAGGCTCCCTGGGCGCCCTTGTCACGCAAAATCCGGGTCAGCTTGCGGGTGTCAATATCGGCGATGGCAACGCAGCCATTGGCTGACAAATAGTCGGACAAGTTCTGCTCGCTACGCCAGCTGCTGGCCACCAGGGGCAAATCCCTGATCACCAGGCCCGCGGCATGAATGGCCCCAGACTCCTCATCCTCTGCTGTGATTCCGGTGTTACCGATATGGGGATAGGTGAGAGTGACGATCTGTCGAGCGTAGGAGGGATCAGTCAGGATTTCCTGGTAACCCGTCATGGCGGTGGTGAAGACGATCTCACCCACCGTGTCACCGTCAGCACCAATGGCAGAGCCGCGAAAAATCGTGCCATCTTCCAAAGCGAGGATAGCGGCTTTTGACACATCCATCTCCCAGTCGGCAGGGTCTGCGCTGCCATTATTGTTGCACCGGTCCCATCCAAGTAGCCTGTAAAGGCGGAAGGCTCCGGTGGGGCGTAAGTTAAGCTGGGGTCCAGGCGCCAGAAGCAGACGCAGCCCCAAAGGCTGGATAGGCAGTCTATTTGAACACCCAAGCCCTGTCCATCAACCAGCCAAAAACATTGAGTTCGCCGCTACTTGCTCTAGGATGCCCCCCTTGCCGTGTCGAGAAGCCCATGCCCTCCGAGAGCCATCCAACTGACGATGAAAAACGCCTCAGCCCCCTGCAACTGGGGCTACTCACGGTGGGCCTGCTGACCACGGCCGTCGGCCAGTCCTTTATCTTCGCCATTCTGCCGCCCCTGGGCAGAGAAGTTGACCTCAGCGTCATCCAGATCAACACCATTATTGCCTCGTCGGCACTGGTGTTCAGTGCTGCCTCCCCTGTCTGGGGTCGCATCTCCGACCGTCTGGGGCGAAAACCGGTGATTGTGGTCGGGTTGATGGGCTATGCCCTGGGAAATTTTTTATTCGCCCTGATCTTTGATTCGGCGATGCGGGGCTGGCTGTCCGGATCCGTGCTGTTTGGCTTGATCCTGGTAGGTCGCTGCTCCCAGGCGGTCGTTATGTCTGCCACCAACCCAGGCGCAGCGGCTTACGCCGCAGATTTCAGCGCCCGGAAATACCGCACCCGGGCCCTGGCGCGGCTGGGTACGGCCAGCAGCCTGGGCATGATCATCGGACCGATCCTGGCCGGCGCACTCGCGGGCCTGGGCTTACTGTTCCCCCTTTATACCGCCAGCCTGTTGGCAGCCGCAGCCGCGGCACTGATCGCGGTAAAACTGCCTGCGGGAGCTGCCCGGGATACCAAGGCACGGCCCAGCAAACGGCTGCGGTTTAACGATCCCCGATTGCGGCTGTACCTGCTGTGCTCGTTCGGCGGCTTCACCGGGTTTGCCGGCCTGCAACAAACCCTGGGTTTCCGCCTCCAGGATATGCTGTCCCTCTCGGGCACAGAAACTGCCCAGTACACGGGCTTCGCCCTGATGGTCGCGGCGCTGTTTTCATTCAGCATGCAGTTGCTGGTCGCAGCGCGCTTCCAGGGTCGTCCGATCACCTTGATCCGGTGCGGGGTCGCGCTGTTGTTCATGGGGGCACTGGTGATCGCCATTCCCGGATCCTTCACCATGGTCCTGGTCGGGATGGCCTGCCTGGGAGCGGGCCTGGGCCTGGCGGTACCGGCAATTGCCGCATCGGCATCCCTGGCCGTCTCTCCCGAAGAACAGGGCGCGGCGGCCGGATTGGTCACGGCCTGCCCGGCGGCGGGCTTCGTCGCAGGGCCCCTCATCTGCGGCTTCCTGTACCAACACAACCCCACGATGTCCGCCTTGGGGGCCGCCGCCATCCTGTTTGTGGTGGTTTTCGCCGCCGCGAAAATGCGCGGTAATCGCTAAGGGTCAGGGCAGCAGGGTCTGCAACGCCGCGCGGATTTTTGCAGGAATCTCTGCTGAGCGGCCGGAGGGACGGTCGACAAAAGCATGGGTAAAGCGCCCGGTGGCACAACTTTCCTCAGCATCCGCCGGGAAAACGCCGATCTCCCAGCTCACCGATTTGCTGCCCAGGCGCTCTATTCTCAGCCCCAGTTCCAGGCTATCCGGGTAGCTGACCGGAGCAAAATAATCGCAGGACGAAGCAACCACGTAGCCCACCACCTGGTCCAACCCCGGCTGCATACCACCGCACTCGATGAGAAAGCGGTTTACCGCCGTGTCGAACCAGGCGTAATAGACGACATTATTCGCGTGACCGTAAATATCATTGTCTGCCCACCGGGTCGCCAGTGGGTAGAATTTAGCGTATCGATCGCGGGATGCCGGCTGGGGGCGGGACATGGTCAGCCCGACCAGGCCTGCTCGTACAGGCTCAGCGCGGCAGCTTCATCAACCGCTACCGGGTTGTTGACCAGCAATCGCTGCTGCTGCATGGCGTCCTTGGCCAACAGAGGCAAGTCCTGCGCGGACACCCCGGCGGCCTGCAGTGTGGCCGGCAGTCCCGAGCGGGCAATCAGGTCTTCAAACCATGTTCTCAAGCCTCGTCCACTGGCTTCGACAGTACCCGGCAGTTCACCAGCAAGCTGGGCATAGCTGCCCTCCGCCTCGGAGCTGTTGTAGGACAGCACCGCCGGCAACATCAGTGAATTACTGAGTCCATGGGGAATGTGATAGTGACCGCCCAGTGGGTAAGCCAGGGCATGCACGGCGCCCACCGGCGCGTTGGCAAAAGCCTGCCCCGCCAGCATGGAGCCAATCAACATGGCCTCTCTTGCGGCCAGGTCGGAGGGGCTGTCCAGCACCCTGTCCATGTTACCCGCCAGCAAACGTAATGCCCTGAGCGCTAACATATCGGACATGGGGTTTTTCTTGATTTTCGATGTGTACGCCTCGATGGCATGCACCATCGCATCGATACCGGTCATGGCAGTGGCGGCGCGTGGCAAACCCAGGGTCAGTTCGGCATCCAGCAGCGCTAGATCCGGCAGCAGAACGCTGGAACTGACGCCCGCCTTGGTGGTGGCGCCAGTAGTGATCACGGCCACTGGCGTCACCTCCGATCCCGTGCCAGCGGTGGTCGGAACCAGTACCAGGGGCAAACGCCCGGAGCGAACCTGGTCAACCCCATAAAGATCCTGCAAGGGCTGGTCACCCACTGCCAATACCGCGACCACCTTGGCGACATCCATTGAGCTGCCGCCACCCACCGCAATCACTCCGTCGACCCGATGGCTGCGTGCCAGATCCAGGGCAGCCGAAACAACCGACTCCGACGGATCGGCGGTAACACCGTCGAATACGGCAATGGCCTCACAGGCCGTTGCCAGCTCTGTTTCGATGGGTGCTATCAACCCCAGCTGCACCAGACCGGCATCGGTGACCAGCAGTGGCCGGCGCAGACCGAGGTCGATGGCCTCGGCCCCCAGGGTCTGCGCCGTTCCGGGCCCCACTTTCAGACGGGGCACCGTTGTGAAAACAAACCCGGACATGATCAGAAGGTGAAAATCACTTTCCCCTTGGCCCGACGCTCCATCATGGCGGCGTAACCTGCCTCATATTCGGCGATGGGGAAAACATCGGTCACCACCGGCTTGATCTTGCCCGATTCAAACCACTCCCAAAGGGTTTTGACATTGGCCATATGGTCTTCGGGTTGCTCCGACATAAAGCGCCCCCAGAACACGCCGACAATCTGGCAGCCCTTCAGCAAGGTCAGGTTCAGTGGAATCTTGGGGATGGGGCCGTTGGCAAAACCGATCACCAGGAAGCGGCCCTCCCAGGCCATTGACCGTATCGCCACCTCACTGAAATCACCGCCCACGGGGTCGTAAACCACGTCGACACCGCGACCACCGGTAAGCTCTTTCAGGCGGGCCTTCAGGTCCTCAGTGGCGTAATTGATCACCTCATCGGCACCCAGCTCACGACACAGTTCCAGCTTTTCATCGCTGCTCGCCGCCGCGATCACCCGGGCGCCCAGCGCCTTGCCCAATTCCACCGCTGTGCTGCCCACGCCCCCTGCGGCACCCAGCACCAGCAGGGTCTCACCGGGCTGGATATTGGCTCGCTGCACCAGGGCGTAGTAGGACGTGAAATAGGTGATGCCGATACCCGCAGCCTCGGTCATGGACAGGGTTGAGGGTTTCGGCAGCAAACTATTTTCATTGACCACGAGGGTGTCACAGAAACCCCCTGCCATACCCATTTGCACTACCTCGTCGCCCACTTTCCAGCGGGTGACCTCGCTGCCCACCGCCTCGACCACGCCGGCGCACTCGCCGCCGGGGACGAAGGGCAACTCGGGCTGGAACTGGTACTTCCCCTGAATGATGAGGACGTCGGGGAAGTTCAGTCCCGCGGCCTTCACATTCAAGCGCACATCATTCGGACCCAGCTCAGGTACCGGCCAGTCGTGACTCAAATCGAGCTTGTCGGGCAGTCCATGCTCCCGGCATACCACCGCGACCGCCATGATCAGTAAACCTCAAACAGGCCGGCAGCACCCATACCGCCACCGACACACATCGTGATGACCACGTACTTGACGCCCCGACGCCGGCCCTCAAGCAGGGCATGGCCGACCATGCGTGATCCGCTCATGCCATAGGGATGGCCCACGGCAATGGCGCCACCGTTGACGTTGAGCTTGTCGTTGTCGATGCCCAGTTGGTCGCGGCAGTAAAGCACCTGCACCGCAAAGGCCTCGTTCAGCTCCCATAGGCCAATGTCATCCACACTCAGACCGTGTTGCTTGAGCAACTTGGGCACTGCAAATACCGGACCAATGCCCATTTCATCGGGCTCACAGCCGGCGACCGCCATACCCCGGTAGGCCCCGAGGGGCTCCAGCCCCAATTGTTCAGCCAGCTTGGCCTCCATCAGCACCTGGGCTGAAGCACCGTCGGATAACTGGGAAGCATTGCCGGCGGTAATGGTGCCGCCCTCGATAACGGTACGCAGCCCCTGCACACCCTCAAGCGTAGACGGCCTGACGCCCTCGTCGGCCGCTACGGTGACCTCGGCCTCGGACTGCTCTCCGGTTTCCTTGTCCCAGACGATTCGGGTGGCAGTGACCGGAACGATTTCGTCCTCATATTTGCCCGCTTCGTAAGCAGCAGCGACACGCATTTGGGATTGCAGGCCGTACTCATCCATGGCGTCCCGGGAGATGCCATAGCGCTTGGCCACCACCTCGGCGGTCTGCAGCATGGGCATGTAAATATCCTTGTGCATCGCCATCAGATCCTCATCGGCGAGGCGATGGGTATTCATATGCTCGTTCTGGACCAGTGAAATGGAGTCCTGACCACCGCCAACAGTAACCTCCATGCCGTCTACTATGATCTGCTTGGCGGCCATGGATACTGCCATCAATCCTGACGAACACTGGCGGTCAATGGTCTGGCCACTGACCGTAACGGGCAGACCACCCCGAAGGGCCGCCAGGCGGCCAATATTCATGCCCTGGGTACCCTGGGTCAGGGCCGCACCCATGGTCACGTCGTCGACACGATCCCCTTCGATGCCGGCACGCTGTACCGCCGCCCGGATAGCATTCCCTCCCAGGGAGGGTCCGGCCAGGTTGTTGAAGCTTCCGCGATAGGCCTTTCCGATCGGGGTGCGTGCTGTTGCGACAATTACGGCTTCTCTCATGGTTCCAGTCCTTAATTTTCGAGTTTTATGCCAAGACCTTCGGCAGCTTTGCCAACCATCTTGAACGTTTGTTCAAAGCCAGCTTTGAGCTGGGTTTCGGTGCCCTGGGATATCTGCTCCCAATGAGCGGCAATACCCTCTGGCGTTTGCTGATCCTCGGGTAGCCAGACGCTGTCAGTCTCGACGATTTTGGCTACCGCGTAGGCACCCGCACCGGCGCCAATGATGGTATGGGTAGGCGCATCCTCGGCGACCATGAACAACACCGCCGGCGTCACCGTTTCCGGTGTCAGTAAATTGAATGCCTGTTCGCTCATCAGGCCCTCGGTCATGCGGGTTCCTGCGGTGGGTGCCAGGGCGTTGACGCGAATGTTGTACTTGGCGCCCTCCTGGGCCAGCGTGTTCATGAAGCCCACCACGCCAAGTTTGGCGGCACCGTAGTTGCTCTGGCCAAAATTGCCGTACAAGCCACTGGACGAAGAGGTCATCACAATGCGGCCGTACTCCTGAGCCTTCATGATCTCCCAAACCGCCTTGGTGCAGTTGACGCTGCCCATCAGGTGCACATCGAGCACGGTACGAAAGTCAGCAAGCTCCATTTTGGAGAAGCTCTTGTCCCGCAAAATACCGGCGTTGTTGACCAGGATGTCGATCCGGCCCCACTTGGCCATGGCCTGTTCGACCATGTCGGTGACCTCGTCCATGTTGGCAACGTTGGCGGGGTGGGCCATGGCTTCACCCCCCGCGGCTTCTATTTCCCTGACGACAGCCAATGCCGCCTCACTGTTTTGGCCCTCACCGTTGACCGAACCTCCCAGGTCATTGACCACCACACGGGCACCTCGACTGGCCAGTTCGATGGCGTGACTGCGCCCCAAACCGCCACCTGCACCCGTAACTATGGCTACCTTGCCGTCATAGCGAATCGTCATATTTTGCTTCTCCAAAAATATAGGTAGTGGTCAGGCGACCACGGTCATCCCCAGCCACTCGGCATAGAGCGCCGGGGTATCCTCGCCCTCGATCTCCACGGTGATGTTCTGTTGGGTCAGGAAACGATTATCGTCCTTGCGCTCGACACTGGCGAGTTCGATATGGGCACGAACCCGCTTACCCGCCCTGACCGGCGCGAGGAACCTGACTTTATTCAGGCCGTAGTTGACCCCCATCACCAGGCCCTCGGGGTGAACAGAGACGCTTTCACACAGTTTCACCAGCATGGATAGGGTCAGAAAGCCGTGGGCAATGGTGCCGCCAAAGGGTGTTTTCGCCGCATTTTCCTGGTCGATGTGGATAAACTGATGGTCTTCCGTGCAATCAGCGAACTCGTTGATACGCTCCTGATCCAGGGTAATCCAGTCACTGGTACCCAGTTTTTGGCCGGCTTTGGCCATGAATTCGTCGACCGAAAGAATTTGAATTGCCATGTTGGTGTGTCCTCGTTGTTAACGTTGTGGCAGCGCCACCCCTGACGCTTTCTCAACCGTCCCGGAAGGTTGCGCGGGGTTCCGCCGTGTTATCCATGTACTTCTTCAATTCGTGGCGGCCCACCACCATGCGATGAACCTCGTCCGGCCCATCGGCCAGGCGCAGGGTTCGCTGGCCCGCCCACATCGCCGCCAACGGAAAGTCCTGGGAAACACCCAGGCCGCCGTGCATCTGTATGGCGTCATCAATGACTTTCAGGGTCATGTTGGGCACGACGGTTTTGATCATGGATATCCAGATGCGTGCCTCCTTGGCGTCAACATTATCCATCATCCATGCGGTTTTCAGGGTCAACAGTCGCGCCTGCTCGATACTCATGCGGGCATTGGCAATGACATCAATGTTGCCGCCCAGCTTGGCCAGTGGGCGTCCGAATGCCTCCCTGCCGGTGGCCCGCTCACACAGCAACTGCAGAGCCTTTTCCGCCGCCCCAATGGAGCGCATACAATGGTGGATGCGGCCCGGGCCCAATCGCCCCTGGGAAATTTCAAAACCCCTGCCCTCGCCGAGGATGATGTTGTCCTTGGGCACACGAACATTGTCGAGTTTGACATGCATGTGCCCGTGGGGCGCATCGTCCATATTGAACACGGTGAGATGCCGCAGCACGTTTACCCCGGGGGTATCCATGGGCACCAGTATCTGGCTCTGCTGTTTGTGCTTGGGTGCGTCCGGGCTGGTTTTGACCATGCAGATCATGACTTTGCAACGGGGATCACCGGCGCCCGATGTCCAATGCTTTTCGCCGTTGATGACCCACTCGTCACCTTCCAGCACCGCATTGCTGCAGATATTGGTCGCGTCTGAGGACGCAACCCCCGGTTCAGTCATGCCAAAACAGGAGCGAATCTCACCGGCCATCAAGGGGGCCAGCCACTCTGCTTTCTGGGCCTCACTGCCGTATTTGTGAATGACCTCCATATTGCCGGTGTCAGGTGCTGAGCAATTGAATACCTCCGCGCCCAGGTGGCACTTCCCCATTTCCTCCGCCAGGTGAGCGTATTCAACCGTGTTCAGACCCGAACCGTGTTCACCGTCGCCGGTGAGAAAGAAATTCCAAAGACCCCGTTCCCGGGCACCCGCTTTCATTGCCTCGAGAATTTCAGTCTGGCGGGCAGTGGGCTGCCAGGGGTCTCCTTTGCGAACCTCGGCAAAAAACTCGGGTTCCAGCGGCATCACATGCTCTGCAATATACTGGCTTACCGCCTCAAGTGTCGGGGCAACGCGGTCGGAGATACCAAGATCCATGGGAGTTTCCTTGTGAGTGCAAGCTGTAGGGCTCGGAGAGACGGGCGCAGGTGCCCTCTGGGCACCGATTTGAACATAGCGTATGTTTTCTAAATGTCAAGTATGTTAGGGTTTTGGGCCACCTGCAGCAACGGTAACGGCCTTTGAGCAGCGCGGTAAACGTCACGGGCCTGAGCCACTGTTACGGAACACGCCAGGCCCTCGCTGACGTCTCTTTCTCAATGCCCAGCAATGGCAAACTGGCACTGCTGGGCCCCAACGGCGCCGGCAAAACCACATTGTTTTCGCTACTGACCTGTCTGCTGCGTCCAAGCGCCGGCAGCATCTCCATTTTCGGACATGATGTAACAACCTCCCCCGGCGCAGCATTGGCCCAGCTCGGGGTGGTATTTCAACAGCCCACCCTGGACCTGGATTTGTCCCTCAGTCAGAACCTGGCCTATCACGGCGCCATCCAGGGCCTGTCCCCCCGCGAGGTGAGATCGAGAAGCCAGCAGGAGTTGGAACGGTTTGGACTGTGGCAGCGACGCCACGAGCCCGTGCGCAAACTGAATGCCGGACACCGGCGCCGGGTGGAAATTGCCAGGGCCCTGCTACACCAACCCCGCTTGCTGTTGCTCGATGAAGCAACCACCGGACTGGACCTGGCCAGCAGGGTCAGTCTCCATGATCATATCCGCTCGCTGGTGCGCGAGCGCGGGCTGTCAGTACTGTGGACCACGCACCTGCCCGAGGAACTGGAGCCCGATGAGCAGGTGGTCCTGCTACAGAGCGGGACAATTCAGGGGCAGGGGCAGCTCTCCCAGCTGGTTGCAGCCGCCGGGGCGGAAGACGCCAGGGCGCTTCTGCTGAGCCTGTCATCACAGGCAAGTCCGTCATGAAGCCCGTTCACTACCTGTATTCGTTCTCCGGCATCCTCGCCCGGGAATTCCAACGTTCCATCCAGCAGCGCACTCGATTCGTGAGCGCGCTGGTGAGACCCCTGCTCTGGCTGGCTGTGTTCGCCGCTGGTTTTCGCTCCGCCCTGGAGGGTGTTGTCGTGCCGCCCCACGCCACTCCAGTAGACTACGAGATCTATATAACCCCGGGGCTGGTCGGCATTGTCGTGCTGTTCAACAGCATGCAGAGTTCCCTGTCGATGGTTTATGACCGGGAAATGGGCAGCATGCGGGTACTGCTGACCAGCCCTATGCCCAGAAGCTGGCTGCTGATCTGTAAGCTGATAGCGAGCGCCCTGGTGTCCCTGGTCCCGGTCTATGGGTTCCTGCTGGTGGCGCGGTTATTCGATGTACTGCCCCCGGTGCAAGGCTACCTGGCAGCCCTCCCCGCCATTGTCCTGACCGCCGTGATGCTCGGCGCCCTTGGGCTGATACTCGCCTCGGTCATTGAGCAACTGGAAAACTTTGCCGGGGTCATGAACTTTGTGGTTTTTCCACTGTTCTTCCTGTCATCGGCCCTTTACCCGCTGACCGCGATGCGCGATGCCAGTGAATGGATTTACTGGGCCTGCCTGCTCAATCCTTTTACCCACGCGGTGGAACTGATCCGGCACACGCTTTGGCTGGACTTCAGCCCCCCCGCCTTTGGGGTGACAATGACGGCCACGCTGGTTCTGATACTGACTGCGGTTATCTGCTTTGACCCGGCGAAAAAAATGATCGGCCGACCGCGCTGACCTTACACCCTTCAGACCAATCAACGTACCCAGGCTGATCCGGGATCGTAGGGTTGCCGGCGGTCAGACCTGACGGGCCAGAATATCCTTCGATGCCTGCAATGTTCGATAACGCAGGCCCGGGGCTCCGGACTCCTGCGCGCTGGCGGCGCCCAGGGCAGCATCCACCAGGGATCGCTGGTTCGATTTGGTACATACGGGATCGGCCTGTGCCGCGTCGCCGGTGAGGGCAAAGGCCTGGCACCGGCAACCACCAAAATCTCGCTCCTTTTCGGGGCAGCTGCGGCAGGGCTCCCGCATCCAGTCAAAACCGCGATAGGCATTGAATGCGTCGCTGTGTCGCCAGATGGATTCCAGATCCTGCTGCTGCACGTTGGGAAACTCCAGGGGCAAATTGCGGGCGCTGTGGCAGGGCAAAGCCACGCCATCGGGGGTCACGGCGAGAAACATCTGGGCCCAACCGTTCATGCAGGGTTTGGGCCGATCTTCAAAGTAGTCTGGCACCACAAAATAGATGCGCATACCGTCAGGATGCGCCTCCCGCCAGGCATTGGTGACCTGTTCAGCTCGCTGCAATTGCTCGCGGGTGGGCATTAACTGCTCCCGGTTTAACAGCGCCCATCCGTGGTACTGGGTGTTGGCCAACTCAACATAATCGGCGCCCAGTTCATGGGCCAACTGCAGAATTTGTTCGGTCTGGTCTATGTTGTGCCTATGCAGAACAAAATTCAGCACCATGGGATAGCCGGCAGCCTTGACGGCCTGGGCCATCTCGAGCTTGTGGGCGAAGGCCTTGGGACTACCTGACAACAGCGCGCTGACCTCTGGCTCAGAAGACTGGAAACTCACCTGTATGTGGTCGAGGCCGGCTTCTCTCAAGGACCGCACCCGGTCACCCGTCAGACCAACACCGGAAGTGATGAGGTTGCTGTAGAAACCCAGTGTGCTGGCTTCCGCGACCAGAACCTCCAGGTCCTGGCGCACCAGCGGTTCACCGCCCGAGAACCCCAGCTGGGCGGCGCCAAGACCCCGGGCTTGACGCAGGACGCGCAGCCAGTCCTCGGTGTCGAGCTCCTCCCCAGCCGCGGCCATTTCCACCGGGTTGGAGCAGTAAGGGCATTGCAGCGGGCAGCGGTAGGTGAGTTCGGCCAGCAACCAGAGCGGGGGGGAAGCTTCAGGGATGGAAGACACGCCCAGCTCTCAGTCAAACTCTAACCAGCGCCGGGTACTGGCGGCGGCCATGAATTCCTCAATATCACTGGCGATACCATCGACATCGGGGAAGCGGGAAGTCAGTTCAGCAATGATGTCCGCGACAGAGCGCACGCCATCGACGCAGCCCAGTATCAGCGCCGCGCTGTCGTTGAGCTTGACCATCCCTTCCGGGTACAGCAACACATGACAGCCCTGGGCCTCCTCCCACTGCAGGCGAAAATGCCGGTGAATACGGGGTATTGATCCCTTGTCCATCAACGGTCACTCGTGTCGGGAGAGAAAGTCATCAGTCGGGCACGGCAACAGCGCCGCCGTCGGTGCTGTGATAGGGGGGGCTGCGGTGGATATACGCCATGGTCATGGCATCCAGCATGGACCAAAGCACATCAAGTTTAAATTGCAGGATATCCAGGGCCCGGTCCTGGGCTGCACGATCACTGAAATAATCCAGGGTGACCTGCAAGCCGTGGTCCACGTCCCGGCGTGCCTCGCCCAGTCGCTTGCGGAAGTAGGACAGCCCGGCCTGATCAATCCATGGGTAGTGCTCAGGCCAGGTATCCAGCCTTGACCTGTGTATTTCAGGGGCAAACAGTTCCGTTAACGACGAGCAGGCAGCCTCCTGCCACGACGCCTGGCGGGCAAAGTTGACGTAAGCATCGACAGCAAATCTGACCCCGGGCAGGACGTAACGCAGATCAGTCACCGCCTCGCGCTCCAGACCCACGGCTTGCGCCAGGTCCAGCCAGGCCGCAATGCCGCCCTGGTCACTGTCACCACCGTCGTGATCAACAATGCGTTGAATCCACTTCGCCCTGACATCCCGATCGGGGCAGTTCGCCAGGATCGCAGCGTCCTTTTGGGGGATCATGATCTGATAGTAATAACGGTTCGCCACCCAGCCGCGAATCTGCGGTGGCGTCAGCTCCCCTGCGTACATGGCACGGTGGAAGGGATGATGAATGTGGTAACGCTGGCCCTTGTCCCGCAACCTGGCCTCAAATTGCTCCCGACTCAGGGGTGTCGCTGCCTTGGGTGTTGGGCTCGCCACGTGCTCAGGCACCAGCGGGCTCGGTGGCGGCGACTTCAAACTCCAATCCATCCTGGGCCACCTCCACGCCATCCGCCTCCACCCTGGAACGCTCGGGAGAATCCTCGATCAGGATCGGATTGGTATTGTTAATGTGTATGAGAATTTTGCGTGGTCGCCGCAAACGCCTCAGCCAGGCCAACATGCCGTCCTCACCGCTCTGGGGCAAATGACCCATATCGCTGGCCAACTTGGTACCCACTCCCGCCCGGGCCATTTCGTCCTCGCACCAGAAGGTGCCGTCGACCAACACACAGTCGGTGCCCTCCATCAGCGCCAGCAGCTCCTCGCTCATCCTGCCCAGACCGGGAGCATAGAGAAACGCCGTGCCGGCCTCCTTGTCCCTGACCAGATAGCCAACGTTATCGCCCGGATGGGGATCGTGCCGGTGCGGGGAATAGGGAGGCGCTTTGCCGTCAAGCACCACCGCAGTCAGCTCCAAACCGGGCACGCCGGCCACTTCAAACGACCGGCCATCTGTTGGCACCTTGTGGTGCACCACCCCACCGTCCCAACTCTCCAGCATCCTGAATATCGGAAAACCCGTGGACAGATCCTGGGCCACCATGTCAGTACAGTACACCTGCAGCGGGCACCCTTCCCGCAGCATCAGCAGGCCGGTTGTATGATCAATCTGGCTGTCGGCCAACACGATGGCCGCAATCCCAGTATCGCGCATGCCCTGTTTGGGCTGCAGCGGCGGCGCCGCTTCCAACTGGGCGCGTAAATCCGGCGAAGCGTTAAACAGTAGCCATGACCGACCGTCCATGGCGACCGCTATGGGCGCCGGGGATCTGGGCTGGGGGGGCCGGGTGCCCCCGGCGCCGCGCGGTTGCGGCGCGAGCCGCTGGGACGCACCCCCGTGCGCGACGATCGCCCCTCGCCGTGGCTGGCCAGACGCCTCGACGAGCTCCGTGAGCGCGTGGACCGCCCTGCCGACGCGAGCTC
>JAAXJC010000124.1:0-19713 GCA_012270045.1 Luminiphilus sp.
TCTATACCTTTACCTGGGATAACTCCGCCGTATCCAGAGCATTTGTCGTGCTGATTGCCAGCTATTTCAGTGGGATTGTCTGGGTATTTATCCGCCGCAAGATTTTCTTCTCGATGTTCCCGGAAGACGCGGCGAAAATGATAGCCAAGGCCCAATCTGAATGGATCATGTTCTTTGAGGGCTCGTTGCAGGCGGGTTCGGTGATGCTGGTATGGAGCGCACTGTACTTCGGTATCAAGTATTACCTGCTAAGTCAGGAGGAAAAGCAGCGCTATCTTGCCGCGATGGGCAGGGCCCATCAGGCGCAGTTAAAAATGCTGCGCTACCAGTTGAACCCGCATTTTCTCTTCAACACGCTGAATGCCATTTCAACCCTGATACTGGATCAAGACAACAAAACCGCCAATGAAATGGTGAGCAAGCTCTCGGGCTTTCTACGTTACTCCCTGGAGAGCGATCCCATGCGGGAAGTCAGCGTGAAGGATGAGGTCGCCAGTATGATGCTGTATCTGGAGATCGAGAAAGTGCGCTTTGGCGAACGTCTCAACCTGGAGGTCTTTGTCGCTGATGAGGCTGCCAATGCGATGATGCCGTCTATGTTGTTGCAACCGCTGATTGAAAATTCGATCAAATACGCGATTGCCAAGTCCGTCGAGGGTGGCACCATTCGCATTACAGCCTATCGGCGGAGGGATTTGTTGCAGTTGAGCGTGGTTGACGACGGACCGGGCATTGAGCAGAAGCAGGATCTATCAGTGCCCAGTACAGGGGTCGGGATTAAAAACATCCAGGGGCGGCTCAAGGAACTCTATGGAGACAATCAATTCTGTGAGTTGCGACCGTCCGAACCCAGTGGGCTGACGGTAGTGATCAACCTGCCTTTCCATTACCCAGAGAGTATGAGCCAGAACTGATGGTACGAGCGTTGGTGGTTGATGACGAGCAACTGGCGCGCAGGGGTATCGTGATGCGCCTTGCCAGCATTCCCGATGTCGAGGTCATTGGGGAGTGCAAAAATGGCGAAGAGGCGGTTGCGGCCATCGCCGCCGAGGCTCCGGACCTTGTTTTCCTCGACATTCAAATGCCGGGCCTGTCGGGCTTTGATGTTGTGCGCCGCTTGCAGGCGGACGTGATGCCCGAAATTGTGTTCGTAACTGCTTTCGATCACTACGCCGTCGAAGCCTTTAAGGTGAATGCAATAGATTACATTCTCAAGCCGGTCGAGGAGCCCAGGCTGCGGGAAGCCGTCGAGCGGGCCAGGGCGGTTGTGGCCGCCCGCGATGCGGTGGCGGATAAAGCCCGGTTACTGGATCTGGTGCTGAGTCTGGAGCAGGGCCGGGACAATGAAGCACCCACTCCCAGTGCAGCCAAGGATCAGGTTGAATACCTGTCGATCAGGGAGCAGGGGGAAATTCGATTTGTGCCCCTTGATGTCATCGAGTGGGTGGATGCCGCGGGTGACTACATGTGCGTCCACGCAGAGGGCGAGACGCATATTATGCGCACCACCATGAAGGACTTGATGAGTCGGTTGCCTGAGCCCCGTTTTCTCCGAATTCACCGCAGCACCTTGGTAAACCGGGACTTCATCAGCTGTGCCCAGTCCATGCAGAGCGGCGAGTACAGCCTGACCCTGCGGGGGGGCGCCCAGCTCAAGGTGAGCCGGGGCTACAAGGCTGCAATACGCGAGATCATCGCCTGAGAACCAGGGGGCCTCGATAGCCCCCCAAAAGGCGATGACTCACCCCTGTTTCAGGTTGGCATCCTGGGCTGTCTCTACTGGGTCGTGGCTTGCGTCAGACTCAGGGTGGCGGGCTTCTGTTGGCTTGGCTGCCAGGCTTAAGCCCGGCTTTGGGCCCCGGGGGTCATTGCTGGCCCTGGGCACATTCCTGTCTACGACGCTGACGGGCGGCGCCTGCTGTTCCCTGAATAGCGCCTCTCGTAAGGTCATCACGTTGACGTCGCCCACCGGTTTGGGTTCCACCCTGGGATCATTCACCGCCCGACCGGTCTCGGTGAGGCCCGAACGGTCTGCCACAACAGTCTCAATCTCTTCAACGGGCGCGGGCTGCACCTCGACAGCCACGCTTTGCGCGGGTGTCGCGATGGTTTCGGGTTCAGAGGTCTCGGTCACGGTTGGGGCCGCGTCCACGGCTTCTGGTGATTCGGTGGGCTCTGCCTCCGATTCATGATCGGCCACAGCCATGGGCTCATTCACCTCCGCGGGCGCCTCACTCACCGGGGCATCTTCCTTGAGCGTGGTATCGGGCTCTGTTGCCACTGGGTCACTGTTCACGACCTCGGCTGGGTTTGCCCCGTCAGCTGGGGACTCTGCCTCTGGCGCTTCCTGGGCCACCTCGACCGGCTTCGGGCCCCGTCGACGGCGGCGCCTGCCCTCATTGCGCTTATCGGCAGGTCGATGCCGGGCGCTGTCCTGGGATTCGCTGGTGTCATCGGTATCCGGGCCGTCGCTGTCGGTGGTTGCTTCGAGAGCGTCGGCCTCAACAGCCGTTTCCATTCCGTCCTCGCCGGAGGCTTCTGCGCCACCCCGTTTCTGTCCACCACGTCGACCCCGTCGGCGCCGGTTTCGCTTTGGCCGTTCGTCAGATTCCTCGTCCGCCGGGTGCGCGGGTTTGTCGGTTGCAGCAGTGCTGTCCTGGGTAGACTCAAGCTCTGCTGCTACCTCTGAACCGGGCCGCTCCTGGCGCCTGTTACGCGATCGATTGCGTCCACCACGAGACCGCCGTTGACGCTTGTCGCCATCGTTGGCCGTCTCGGTGTTTTCTGCCGGAGCTTCGGCCACCACGGCGTTTTCCGATGCGGGTTGTTCTGCTGTTGCAGGCGCTGGGGCGAACAGGCTGCTCCAGACCCGTGACAATACCCCCGGCTTGGTGCCTTCAGATCTCGCCACAGGGGCTGCATCAGCCACAGGCTGGATCTCGGGGCTCGCCGGCGCAGGTTCGGGTTCGCTGGCCACCGGTGCCGGGGCGGTGGGAGTTACACCCCGGACCAAAGGCTGGGGCGCAGACGGCGCGGCGCTTTCTTCGTCCCGAATGGCCACGGGGTCCGGTGCCTCTATTTCGACTTCATAGCTCAGGGCAGAGGTCTCTTCTACCTCATCGTCCCTGAGGCGAATAACTTCGAAGTGGGGCGTTTCCATGTGGGGATTCGGGATAATCAGAACCCGAACGTCGGTGGAGCTCTCGATGTCATTGACTGCACTGCGCTTTTCATTGAGCAGGAACGCCGCGACATCCACCGGCACCACGGCTCTGACCTCGCCGGTGCGCTCCTTTCCAGCTTCCTCCTGCAGCAGCCTGAGTATGGCCAGCGCCAGGGATTTGGTGTCGCGAATGGTGCCCTGGCCGGTACAGCGCGGGCAGACTATGGCGCTGATTTCTCCCAGACTGGGGCGCAGTCGTTGTCGGGACATCTCCAGCAGTCCGAATCGGGAGATGCGGCCTACCTGAACCCTCGCACGGTCGATTTCCAGTGCATCCCGTATGCGATTTTCCACTGCCCGCTGGTTCTTGTTGGCGCTCATATCAATGAAGTCAATGACCACCAGACCACCCATGTCCCGAAGTCGCAGTTGTCGGGCAACCTCGTCAGCGGCTTCCAGATTGGTCTGTAGCGCTGTTTGTTCAATGTCCGAACCTTTGGTGGCCCGGGCCGAGTTGATATCAATGGAAACCAGCGCCTCGGTGGGGTCGATCACTATCGATCCCCCTGAGGGCAGGCGCACCTCGCGCTGGAAAGCGGTTTCTATCTGACCTTCCACCTGGAAACGGTTGAACAGGGGGATGGCATCTTCGTAATGACGAATGCGCTGCCTGTACTTGGGCATGACCATGCTGACGAAGTCATGGGCCTGCTGCCAGGCCCCGCGGTCATCGATCAACACCTGATCGATATCGTCGCGCAGGTAGTCGCGTATCGTCCGGATGATGACATCGCTTTCCTGGTACAACAGTACCGGAGCCTTGTTCTCGTCGGAGGCTGTGGATATAGAACTCCACAGCTGCAGCAGGTAGTCCAGGTCCCACTGTAATTCTTCAGGGCTGCGCCCGACGCCGGCGGTGCGGATTATGACGCCCATCCCGTCGGGAATATCGAGTTGCGCCAGGGCGTCGCGAAGCTCGCTGCGGTCATCGCCTTCGATACGCCGGGAGATGCCTCCCGCCTTGGGGTTGTTGGGCATCAGGACCATGTAGCGACCGGCCAGGCTGATGTAGGTGGTGAGCGCGGCGCCTTTGGTGCCACGCTCCTCTTTGTCGACCTGCACAATGACTTCGGTGCCCTCTTTGAGGACATCCTTGATTCTCGTCTTGCCGTCACCCTCGGGAGCCGAACTTCGGTAGTACTGGTGGGCTATCTCCTTGAGCGGGAGGAAGCCATGGCGATCTGCGCCAAAGTCCACGAAGGCCGCTTCAAGGCTGGGCTCTACCCGGGTGATCTTTGCCTTATAAACATTGGCCTTGGTGGAGCCACGGTGGCGGTTCTCAATATCCAGATCGTACAGGCGCTGCCCGTCAACCAGCGCAACCCTGATTTCCTCGGGTTGGGTGGCATTGATAAGCATTTTTTTCATAACAAACGTCCAGTGTGGAATCCACTGAACGGGCGCGAACCCCTTTACTTCAGGGGTGGCCATGGGGGATTGCGATACCTACGCAATACCAACGTTTGCCGCCGTTGGGCGGGATCACGTCTTATATGTCCAGGGTGCAACCACCTTGGCTGGACCCGAATTTCGCGCCGCGTCCCGGGGGATTCGCGGTTTATTTAAAGCCCTCTGGGTACCCCGCTCTGACGGGTAGATGTCCTCAAGTAGCCCGGAGTGTTCAGGTACCTGCAGGGGCGCGTGTAATCCTTGTGTGCCGGGGCCACTGGCGCCGCCGCCACCCTATACAGTGTTTTTGGGCTCGCAGCGGGTTCGGGCTATTCTTGGTTACTGATCATGACCGCCCGACGGGTGGGGGCGCGCAAACTCTCTGTTTTATGCTGCGCCACCATGGTTTCCACCAGTGTGCTTCCACACACGGGAGCGGACACTAACACCAAATGCTAAGTTATTCAAATGCCACAAAAAAAAGATAATAAGACCACCCCTGCCGCGCGCGTGGAGTTGTTGGAAATCGCCCCTGAAGAGGCCGGTCAACGGTTGGATAACTTCCTGAAGCGGGTACGTCCCGGGGTGCCCAAAACCCGAATCTATCGGGCGATTAGGAAAGGGGAAGTCCGTATCAACCGGTCTAGATGCAAGCCGGACGCCCGACTGATGGCCGGAGATCTGCTGCGGATACCCCCGCTACAGGCCGCTGAACGCGCTCCTGCGACCGGCGCCTCCCAGTGGCAGGAGCGTTTGCGCAGAGCGATTTTGCTGGAGGAGCAGAGCCTGCTGGCCATCAATAAACCCTCGGGTCTTGCCGTGCACGGAGGTAGTGGTGTCAGCGTCGGTTTGATAGAGACCCTGCGCAGCATGTACGCAAATGACCGCTATCTCGAGTTGGTACACAGGCTGGATAGGGATACCTCGGGGGTAATACTGGTCGCGCGGCGGGCTGCGACACTCCGAACCCTGCATGAGATGCTGAGAACCGATGGCATGGACAAGCGATACCTCTGTCTGGTCTCGGGACGCTGGCCTGCACATTTAAAGCAGGTAGACGCACCGCTGGAGAAGTTCTCCCTGGCCTCGGGTGAGCGCAGGGTCAAAGTGTCGGCCTCCGGGCGCAGGGCGCTGACCCAGTTCAGGGTGGTGCAGCGCCTTGCCCGTGCCACGCTGGTGGAAGCCAAGCCCGTCACCGGCCGCACCCATCAGATTCGGGTGCACTGTCAGCACGCGGGTTTCCCCATCCTCGGTGATGTCAAATATGCCGGTGATGCGGCCGATGAGTTGACCGGGCAGTTGGGCGTGAAACGGCTGTTCCTGCACGCTCACCAGTTGAACTTCACCCTGGATACCGGTCCCTATGAATTGGTCGCCCCCTTACCGGACGATCTGCAGGCCGTGCTCAATGGCGGCATCTGAACAGTGCGCCTCAGGGCACCTGGAAGCCCTGCTGGCGCAGCAGCTCCGACAGGGCGATTAGCGGCAAGCCCTGGAGAGCCGTGGGGTCCGGTCCCTCGGTCGCACGAAACAGACTGATACCCAAGGCCTCCCATTTGAAGCTGCCGGCGCAGTCGAAGGGCTGGTCTCGCTCGACGTAGCGTTCGATTTCGGCATTGCTCAGTGGCCGCATGGACACCTCGGTATGGGCAACCCGTTGGGCCAGCAGATTCAGTCGAGGGCGCCACAGTGCCAGGCCGGTGAAAAATACCACATGCTTACCGCTGACGAACTGCAGTTGCTCGCAGGCCGCGGCGGCGGTTCCCGGCTTGCCCAGCAGGCGGTTATCGCAGGCCGCAACCTGGTCACTGCCTATGCTGGCAAAATCACCACCGTGGTCAATGACGGCACGGGCTTTCTCGACTGATAACCGTCGCGCGAGGGCCAGCGCCGTCTCACCGGGATGACAGGATTCATCGACGGCCACCTGTTCAGTCGTAAAATGTAATCCCAGCCGCGACATCAGTTCGGCCCGATAGCGGGAGGTGGAGGCCAGTATCAGTGCCTCAGGGGGAGCGCCTTGTGCAGCTTCTTTATCCATAAAACCCTTTGAATTACCGACATTTTATTTTTGACAGCCTTGGGGCCCATCCGTATTATGCCGCGCCATGACGGACGGGGTACTCCCACACAGGGTCGAAATGCGTGCTTTGGCGGCTCGCACTGCAGACCTCGTTGGCCACCTCGACCCTGCCAAGCTACCACGACTTCAGGCTGCGGGTGCATCAGGACAATCGCCCGTGGCGGTGAAGGCAAGGTTTTTCCGCGATGAAGAGGGCCGATATGTCCTTGAACTGGCCGTGGAGGCCCAGGTCGCAGTGACCTGTCAGCGCTGTCTTGGCGAGCTTGAGGAGTGTTTGCAGTCTCAAACGCAGTTGGTGGCGTTGTGGAGCGATGCAGACGCAGGGCAGCTGCCCGCCCGCTATGACCCATTGGTTGTAGGGGAAGAGTTGGATTTGTGGCAGGCGGTAGAGGACGAACTGTTGTTGGCGCTGCCAAACTACAGTTATCACAGTGATATCGAATGCGGCTCGCAAACAGGCGTGGTGGTTGAGCCGGATGATGACAACGGAATTGATGGCGATGAAGGCGGGCAGCAACAAAGCCCGTTTGACGTGCTAAAAACCCTGAAACAGGACAGCTAGATTTAACAGGCCGATCACCGCTGTAACCGGGTGGCGGGCTTATTGGAGGACAGCATGGCAGTACAACAGAATCGAAAAACCCGATCCCGCCGTGGTATGCGACGCTCACATGACGCGCTGGATGGCCCCACGCTGACGGTTGACTCAACGTCAGGTGAGGTGCGTCGTCGACACCATGTCAGCGCTGACGGGTTTTATCGCGGTAAAAAGGTAGTCGATACCGGCGCTGACGACTGATAGGAGTCCGGGGCGTCTACCGGACCCGCGGCTTTTTTCGCCCGTGAACTCCGGTTTCGCTGCTGGATGCTTGGGGCTTGGCAGTGACTGAACATCAAACCGCAGGGCAGTCTGAACTTGCTCCTGGGTACGGCGTAGCTTTTATTTTCCCAGGCCAGGGCTCCCAGAGTGTTGGCATGCTGGGTGAAGCGGCCCTTGGCAGCCCTGTGATAGGGCAAACTTTTGCCGAGGCATCCGATGCGCTGTCCCTGGACCTCTGGGCGTTGGCCAAAGATGGTCCCGCCGAAGATCAGGCGCTGACGGCAAATACACAGCCCCTCATTCTTACCGCCAGCATTGCCCTGTACCGTTTGTGGTGTGAGCGGGGTGGCGCAGTGCCCTCTGTCGCCGCAGGCCATAGCCTGGGCGAGTTTTCGGCACTGGTCGCGGCGGGGTCCCTTGCCTTTGACGACGCAGTGCGCCTGGTGCGACTCAGGGGTCGGGCCATGCAGGAATCCGTGCCAGTGGGTCAAGGCGCAATGGCCGCGGTGCTGGGCCTGGAAGACGCCACCATCAACCGGGTTTGTGATGAGATCAGCGGTGATGCCCAAAGCCGGGTGATGGCAGTCAATTTCAATTCCCCGGGCCAGGTGGTGATAGCGGGGCACGCCCCGGCGGTGGACGAAGCCATGGCCCGACTTAAATCCGAAGGCGCCAAACGCATTCTACCCCTGCCGGTTAGCGCTCCCTTCCACACCCCACTTATGGGTCACGCAGCCGAGGTGTTGGAAGACGCACTGTCATCCGTAGAGCTCAATGACCCGCGGATACCGGTGATCAGTAACGTGGATGCCCGACCCCAAACCGATGCCGGATCGATTACCCGCTTGTTGTTGAAGCAGGTGGTGGCGCCCGTGCGGTGGACCGATTGCGTTGCGACTATGGTCGATATGGGCTGCGATCAGTTTGTTGAATGCGGTCCAGGTCGGGTGTTGTCCGGATTGCTGCGGAGAATAGACAAACAACTCGCGGGCCATGCCATTGAAAAGCCCGGTGATCTGGAGGCCGCGATGCAGTCGATCAGTGAGGACCCGTCATCATGAACACAGAGAGTCGAGGTATTGCATTGGTTACCGGGGCCAGCCGGGGTATCGGCAAGGCCATTGCTGATCGCCTGGCCGCTGCGTCTTTTACGGTGATTGGTACTGCGACCACGGAGCAGGGTGCCGCCGGGATTGATGCCCGGTTGAATCCCGCCGGAGGTGCCGGGCTGGTGCTCGATGTGTCCGACCAAAGTAGCGTGGACGCGGCATTGGCACAGATCAACACCCAATTTGGTGCGCCGCTGGTGCTGGTGAACAACGCAGGTATCACCCGGGACAACATCTTGATGCGGATGAAGCCCGAGGAATGGGACAGCGTTGTTCAGACGAACCTCAGCTCAATCTATCGCCTCAGCAAAGCCTGTCTCAGGGGTATGACCAAAGCCCGATGGGGGCGCATCGTGACGATTACTTCGGTGGTCGGATCCATGGGCAACGCCGGGCAAAGCAACTATGCAGCTACCAAAGCGGGAGCTGAGGGTTTTACCCGGGCCTTGGCCAGGGAGGTTGGATCCCGCGCGATCACCGTGAACGCGGTAGCGCCCGGGTTTATTGATACCGACATGACCCGGGAATTACCCAGTGACAACAGGGATGCGCTGCTCGGCCAGATTCCCCTCGGCAGGCTGGGGCAGCCTGACGAGATCGCCGAGACCGTCTGCTTCCTGGTCGGTGACGGTGCAGCCTACATCACGGGAGAGACCATCCATGTCAACGGCGGCATGCATATGGCCTAATGAGGCAAGTTAATTATTTTCTATCCGGGCGCGTTTCTGGGTAGAATTCGGCAACTGGTCGGGCTGACGCCCGCTTACTATCCGGGAGAGTGAAAGAAACCATGAGCAGCATTGAAGACCGCGTCAAAAAAATCGTCGCTGAACAACTCGGTGTAAAAGAAGATGAAGTACGCAGTGAGGCGTCATTTGTCGACGACCTGGGTGCTGATTCTCTCGATACGGTGGAATTGGTAATGGCCCTTGAAGAGGAGTTTGAAACCGAAATTCCTGACGAAGAAGCCGAGAAGATAACCACCGTTCAACTGGCCATTAACTACATCAACGAAAATCTCGCCTGAGGTCCCCATCGGGACACGGGTAAGCAAGCCGCTCTCCAGCAATCAGAGAGCGGCTTTTTTTTAGCTTTACTGTGGTGCGTGTGCTGTTTTCAGTCGTTGCGTACCCGCACAGGGGGATGAGATATGAACGGTAATCGGGTGGTCGTGACCGGTCTGGGCGCGGTTACGCCTGTCGGGCTGGATGTGGCGTCCAGTTGGAGCGCTATCTGTGATGGCCGCAGTGGTGCGGCGTCCATCACCAGTTTTGACACTTCAGCCTTCGCCACCCAGTTCAGTTGTTCGGTGAAGGACTTCTCTTCCGAGGGTTACCTGGCTCCAAAAGACGCCAAGCGTATGGATCCATTCATCCAATTCGGAATGGTCGCTGGCATACAGGCTTTGCGCGACAGTGGCCTTGAGATCACCGAGCAGAACTGCGGCCGGGTGGGTTGCGCCATAGGATCCGGCATAGGCGGTATCGGATCCATTGAACACAATAACGAATTGATAGCGAAGTCCGGGCCCCGAAGGATTTCACCGTTTTTTGTCCCCGGCGCCATTATTAACATGATCAGCGGCAATATTTCGGTGATGTACAACATGCAGGGCCCCAACCTTGCCATCGTAACGGCCTGCACCAGCGGTACCCACAACATCGGAATGGGTGCGCGGCTGATAGCGACGGGGGAAGCAGATGCGATGCTGGTGGGCGGCGCGGAGATGGCGACTACTCCGGTCGGGCTGGGTGGTTTCGCGGCCGCCAGGGCTCTCTCCACGCGCAACGATGATCCGCTGTCTGCTTCACGACCCTGGGATACTGACCGGGATGGTTTCGTGCTGGGTGATGGTGCGGGGATGTTGCTGTTGGAATCCCTGGACAGCGCCTTGGCCCGGGGTGCCCATATCTATGCTGAGCTTTCAGGATTCGGCATGAGTGGTGACGCCTACCACATGACGTCCCCGCCCGAAGACGGCAGGGGAGCGGCCCAGTCCATGGCCAACGCCCTCAGGGATTCGAAATTGAATGTCGCTGATATCGGCTACATCAATGCCCATGGAACATCGACCGTAGTGGGCGATCTGGCTGAAACCATGGCGGTGAAAAGTATCTTTGGGGATGCTGTTCGAGACCTGGCCGTAAGCTCGACCAAGTCGATGATCGGGCATGTGCTGGGTCCTGCCGGGGCCGTGGAGGCTGTATTTACGGTGCTTGCCATCCGTGACAACGTGGCGCCGCCTACCATCAATCTCGATAATCCGGGAGAGGGTTGCGACCTGAATTACGTTCCCCATACGGCGCAGCAGCGGGAAATCCGTCATGCCATCAGCAACTCCTTTGGCTTCGGCGGTACCAACGGCACACTGATTTTCAGCCAGTACGCGGGCTGATCAACCGGTGCCCGCTGAGACCTTCTGGGTCGATGGTGAAATCGGCGCGCTGGTTCCCCCCGATGACCGGGGTTTGGCACTTGCAGACGGAGTCTTTGAAACCCTGCGGGTAGCCGAGGGGGTGATCAGTTGGCGTGAGTATCACGAGGCGCGCCTACTGCAAGGCTTGCGCGTGCTCTCCTTCAGCAACCCACAGGATTTGGCGTCCGGGTTGCTGTTGCAGACAGAGCAGCAACTTGCGGCCGATCTTGGCGCTGTGAGCGGCACACTGCGACTGACGGTTACCCGGGGCTCGGGCCCTCGGGGCTACGGCCTGCCAATACCTGAGCAACCCCGCAGCGTTGTGCGCTTTAGTCCTGGTCTGCCGGACAGACTGCCACCGGCAAGGCTGGCTATCAGTCCCATTGCCTGGGCCGAACAACCGGTTTTGGCTGGGTGCAAGTTGCTGGCGAGAACAGAGCAGGTTCTGGCGATGACTGGTGCCCGGGCCAGTGGCTTCGACGAGGCGATCATGTGTGATCCCGAGGGCGCGTGGTTGTCCACAGCAAGTGGTAACCTGTTCCTGCGACTTGGATCGGTGTTGGTTACGCCACCCATCACCGCAGCCGGAATTGCCGGCACCCGACGGCAGGTCATTATTGAACAGTGCGCTGCCGCCTTGGGCTACAGAGTTGAAGTGCGTGCTATTACCCTGGCGGACCAGCAGCGGGCGGATGAAGCCATGTTCTGTAATTCAGTAATTGGTGTGCGGGGAATCGAATCTGTGGAAGACCGATCTTTCATCTGCTTTGAGGCCGCGGAAGCCCTTAACCACCAGCTTCATCCGGCCACAGCAGTATGAGGGCTGTCATTCCAGTCATAGTGCTGACGGCGGTGCTGGGCGCAGGAGGCTGGCTTTGGGGCGAGCAAAAGCTGCGCTCCCCGATGACAGTACCTGATAAGCCGGTAGTGGTTGCGATCAAGCCAGGTCAGAGCCTGGCCTCAGTCCTGGCAGAGATGGCGGCGGCTGGCTATCTGGACTCACCCCAACTGCTGGGTTTGTGGGCGCGCTGGACCGGCGTCGATCGTCAGATAAAGACCGGCGAGTACGTTCTGCGGCCGGGTTTGACCGGTCTGGAGTTTCTGGATGTGCTGGCGCGCGGTGAGGTGGTGAGTTACCGAATTACCTTTCCGGAGGGCATTACACTTGCCCAGGCCTTGCAGCGCCTGCACGACGACAGTCGGTTGAAGCGTGAGCTGGCTGGTCCCGACGATCCGGCCCTGCGGGATCTGGTGGCGCCCTCTGATTATGTGGAAGGTTGGTTTTTGCCGGAGACCTACCAGTACGTCGCCGGTGACTCTGATCTCGATATCCTGCGTCGAGCCCATGCCCTCATGCAGCAAACACTGGAGGCAGCGTGGCGTGACAGAGATTCGACCACGCCCCTGAATGGGCCCGACGAGGCCTTGATTCTGGCGTCAATTGTGGAAAGGGAGACCTCGGTAGCGGCAGAGCGGCCGAGGATCGCTGGGGTGTTTTCCCGACGCCTGGAGCAAAACATGCGTCTGCAGACTGATCCAACCGTCATTTATGGACTGGGTGATGGCTTTGATGGCAATCTGACCCGGCAGCACTTACGGGATGGATCGAACCCCTGGAACACCTATCAGATCACTGGCCTGCCCCCATCCCCGATAGCGCTGCCAGGGGCCGCAGCGGTGCGTGCGGCGGTCAATCCCGAGCCCGGTACTGACCTGTATTTTGTGGCCAAGGGTGATGGTTACCATGCGTTCGCCAGCACGCTGGAAGAGCACAACGCCAACGTCAGGGAATATCAATTGGGTCGCAAAAAAAACTACCGTTCCACGCCAAAGGACGGCAGCTAGATGACGGCAGTTACCGGCAGTCCGCGTTTTATTACGGTTGAAGGCGGCGAGGGGGTAGGCAAATCCACCCAACTGGCCTGTATCGAGCGCTGTTTGAAGGCCCGTGGCATTCCCCTGGTGGTCACCCGGGAACCGGGGGGCACGCCGCTGGGAGAGCGGCTGCGGGAACTGTTGCTTGAAAAGGAAGGCTTGGCGCCCACCCCCATGGCTGAATTGCTGATGGTCTTTGCGGCCCGCGCCCAGCATGTCGCGACGGTCATACAACCGGCATTGGCGCGGGGAGAGTGGGTGCTCTGTGATCGCTTCAGTGATGCCAGTCATGCTTACCAGGGGCAGGGGCGGGGAATTCCCGCAGAGACCATTGTCGCCTTGCAGGAGTTAGCCCACCCCGGGCTGGAGCCCCATTTGACGTTTCTGCTGGATGTGGAGCCGAGGGTAGGCTTGGATCGAGCCCGAAGGCGCGGTGATCTCGATCGCTTCGAACAGGAGGCCCTGGAATTTTTCGAGGCGGTGCGCGAGGGCTACCGACACCGAGTGCAACAGGCACCCCGGCGTTGGCGGGTCATAGACGCAGGCGAATCCCTCGAGCGGGTGGAGCGGCAAATCACAGCGGCAATTGAACAGTGGTTTAACGATGATGCCCACTGACGTCGCCCTGCAGTGGCCGCCGGCCCCGCTGCCCTGGCAGGAGGGGATTTACCAGCGCCTGTGTCGCGCAGACCGTGCCGGCAAGTTACCCCATGCGCTGTTATTAAGCGGTGCCAGTGGCCTTGGAAAGGCACAGTTGGCCCACGCTTTTGCAACAGGCCTGATGTGTAACGAGACCTCGCCGGAGCCCTGTGGGCACTGCGAGAGTTGCGGTCTGATGAAGGCGGGCAGCCATGGCGACTTCAGGTGGTTAGCTCCCGAGGAGGGCAAGCGTGCGATAGGTATCGACGCCGTGCGTGCTGCTGTCGGTTTCGTGCAGAAAACCGCTGCTTACGGCACTAGAAAAGTCCTGCTGATTGAACCTGCGGAAGCAATGACGGCTCAAGCGGCCAATGCACTGCTCAAGACCTTGGAGGAGCCTCCCGGGTCGTCGGTTATCTTGCTGGTGAGCAGTCAGGCGGGGGCCTTGATCGCGACCGTGCGCTCGCGCTGTCAGTCGATCGTCGTGGCTCCACCGGGCCCTGACCAGGCGCAGGAATGGTTGATGGCAGAGGCGAATTGCGCTCCCGACCAAGCCTCCCAGGCCTTGACCCTGGCTGACGGTCGTCCGGTCGCGGCGCTGAACCTGATGACTACCGGTGAGGTCGCCGGTCTGGCCGAATTGTCGGCGGTATTTGATCGGGTGCTGTCAGGGGGCATGGACAGCAGTGAAGCGGCACAGGCTCTTGGGCAGTACGATCACGGTGTGTTGCTGGAACTGGCGTTGCACAGCCTGGATAAAGACTTGCGCCGGGGGGCGCTGGTGGGAGCGAATCCCGCCGGTTTCCGCTGTCGCGACCGACTGCAGGCGTTGCTGGCAGCCCACCAACGGGGTATCAATTTCGCCCGGGATACCCTGCCCGCTGAGGTGGCTCGTTTGCTCGCGCAGCAACGGGTGCAAGGGATGTAAGTTAAAGCAACTGTTGCTATCCTGCCGGCACGGAGGAAGGATCCATGAGTGATGGTAGCCGTCAGGGCATCCTGTCCCTTACGATCAAAGACAAAGCCGTTCTGTATGCGGCTTACATGCCGTTCCTGGAGAACGGCGGGTTATTTGTGCCTACCAACAAGCAGTACAGCATCGGGGATGAGGTTTTTATGCTGCTCACCCTGATGGACGAGCCCGAGAAAATTCCCATTGCCGGGCGGGTTGTGTGGATTACCCCCACCGGGGCCCAGGGCAACCGTCAGGCGGGTGTGGGTGTTCAGTTCTCGGATCAGGATGCCACCGCCAACGCCAAGATTGAGAATCACCTTGGTGGCACACTGAATTCAGAAAAACAGACCCACACCATGTGAGGGCAGGGATTTCCTGGGTAAAAAAAAGGTCCCTGACCGGGACCTTCACAGTGACTTTGGAGTTCCCGCATCGCTCTCTTATTTGACCGGTTGGCCTGTCCAACGGCACAGCAGCGACGCTTCGGGAGGGGGCAGCGCTAGATACCACACCTCGCCTCTAAGTATGCACGAAGGTCCCGGGGGCTTGTCTACCCCCTGATGGGGTCCTGATAGAATTTTGCGCTATAAGCGGCAAAATTAATGTTTCAAATCCTTTGTCCCAGCCCCATATATAATAAATAACTGTATATAAGGTACATAAGATATTGTTTTATTGAATAAAATAATATGGAAGGCCTCTGGGAGTGGCGCTATGCACGGTAGCGCGGTTGGCCCGCAGATGCTTGTTATTGCAACAATCCTACCCCTGTGAGAGTATTCGCGCCCTTGGAATTGCCGCGCTGCGTCGATAACCCCTGCACCAACCGCGGAAGTGGCGAAATTGGTAGACGCGCTGGATTTAGGTTCCAGTGCCGCAAGGCGTGAGAGTTCGAGTCTCTCCTTCCGCACCATTAATGCAGCCTGGGTACAACAGCGGACGGCATCAGTGTCGGCCAACATCACGATTTTCAGGAGCACTCCATGCGGGTATCTATTGAAACCATTTCTGGGCTTGAACGACGCCTGACCATCGGCGTGCCTGCCGAGCGGGTCGATGGCGCGGTGGCCAACCGCCTGCGTGAGGCGGCGCGGAATGTGCGATTGCCAGGATTCAGGCCGGGTAAAGTTCCCATGAAGGTCATGCAGCAACGTTTTGGCGTCGGTGTCAGGCAAGAGGTGATTGGCGAGGTGATCAGCCAAACCTTCCAGGAGGCGGTGGTGTCGGAGCAGCTTCGTCCCGCCGGGCAGCCCACCATAGAACCACGAGCCCTTGAGGCGGGCCATGACGTTGAATATACCGCGACGTTTGAGGTGTTTCCGACCCTGGAGATCAACGAAGTGGCGGGGCTCACCGTTGCCCGGCCGGTAGCTGATGTAACGGACGCGGATGTTGATGAAATTATTGAGATTTTCCGAAAGCAGCGGGGCAGCCTGGAAGAGGTTGATCGCGCTGCAGAAAATGGAGATACCGTGGTCATCGACTTCAACGGCACCCGTGACGGCGAGGCCTTCGAGGGGGGCGCCGGTGAGGACCACTCACTGGAATTGGGCAGCGGAAAAATGATCCCGGGCTTTGAGGAAGGGATTGTTGGCATGAAGGCAGGAGAAGAAAAGTCGATCAGCGTAACCTTCCCCGAGGATTATTCCGCGGAGGAATTGCAGGGTGCCGATGCCGACTTCGCCATCACCTGTAAAAAGGTTCAGGTGTTGGAACTTGCACCCCTCGATGAGGAACTGTTCACCAGTTACGGTGTCGAGGAGGGCGGTGAGCCGGTTTTTCGGGATGAAGTGCGCAAGAACATGGAGCGCGAACTGCGCAATGCGGTGCAATCCCACGTTAAAAACCAGGTCATGGACGGGATTATTGCAGCCCATGAGGGGATTGAGGTGCCATCCAGCCTGGTGGCCCAGGAGATTGATGGCATGCGCGGCCAGATGTTCCAGCAGTTTGGTGGCCAGGCCAGCCCCGAAATGGATTTAAAGAGCATCCTTCCTGACGATATGTTCAAGGACCAGGCCGAGCGGCGAGTAAAACTGGGTCTGTTGCTGGGCGAAATGATCAGCAAATTTGAATTGCGGGCCGATCCGGCTAAGGTCCGGGAGGCCATTGAGGACATCGCGTCGACTTACCAGGAGCCCGAGGAAGTCATCAACTGGTACTACAGCGAAAATGAACAGCTGGCGCAGGTCGAATCTCGGGTTTTGGAAGATCAGGTGGTTGAAAAACTGCTCGCCGATGCCCAGATAGAAGATCAGCAAAGTTCTTATCAGGACGCTCTGGCCGCGGCGCGACCAGCCCAGCAATGAACCGTGCAGACGGGAGCATACGATGATTCATGACAAGCCCATGCAGGACGTAAAAGGCCTAGGGCTGGTGCCCATGGTGATAGAGCAGACCTCCCGTGGGGAGCGTTCTTTTGATATTTATTCCCGACTGCTGAAAGAGCGGGTGATATTTGCTGTGGGCCCGGTCGAAGACCACATGGCCAACCTGATTGTTGCACAGCTGCTGTTCCTGGAGTCGGAGAATCCGGACAAGGACATTCACCTCTACATCAACAGCCCTGGCGGGTCGGTCACCGCCGGTTTGTCGATCTACGACACCATGCAGTTCATCAAGCCCGACGTCAGCACCATGTGCATCGGTCAGGCGGCGTCAATGGGAGCTTTCCTGCTGAGTGGTGGTGCCCAGGACAAGCGCTACATCCTGCCCAATGCGAGGACCATGATCCACCAGCCCTCCGGTGGAGCCCAGGGCCAGGCGACCGATATCGATATTCAGGCGAAAGAGATCCTGATCATCAGGGAGCGCCTGAACCGGCTGATGGCAGAGCACACCGGTCAGCCCCTGGAGGTGATCGAGCGTGACACGGAGCGAGACCGGTTCATGGACGCTGAACAGAGCAAGAGTTATGGCCTGGTGGACCATGTGGTCAACAGCCGTGAGGCAGCGCCAGAGGCCTGATAAGCGCCAATATTGCCTTGCAAACTGCGCTTAAACCGATCATCGTTTGCAGTGAGAAGAAGTAACGCTCCTCTGGGAGGACGGGTGTAATGGCAAAAGACAGTACCGACAGTGACAAACTCCTCTACTGTTCGTTCTGCGGAAAGAGCCAAAACGAGGTCCGTAAGCTCATTGCGGGGCCCTCGGTGTTCATATGCGATGAGTGTGTGGACCTTTGTAATGACATTATCCGGGAGGAAGTTCAGGAGGCCGCCAGCGAGTCCGGTTCCGAGCGACTGCCCATTCCCCACGAGATCAATGAGATCCTGGATCAGTACGTCATAGGCCAGCAGCGCGCCAAGCGTGTTCTGGCGGTGGCGGTTTATAACCATTACAAGCGCCTGCGCTACACCCCTGACAGTCGTTCTCCCGACGATGTCGAGCTGAGTAAATCCAATATCCTGCTGGTTGGGCCCACCGGTTCAGGAAAAACCTTGTTGGCTGAGACCCTGGCCAGATTGTTGGATGTGCCCTTCACCGTAGCCGATGCCACGACCCTGACTGAGGCTGGGTATGTCGGGGAAGATGTCGAAAATATTATCCAGAAGTTGTTGCAGAAGTGCGATTACGACGTTGAGCGGGCTCAGATGGGCATCGTGTACATCGATGAAATCGACAAGATTTCGCGCAAATCAGACAACCCGTCGATCACCCGGGACGTGTCAGGCGAGGGCGTGCAGCAGGCCCTGCTGAAGCTGATTGAGGGGACAGTTGCCTCGGTTCCCCCCCAGGGTGGACGCAAACATCCGCAGCAGGAGTTCCTGCAAGTGGATACCAGCAATATTCTGTTCATCTGTGGTGGTGCTTTCGCCGGTTTGGACAAAATCATTCGCAACCGGTCTGAAAAGGGCGGCATCGGCTTTAATGCCGAGGTGAAGAGTAAGGACGAGACCCGACGCTTCGGTGAAACCCTCGCTGATTTGGAACCAGAGGATTTGGTGCAATACGGCCTGATCCCCGAGTTTGTCGGTCGCCTGCCTGTGATTGCTACCCTGGAAGAACTGGATGTTGACGCTTTAGTGAGAATCCTCACTGAACCCCGCAACGCCCTGACCAAGCAGTACGCCAAGATGTTCGACATGGAAGGCGTTGAGATTGACTTCAGGGAAGATGGTTTGCGGGCTGTTGCCGAGCGTGCCATGGAACGTAAAACAGGTGCCCGGGGACTGCGATCCATTCTGGAGAACGTCCTGCTGGAGTCCATGTATAACGTGCCATCCCAGCAGAATGTCGCCAAAATCGTCGTCGATGAAAGCGTCATACAGGGTGAATCCGAGCCACTGTTGGTCTACGAGAGCAACGAAACTGCCCGGGCAGTTGCCGACGACTGATTACGCCCGCCAGGCAGGCTCGGCAGGATGACATTGCGGTCATCCAGCCCTTGATAACGCGACGTAGCAACCCCATGTAACTGGTACGTGATGCTGGAGTATGCCATGACCGACGCCGTTGCCACTGAACTACCGCTGCTGCCGCTGAGGGACGTTGTCGTCTATCCCCATATGGTGCTGCCACTGTTTGTAGGCAGGGAGAAATCCATAGAAGCACTGGAGCAGGCCATGGCCAGCGACAAGCAGGTGCTTCTGGTCGCCCAGCGGAATGCCTCAGATGACAGCCCGGACGTCGATGACCTGTACCAGGTGGGCACGGTATCCAACATTCTGCAGTTGCTGAAGCTGCCGGACGGCACCATCAAGGTCCTGGTAGAGGGCGAGTTCCGGGCTGCGATTGAGGCGATGAACGATGAGGGCGACTACACGGTCGCCCACGTGCGGCAGATTGAAAGCGACGAACTGCCTCCTGAAGAGGTGGATGAGTGCGTTCGGTCAACGGTGGAGCACTTTGAAAAATACGTCAGTATGAGCAAGAAAGTACCCTCCGAGGTGCTCGCGTCGCTGTCAGGTATTGATGATCCAGGTCGTCTGGCAGACACCATAGCGGCCCACATGAGCGTCGATCTGGAGGAGAAGCAGCGCATTCTGGAGATTTCTTCCCTGCGTGAGCGTCTGGATCACTTACTGGGCTTGATGGATGCGGAAATCGATCTGTTCCAGGTTGAAAAGCGCATTCGCGGTCGCGTCAAAAAGCAGATGGAGAAGAGTCAGCGCGAGTACTACCTCAACGAGCAAATGCAGGCCATTCAGCAGTAACTCGGTCAACTGGACGACGCCCCCAATGAGTTGGCTCAAATCCAGGCA
>JAAXJC010000124.1:19723-23108 GCA_012270045.1 Luminiphilus sp.
ACGCTATTACTATGCCAAGCTGCCCGACGAAGCCCTGGAGACGGCGCTGGCCGAAATGAACAATCTCAAAATGATGTCACCCATGTCCGCGGAGGCATCGGTTTTGCGGGGTTATATCGACTGGATGGTCAGCGTACCCTGGTCCAAGCGCAGCAAGGTCAAACACGACCTCAAGCGCGCCGCTTCAATACTGGACGCTGATCACTACGGCTTGGAAGAGGTCAAGGATCGTATCCTCGAATACCTGGCCGTGCAGAAGCGCGTGCGGAAGATCAAGGGGCCGGTATTGTGCCTGGTGGGACCCCCGGGGGTGGGCAAGACGTCATTGGGCGAGTCATTGGCCCGGGCTACCAACCGGAAGTTTGTTCGCATGGCGCTGGGCGGGGTCAGGGATGAAGCCGAGATCCGAGGGCACCGGCGCACTTACATCGGCTCCATGCCCGGCAAGCTGCTGCAGAAAATGGCCAAGGCCGGGGTCAGGAATCCACTGTTCCTCCTCGATGAGATTGACAAAATGGGCATGGACCACCGGGGCGATCCCGCGTCCGCCATGCTGGAGGTGCTGGACCCCGAACAGAACCATGCCTTCAACGACCATTACCTCGAGGTAGATTACGACCTGTCAGATGTGATGTTTGTTTGCACGTCAAACACCATGAATATTCCCGGGCCGCTGCTGGATCGAATGGAAGTGATCCGTATTCCCGGATACACGGAAGACGAAAAGCTGAACATCTGTGAGCGCTACCTGGCGCCAAAACAGATGAAGCAAAACGGCCTGAAGAAAAATGAGATCAGTTTGGGTCGTGCGGCCCTGCTCGATGTCATCCGCTATTACACCAAGGAGGCTGGCGTTCGAGGTCTGGAGCGCGAAGTCGCCAAGATCTGCCGCAAGATGGTCAAGCGGTTTGCAATCGGTGAACTCGAGGGCACCGTCGAGGTGACAGCGGAAATGCTGCCTGACCTTTTGGGTGTCAGGAAATTCAACTACGGTATCGCTGAAGAAGAGAGCAAAGTAGGCCAGGTGACCGGCCTGGCCTGGACGTCGGTAGGTGGCGAATTGCTGACCATCGAGGCGGTGTCGGTGGCTGGCAAAGGGCGGCATGTCAAGACAGGCTCCCTTGGGGATGTCATGCAGGAGTCCATTCAGGCGGCCAGTACGGTGTTTCGCTCAAGGTCCCAGGCCCTGGGGGTTCCTGCGGCCTACCATGACCGGCACGACATTCATGTGCACGTGCCCGAAGGAGCTACCCCGAAGGACGGCCCCAGTGCTGGTATTGCGATGTGCACCGCACTGGTCAGCGTGGCAACGGGCATAGCGGTTCGGTCAGACGTTGCCATGACCGGTGAAATCACACTGCGAGGGGAAGTGCTGCCCATTGGCGGCCTGAAGGAGAAACTACTGGCGGCCCGGCGAGGCGGCATTAAAACGGTGGTGATACCCAAGGAAAATGAGCGGGATCTGAAAGAAGTTCCGGACAACATCAAAGAAAACCTGGACCTGAAGCCGGTCAAATGGATCGATGAAGTATTGGCCATCGCCCTCGAGCGAGTACCGGATCCCATCAGTGACGATGAGTATCTCGCCGATGGGGTAAGCGGGGGCACGTCCGTAGCAGAGTCTGAAGACATCAGGCCTCCCGCGCACTGAGGGTAAGGCTCTTTTCTTCGCCCAAATGCAGAGATTATTACGATCATAGATTGACCCCCTTGGCTTGAGCGGTATAACCTTCTCATGAGCCCAAGGGGTTCCGCCCTGACCCTGCATAAAACTGTCCAAGAGGATTCCAAGTGAACAAAAATGAATTAATAGACGCAATTGCTGACGAAGCTGACCTCTCAAAAGCTTCCGCCGGTCGTGCCCTGGACGCCGCCATCAACGCCATTACTGCTGCCCTGAAGAATCAGGACACCGTATCCCTGGTTGGCTTCGGCACTTTCTCCGTTAAGCATCGGGCTGCCCGAGAGGGGAGGAATCCTCGCAGTGGTGAAACCATACAAATCGCGGCGTCTAATGCTCCGGCCTTCAAGGCGGGCAAGGCCCTGAAAGACGCGGTCAACTAGTAGTTCCGACCCTTTTTCTTAACGATATTATTTGGCGGCATTTGTGGGCTACAGCCAGTAGCCAGCAGGGCCAGAAACAAATGAGAAGTGGTTTTTTCTGAGGCGCCTTTACGGCGCCTTTTTCGTATAATGCAACCGGCCACGGCGACCCTATTAATCCCGCCGTGTTTTGGGGCCGATCGTCAGGGCGTGATCACGCCGGTGCCGTCGGTTGCATAATCTTTCATCCAACGGGAAACATTACAGCATGCTGCAGTCAATTCGATCGGGAGCCCAGAGTACCGGTTTCAGGGTAATTATCTTCCTGATTATTTTGTCCTTTGCGGGCTTTGGGCTGGAGCAGGTGCTATTTGGAGGCACCGGGACCTCTGTCGCGGAGGTCAATGGCACCGAGATCACGCCACAGGAATTGCAGGTCGCGATTGAGAACCAGAAGCGGCAGTTGATGCAAATTTTTGGGGACGATATTGACCCGGCAATCCTCGACGACGACCGGATCAGGCCCCAGGCTCTGGAGGAATTGATTGAGCGTACCCTGTTGCTGCAGGCGGCCAATAACAATGCCATGGTGGCTTCTGACCGGACCGTGGGGCAGATTGTCGCCTCTGTCGAAGCGTTTAAAGTTGATGGGGTGTTTAACCCAGACCAGTACAAGGTGGTTTTGGCGAACGCGGGGTACACCCCAGAGCGTTTTCGTAGGGATCAAGTGCAGCAGATCATTCTGAGCCAGTTGCAGGATGGCGTGCTGAGCTCAGATTTCATAACCCAAACCGAGTTGGCGGCAGCCGCCGAAGCCACGGCAGAGGAGCGGGATATCCGGTATCTGATCATTCCAGATGAGCGTCTCAGCGCAGGATTGGAAGTGGCTGAGGAGGCGATGCTGCAGGTCTATGAGGCGGAGCCCGACCGCTGGACATCGGAGCCCAGTGTGATCGCAGAGTACATAGAACTGTCCCGGGCGGACTTTATTCAGCCGGTAGACGAAGAACTGCTGGAGCAGCAGTTTGAGTCGGTCCGGGAGGAATACACGGTTGCCGAACAGGCGCTGATCGCCCACATCCTCCTGATAAAGGGAGAAGATGAGTCACAGGGAGTGTACGGAAAGCGCATCAAGGACGTGGCGGCCCGGCTGGCGGCTGGTGAGGATTTTGCGGCACTCGCGGCTGAACTATCAGATGATGTTGGGTCGGCGTCCCTGGGCGGGGAACTTGGTTTTACAGACGGTTCGGTTTTTCCCGAGGAAATGGAAGAGGCTATTTCTACCCTGGAGTGCGGCGGTGGATCAGGCGGTGTGGTTAGCGCTGCGGGGCCCCATTTTATT
>JAAXJC010000059.1 GCA_012270045.1 Luminiphilus sp.
CACTTGTTGATCGAAACGGTAAAGCAACGACACCAACGATGCCCGAGCCCACCGTTAGCGGTACCGTAACAGCTCGCTCGGCAGGCGCTGCGCCAGCGATTAACCTGGCCTTCGACTCGCCAACCGATGGCAAAGCGTTCTCGGCCGCCGCTGTGTTGCGTGCCGAGGGCTATACCGGATCTTTAATAGGCACGGGACCCGTGGGCCTGGACCGGCTTGCCCAGGGCTTCCGCGTCGGTTTTGATCTGCTGGAAGTGTCGGAGCAGGAGCTGGCCCTGTTGAAACCCCACCACCTGCTGCCCTTCCCCCATTACTATCAGCCGGGACAGCGGCAACCCGCGCTGCTAAAGAAAAGCGCATGAGCACACCCCTGCCCTTTCAGCTGCAGATCTCGGGCCGCCCGGTGCTGCTCATCGGCAGTGGTGAGGCCGCCGACGCCAAAGCCCGGCTACTGACGGAGCGCGGAGCTGTCATTACCCATTGGCCCACCCCTCCCAGTGCCGAGCAAATTCAGCACGCCACCGAAGCCAACCGAACAGCTGCATCCCGATTCGTACTGGTGATCATTGCCGAGGTATGCGACTGGACCCGGGCACTGATGCCGTGGCTTGAGCAGGAGCGACTGTTACTCAACGCTGTGGACGCGCCCGAGCTGTCCGATGGCTTTATACCGGCAATCGTTTCCAGGGGCCGGGTGCAGATCGGTATCGGTACCGGAGGCAGTTCCCCGGTATTGGCAAGATTCATCCGAACCCGACTGGAACAGGTGTTACCCCAGGGGCTGGAGGAACTGGCAGAACTGGCGGACCGCTGGCAGCTGCGCGTGCGCCGGGTCATCAAGGACCTGGGCATCCGACGTCGGTTCTGGGAGCGGCAGTTGTCGGGTTCTGCCGGACAGGCGGCGCTGGACCAGCGGCCAGAGCTGGCGGATAACATCATTCAGCAAGCCCTCGATTCTGAACAGCCGGCCTCCGGGCGGGTTGCATTGGTGGGTGCCGGGCCCGGGGACGCTTCACTGCTGACCTTGAAGGGTCTGCAGCGACTGCAGGAAGCCGACGTGGTGTTGTTCGACAAACTGGTCAGCCCCGAAGTCCTCAGCCTGGCCCGCAGGGACGCCCAGCTTGAAGATGTGGGCAAGCGGCGGGGACACTGCCCGACACCCCAGGAAAACATCAACCGCCGCCTGGTTGAACTGGGACAGCAGGGACTCTCGGTCTGTCGCCTGAAGGGTGGCGACCCCTATCTGTTCGGTCGCGGCGGGGAGGAGGCTCTGGCCCTGGTCGAAGCCGGCATACCTGTCGAGGTGGTGCCTGGGGTAACCACCGCCAGCGCCACCGCCGCCGCCACCGGCATACCACTGACCCACCGCCGACTGGCCAGGTCGGTGCGCTTCATCACCGGACACCTGGCACTGGAGCAAACCGAAACCGACTGGCAGCCCCTCGCCCTGGGCCAGGAGACACTGGTGATTTACATGGGTTTCAGTCACCTGGAGACCATAGCCGCACGCTTGATGGCGGCAGGCCTGTCCCCAACAACGCCCCTGGTACTGGTCCAAAACGCTACCACCCCGCGGCAACGGGTGGTTCACGGGGAGATTGGCCGTTCGCTACAGGCCACGGAGCAACTACGGCTGGCAGAGGGCCCGGTGCTGATCATGGTGGGAGAAACCACCCGCCTGGCAAAGCAGCTGGACCCGTCACTGGCCGCCCAACCGGTAACAGCCGCCGCCGACCCCTTGTTCTGGCTGGACAGCGCCTGAGCCCGTCGCCATGCCGCACTTGCCACAGACAGTCACAACGGTGACACCGGCCTGGGACCTCCCTGCCATTAACGAGACCCTCGCCCTGGCCACCCCCGAAACCATTGTTCGCTGGGCTTTGGCCCAGGGAGTGCGGCAGCTGACCAGCACCAGCTTTGGCCCCCACGCAGCCGCCACCCTGCATCTGGTACACAGCCTTGATCCCAATTCACAAACCGTTTGGGTGGATACCGGTTTCGCCGGCGAATCGACCCGGGAGTTTGCCCGCCGGCTGACCAATCAGTTACGTCTGGAGTTGGCGGTTTACCGGCCGCACATCCCGCCCATGACCTGTTTGGAACAACTGGATATTCGCGATCTGTCAGCCATTAACAGCCAGCAGCGGCAGCGGCTGGCGGACATCACCAAAATAGAACCCTTTCAGCGCGCGGTCACAGACTTGGCACCACAGATTTGGATCAGCGGTATCCGGGCCGAGGAGACCGCCTTCCGCGCCGGACTCGACGTTGCCAGCTGGGATCCCCGGGGCATCCTGAAATTGTCACCCTTTCTCCGTGCCAGCGCGGCCGATATAGATCTCTACCTGCAACAGCACGGCCTACCCAAGGGACCATCGGTATTCGACCCCACCAAAGCCGAGGCACATCTGGAATGCGGGCTGCACACCCGCAATGGCCAGATGCAGGGTCAGAACCGGGTTACGGCGCTGCAACTGTAAAGGTCAGTCCGGCATGCTCCTGCAGCCGGTCAATCAATGCCTGCCCCATGGCCGCGGCGGGGGTCTGCACGCCGCCACCCCCAAGTTCAGGGTTCATCAACAGGCACAGGGCCGACTCCGCCAGCATTTTCGAGGTCGATCCGTAACCGGGATCTCGATCTCCGGATACCGAAGTCATAAGCATCTCGCCCGAGGCTCCCTGGGCAACAAACAGGGCTTCGTAATTTCCCGCCTCGCGTTCTTCCTTTGAGGGTCCCTCCCCGGGCTTTAGCGGGCTCTCGGCCAGGGTGTTGTCCTTGGCCACGAACTCTGCCGCAGCCTTGCCATCGTCACCATCCCCGGTCAGCAGCATTTCGTCGTAGGCAAAATCCTCCCCATAGGGATGCCCCATCAAAAAGTTGGAACGGTGGATATTTTTGCTGTTGATGGTGGCCATGATGAAGGGGGCCGACCAGCTGTTGAGCTCTGCGTCGTAACAGGGCTGATCACCATTGGGCTGCTCTGGCCCCGTGAAACCTTGGGTCAGGGCAAAGGGGTTCAGCAGGGTTTTGATGATTTCCGGGTTTTTGGAGGCCGCAGCCAGGGTGGCGCGCAGGGAGGCGATGGTGCCTCCGGAAAAGCTGCCATTCATGGCTTTTACCCGACCCTTCACCCGACTGACCGTGGATCCGGTTACAGCCCTAGCATGTTCCTGCAGGTGAAAGACGCCGAGATCAAAGGGAATCGAGTCAAAACCACAGGAATGAACAATCCTGGCACCCGAGCTCTTTGCCATCTCGTTATAAGTCTCAATGGTGTGGTGCATCCAGGCCGGCTCGCCGCTGAGGTCAACGTAGTCGGTACCGTGACTTGCACATTGGCGCACCAGTTCTTCGCCATACAGTTGGTACGGGCCCACGGTAGTAATGACCACCTTGGCCGCCGCCACCATGCTGCGAACCGACTCGGGATCTGCACTGTCGACCGCGATCAGTGGAATGTCATCGGATATCCCCATCTCCGCCCGCACTGCCGCCAGCTTGTCCATTGAGCGACCGGCCATCGCCCAACTGAATTCGGCATTCGGGTAGTGCTCGTTGAGGTATTCGGCCACCAGGCGACCGGTGTAACCCGAGGCGCCAAACACCACGAGGTCATACTGTTGTTCGGGGTTCATAATCGTTCCTACTGCCAGTTGGGGGGAAGTCCGCTCTGTACGAAGTGCAGACGGGGGCTAGATAATGGCCGCGTGAGACCCATGGCACAACCCCGAAGGATGCGAACATGACCTTGAATACCTCCCCGGCGGCAGAGCGCAACCGACCGTTCATCCTGGAGGTCCTTGAGCAGCACCTGCCCCGGGACGGCACCGTGCTGGAGATTGCCAGCGGGACCGGCCAGCACGCCGTCCACTTCGCTCCGGCCCTCGCGCCCCGCCTCTGGCAACCCAGTGACCGGGACACCGAAGCACTGGCCAGCATCAGTGCCTGGCGTCAGGCCCAGCCCAGCAACAATCTCGCGGAGCCCCTGCTACTGGATGTTTTGACTCACCCCTGGCCGGTGGAGGGCACCGAACAGACACCCGCCATCACCGCGGTGGTCGCGATCAATATGGTGCATATCGCACCCTGGCGCTGCTGTGAGGCCCTGCTCGATGGCGCCGCCCGTATTCTATCCACAGGTGGCGTGCTGTACCTGTACGGCCCCTTCCTGCAGCAGGACCAACCGACAGCCCCTTCCAACCAGGCCTTTGACCTTGATCTAAAACGCCGAAACCCCGAATGGGGTATCCGGGGTCTCGAACAAGTGACCCAGGCCGCCGGGGAACGCGGCCTGGACCGAACGGCGGTAGTGGCCATGCCGGCCAACAACCTGTCGGTTGTCTTTACCCGCCGCTGAGCATGACCTCTGCAACCCGACGCTGGTCGGCGCCCTGGTCCAGAACGATGTGCACCCGACGTTCCAGGGCATAGCCCTCGGTATCTCCCTCCGCCGCCAGGGACTGACTTTCACCATGGGCGGTCACCGTCAGTCGGCTACCCTGTACGCCTGCGAGCATCAACTGCTCGGCAACACGCTGGGCCCGGGCCCGGGACAGGGCCATATTGGCGTCAACGTCGCCCCGGGGATCGGCATAACCGGCTATGCGCACCGTCAGATCGGGGTTGCGCTGCAGGAAGGTCGCCAGTAGTGCCAGACGCTCCTGCCCGGCCTCGGTGAGTTGACTGTCATTGGTTCTGAACAGCATCTCCAGCTGCAGCTGTTCCAGGGCCAGTCGAGCAAACTGGGCCTGCTCCCGCAGCGCGTCATCTAGACCGGATTCAACCCTTGCCAGTTGCTGCTCTGTAGTCGACAGGCGACGCTGAGATTCAACCAGCTCGGCTCTGACCACTGCCAGCTCGGCCTCGGTTGTCTCCAGGGCGTCCGCCTGGCCCACCTCATTCACCAACCAACCGGCGCCCACGCTGCCTAGCACAAACCCTACCGGGCCCGCGGCCGCGGTAGCCAACGCTATGGTGGTCAGAGCTGTCAGCTCCTGTTTCGTGTCGGTCTCGATTGCACTCGCCGGATGGGCTGCCAGTAGCCCGGCCAACATGATGGTCGGGGTGGATACCATTAACCGTTTCATATCACTCTCCTTGGGGTTTTTGGATTCGCCGGCTTCCGCAGCCGTCGATGTGATTGAACCCCCGCAGCAGGGTGCCCGCTGTGGCCCAATGTGTATAAGCTGGGCGCAATCCTGCTGAAATATGGCAGCGCGTTCCGAGACGTGGCCGGGAAATCGCCTTGCAGAAAATCATCCACATAGACGCCGACTGTTTCTTCGCCGCCATCGAAATGCGGGACGACCCCAGCCTGGCTGACCGGCCCTTCGCCGTGGGTGGCAGCGCCGAAGGACGGGGTGTGCTGACCACCTGTAACTACCCGGCCAGGGAATACGGTGTCCGATCGGCCATGCCCACCGCCCAGGCCTATCGACTCTGTCCCGAGCTACTGGTCATGCCGGTCAACATCCCTAAATACCGAGGGGTGTCGGCCCAAATGCTGGACATCTTCGAGCGCTTTACCGACCAGATTGAACCACTGTCCCTGGACGAAGCCTTCCTCGATGTCACCGAGGTCACCGACTTCGCCGGGTCCGCCTCGCGAATTGCCGAAGCCATTCGCAGCACCGTCCGAACAGAACTTGGCATTACGGTATCGGCGGGGGTATCGGTGAACAAATTCATCGCCAAGGTTGCCTCCGACTGGCACAAACCCGATGGGCTCAAGGTGGTGCCGCCGGAGGAGGTGGACAGCTTTGCCGCCGCCCTGGGCATCAGGGCGATACCGGGGGTGGGACCGGTTACCGCAGAGAAACTGAACAGGATGGGGTTCAAAACCTGCGCCGATTTGCGCCGGGCGGACCCCCTGAAACTGAAAAGACGCTTCGGGAGTTTCAGCCAAACCCTGCTGGAGCGTGCCCATGGCCAGGACCGACGCCGGATCAACACCCAGAGAATTCGGAAGTCCGTCAGCGTCGAGCATACCTACAGCAACGACCTGGCCAACGGTGACCCCTGCCTTGGCAAATTGCCGGGCCTGCTCAAGGAGTTGCGCCAGCGCATAGAGAAGGCCGACCTATCGGGCCGGATTCGCAAGGCCTACGTGAAAATAAAATTCAATGATTTTTCCACCACCACAGTAGAACGCGTTGGGACGGCGGTGACGCTGGAGGATTATCGGGAACTGCTGGTCGAGGGACTGGCCCGGAAGGAATTGCCGGTCCGGCTTTTGGGTCTGGGAGCGAGGCTGGACCCCGGCCTGCCGGAACGCTATGAGCAATTGCCACTGCGCATTGAGAACCGGATCTTGTGAGGTGCCAGGCTGCGCAAAGCTACAGTAGCTGACCCAGGCCCCAATAGACCCCCATGGCGGTCACCAGCACATAAATATGGTTGCGGGTCAGCAGTGCCACCCCGGCGGCAGTAACCAGGCCTGCGATCTCCGCGGCAGACGGTGCGCCCCCTTCTCCAGGGTCCACCAGCATGGTCATAACCAGGGCCGCCATAACCGCCGGGGCAACGTATTCAAGGGCCCGAAGGGCCAATGGCGGAAAAGTTTTGTCCGCCAGGGCCAGGATGAAGATGGCACGCATGCCGTAGCTGCCCAGCCCCATCAGGAGTATCACCAGCAGAATCATGATGGCCGCCGCCATTCAAGGATCAGACCCACGGCGATGCCCACCACCACTGCCAACAACAGGCCACTGCGGCTGGGCAAATCCAGCAGGGCTAAGGTGACCGCCATGGCGACGGCGGCGACCACCACCTTGCGCCAGCCGTCGATAGCTGTCGCCAGCAGTCCCATAAATAGCACTGGCGTGGCGAAGGAAATATCCAGCCCCTGAGGGATGACCGGCCCAACAAAAAGGCCCAGTGCCGTGAACACCATCCAGAAGGACCAGAATGTAGCCCCGGCCGCCAGGTAATAGTGTCGAAACTCCGCGGCCGGCAGGTGCCGCTTATCCACGCACAGGGCAAACACCTGGTCAATGAGCATGTAGGGCCCGCACCAGCGAAACCAGGACGGTTGCTGCTGCATCACCGGCGCCATTGAAAAGGAGTAGAACAGGTGGCGCGCACCCACCACCAGTGCTGCAGTGGCGGCGGCGGCCAGGGAGGCACCCTCACCAATCAGGGTGATCAGGGTGATCTGGGCAGCACCGGAAAACATGATGGGCGCTGTGCTCCAGCCCAACCAGGCAGCCAGCCCCGACTCCCGGACAGTCAGGCCAAACACCAGGGCAAAGGGAATGGCGGGCAGGGTCAGGACCAGGGCATCCAGCACCCCACGGCGCCGGTAATCGGACAGGGTCATTGGTGGGTTGTTCATGGCTTAATGGCGTTCCAACTCAGGTTTCCAACAGGAAGGTCACCGGACCATCGTTGATCAGGCTGACCTGCATGTCGGCGGCAAAACGACCCGTGGCCACTGGCCCGCAATGCCGTTCCTGGGTCAGCTCGGTAAAGTAAGAAAACAGGGATTGGGCCAGCTCGGGCGCGGCAGCGCTGGAAAAGCTGGGTCTGGCCCCTTTTTTCGTATCCGCCGCCAGGGTGAACTGGGAAACGAGTAACAGACCACCCTGGATATCGGTGACCGAGCGATTCATGCGGCCTTCCCCGTCACTGAAGATCCGATACCCCAACAGGCGGTCACACATACGAGCCACCCGTGCCCGATCATCACCTTTCTCCAGTCCCGCCAGCACCAACAAGCCCTGGCCAATGGCGCCCACGGGTTCACCCGCCACCGTGACCGACGCCTGGGACACCCTTTGCAGCAAACACTTCACAGGCGGGGCAAACCGGACCGCAGCCTATTGAGGCAGTCCCCCAGGGCGGCCTCGGTGTAGGGCCTGGGCTGACCGACTCCCCATACCGGTCCCGGCCAGGCGTCATCCTTCCGGAACCGGGCGATCACGTGAACATGTAGCTGGGAGACCTTGTTACCGAGCATGGCAGTGTTGACCTTGTCTGCGCTCCACAGGGACTGCATTGCCCTGCCTGCGCCGGACATCTCGGCCATTACCCGGGACTGTTGGTCGCTGCTCAAATGAAAAAGCTCGGTGGCATCTGCCACCCGGGGCACCAGGATCAACCATGGGAAACGCGCATCATTCATCAGCAACACGTCGCTCAAGTCCCAGCGGGCGACCGGGTGGGTGTCCGCCGCCAATCGCGGGTCTAGCCTGTAGATCGGGTTGGACATGGCTTCAGAACGGAATCAGGGAATAGCCTTCGTGCTGGAGACGCACATGGGCACCCATGGCCGACAGAGCAACAATGACGTCGGGCCGGAATTCCTCCCAGGCTATATTTCTGAAGGCCGCGGTCTGGCTGCAAAGGTATATTTTCACCCCTGCTCCGGTGAGCTGGTCAATGAGAGCAGTGTTGGGGTTGGGATCGTTGAAGCGGGCGCGATGGGCTGTGTCGGTCAGCAGATCGTTGGCCGCCATGCCGTGGACCACCACGGCAAAGGAGATGTTCGCGGGGGGCACGCCATTACGGGCATACATATTCAGGAACCGCGCCACGGATACCAGCTTGACGTTGGGGTCCCCCGGAAAATCGGCGGTTTCGCCCACGTCGATGGATACCCGGTATTCGGTGTCTGGGTCCAGGTTATAAAACCCCTCCGGCGGCGGCAGCACGGGACCAAAGTCGGGTATTACGGGGCCCGTTTGCGGCTCGGGCCGGGCACTGTCCTGTTCCGCCATGCCCGTGGACATGCCCCCGAACAATCCGACCCAAAGCAACAGGCCCAGGGTCGCGTTAGCAATAGACATGTTTATCCATCCGATGTGGCACAGCGGCCCATGGTAACCGACTTGCCCGGGCGTGGCTGTTGTTGCAGATCATGCCAATGTTGACCCATCACGCGGGACTTCAGGGACAAGGACCCTCGCCCGTAACGCCCTGCAATGAACGACCGTGGGAGAGCCAACCCTGCAGGTAGTAGGAGAAACGGCCCAGCAGCAGGGCGAGCTCGGTGTCCATGGCAGCCAGGGCGGGATTACCTCACACTCCTGCAACCTTGTCCACCACCTGATCTTCAAAACCCGAGCCCACCCACTCAAAGGTCGGATCGCTGACAAAGCGGGCCGGCACCACCGACGACAGGATGCCATCGAGCTGATCGCCCATGGCGACCGACCCCAGGGTCAGGTCGGGGATAACCCCTGCGGACAGGAAACAGCTGGTCTGTGGTCGGGCAATACTTTGCAGCAGGGGTGACGACCAGCGCCCCCGGTCCATCAGGTCAGCCATCCGGCGGTACTGGTAGGACTCTATGACGCCGTGGCGATTGGACACCAGCTGAATAACCTCATCAGTGCGCCCGGTGATAACCGACCAGAGGGCCGACAGCAGGCTGACGCCGGGCAGCGGCTCCGTATGGTAAGGCTGGGTCAGATCCCCTATGTAATGCAGCGCCCATCCCATAAAGCGCCATCCCCAATAGTCGTGGCCGGTGGTAAAGGCCAACTCCGCCAGGGATTCGTACAGGACAATCCGCCACAGGGGCAGACCGCGTTTGAGCTCGGGTTGGGCATAGGCGGTGAGCCAATCGAGATGGTAAAAGCCCATGTGCAGGGGTGCCTGGGAGCCGTAGGAGAGGTTGGGGTTGCCAAAGGGCTGTGGGCCCATACCGTAGCGGGCGCCAAATTCGGTGCCGTTGTCGGTATACAGCCCGATATCCATGCCCATATCGGGCTCATCGCTGGCGCTGGCCACGACATGGGCGATGCTTACTTCCTCTCCGGGCAACAAGGGCCGGTAAACCGTGTCCTCGTGGGATACCCCTGGCTCGAGAAAAGACAGCTGCTGCCAACTTACAGTAGCGGCCCCATCGATGGATTCACCGGGCATCACCTGATGGTAGAGACTGTAAGACAGGCGCGGGCTGATCCGCAGCGCGGCGATGAAACGCGCCCGCAGGTCATCGCTGGCCGTGCCGTCGAAGCGCAGCTCCGCGGGCGTAGCCGGGTATTCCGGATCCAGCACCAACATCGCCCTCTCCACCTGATCCAGAACCCCGGCCACCCCGTCCGACTCGGCAAGGAGAAATGCCTCAAGTGGCTCTGCCACCAGGCTGGGCTGGGTGAGCGCGTCCCGCTCCCGCAGCATGGGCCAGGCAAGGCTTGCGTGGTCGGACCAGGCGCCCGCGAGCTGGCTACACAGGCACAGGGCCACTGTCAGGTAGAAACGCACCGTCACCTCCGAAATCACACTGACAACAGGGTCGCAACGTGGCAGCTTTGCATGCCGTGTTCAAGTAGCTTGCTACCCCGCCCTGTGCAAACGGGTTGTAAATCGCTAGTCTCGGGCTAATCGAAACCGGAGTTACCGTCACCATGAAACGATGGCTGATCGCCCTGTCCGCACTGATCCTGTCAAGCTGCAGTGCCGATCCCGTGCCCAATGCCAACATCGACCAGGTGGTCACCGCCATCACAGCGGGAGCGACGGTGATTGATGTGCGCACTGCGGAAGAAATGGCCGAGGGCATGCTGCCCAATGCCGTCCCCATACCCCACGCCGAGATCGTCAGCGGTGCAGCAGCGCTGGAGTTGTCCACCGATGCCACCTTGGTCCTGTATTGCCGCAGCGGCCGGCGCTCGGGCCTGGCCACCGCGGCGCTGCAGAAAGCCGGCTACACACGGGTGATAAATGGCGGGGGCTATGGCGATCTGGTCACCGCCCTCAACGCCGATAAAGCGGGCTAGTCAACGCCGCCCGCAGCAGCCAGAGCCGGCAACATGTCCAACCGTAAAGCGCTGCTGTTTGGCCTGGGCGCCGTGCTGCTCTGGAGCACGGTTGCCACCGCCTTCAACCTGAGCCTCAAGTTTGTCTCGCCGCTGCAGTTGGTCACCCTGGCCAGCCTGACATCATGGCTGTTCCTGGGCGCCTTGCTGCTCTGGTCCGGCCAGTTGCCGCAACTGTTTCAGTTGGCCCGTCCCGAGCTGTACCGCCTGCTCACCCTGGGACTAATCAATCCGGCGCTATATTACTTTTTGTTATTCGGGGCCTATGCCCGCCTGCCCGCCCAGGAGGCCATGGCGATCAACTACACCTGGGGACTGGTTTTACCCCTGCTGGCAGCGCCACTGCTCAAGCAGCCGCTGCTACCTCGAGACATGGTTGCCGCGCTGCTGAGTTACACCGGGGTGTTTGTCATCGCCACCCGGGGGGCGGTACTGGACTTTCGACTGTCCGACCCCGTGGGGGTGGCACTGGCCATGGCATCCACCGTGATTTGGGCGCTGTACTGGATTGGCAACACCCGCAGCACCGCGGCGCCACTGCTGGGTTTGTTTGTTGGGTTCAGCGCCGCCAGCGTCGTACTCGTGGCCTTTACCCTGGCGGTCGGCGGGTTTGCAGGCCTGACCTGGCAGGGACTGGCCGGAGGTCTCTACGTTGGACTGTTTGAAATGGGCCTGAGCTTCATTCTGTGGCTGAAAGCCATGCGCCTGACCGACAACACCGCGCGACTGGCAACACTGATTTTTCTCTCCCCACCCCTGTCGCTGCTGCTGATCTGGGGCATCCTGGGTGAACGCATCCTGACCTCAACCCTGGTCGGACTGGCACTGATTCTGGGCGGTTTGGCATTGCAACACCTCAAGACGGAAGAGACCGCTTCAGTCTGATACCAGCGAGGCCGCTTTCAGCAGGGCAAACACCGATTGGCCCTCGGCGAGCCCCAACTCATCCAGGGAGGCCCGGGTCAAACGGGCCCGGATCGGGTGACCGCCCGAGGTCAACAGGACATCAGCATAGGGCAGCTGGGCATCAACCCTGATGCCATCGACAGTGGCGGTCAGCACATTCCGTATGGAAATCGCCTCGGGTCTGCGGGTCGCTATCGCGACATCCGTGGCGTAAATACGAATGCGCAGCTGGTCCCCGGGCGTGCCCATCAGGCCGGTCACGGATAATTGCTGGTCGCCGAAGGTGAGATGGGTCAGCTGATAGGTCGCATCGTGGGCAGCGACCGTGGCTTCAATGACGGCACCCGACTGATGACCCTGGGACACCTCGGGCAGGTCCAGCTGCGCCAATACCTCGGTAATCCGTCCGTTGGCCACACATTTACCGCCGCGCAAGACCAGCAGATGCCGGGCCAGGCGGGTCATTTCATCCAGGGTGTGGGCCACATAAACCGTGGGCAGACCGAAGCTGCCGATCACTTCGTGGAGGTAGGACAGCAGTTCACCCCGATAACCCATATCCGCCGCCGACAGGGGCTCATCGAGCAGCAGCAGTTTGGGCGCACTCATCAGTGCCCGGGCCAGGGCCACCCGCTGGCGTTCACCGCCAGACAGGGCGGCGGGACGACGATTCAGCAGCGGTCCAAGTCCAAGGGTATCCAGCACCTGCTCCCTGGGGACGGCCGGCCCCCTGGCCCGCCGGGCCGCGAAGTCGAGATTGCCCGCCACACTCAGGTGTGGAAACAGTCGTGCGTCCTGGAACACCATACCCACCCTGCGTTCGTGGGTGGGCAGCGCAATACCGCGTTCGCTGTCAAACCAGCAGACACCGTCCACCTCCAGTCGGCCGCTGTGGGGATGCTCCAGACCCGCAAGGAGGCGCAGCAGCGAGGTCTTGCCCGCGCCATTGCCCCCCAACACCCCCAGGACCCCATCAACAGGCAGCTGCTCACTGATCTGCAGGGAGAAGTTGCCCAGCTCCAGCACTGCCTCAATGTTTAACGGCGTCACCTGTTATATCCCCGGGCCCAAACGGAAGGACAGGCGCCGATTCAAACCATAAACCAGCAACAACACGACAAAGGAGAACGCCAGCAACACCCCTGCGAGCCGATGGGCACTGCCATAGTCAAGGGTTTCCACTGCTTCATACAGTGCCACCGAAACCACCCGGGTCTCACCCGGGATGTTGCCGCCAATCATCAACACCACCCCAAACTCCCCCAGGGTATGGGCAAAGGTCAGCACCCCGGCGGTGAGATAACCGCGCCTGGACAGGGGCAGCACCAGGCGCAGGAAGCGATCAGCGGGGGACGCACCCAGGGTCGCCCCTGCCTCCAGTATGCCCGGGCCGATGCCGGCGAACGCGGCCTGCAGTGGCTGGGTGGCAAAGGGCAGGGAGTAAACCATGGATGCCAGCACCAGACCGGTGAAAGTAAAGTTGAGCGGGCCCCCCGTCAGGTTGAACCAGAGCGAGCCCAGGCCGCCGTCCGGGGCAAACCAGAGCAGCAGGTAAAAGCCCATCACCGTGGGTGGCAACACCAGGGGTAAAGCGACCACCGCTTCCACCCAGCCCGCCCAGGGACGGGCGGAGTGGGCCAGCCACCAGGCCAGGGGCGTGGCCAGCAGCAGCAGGCAACCGGTCGTCACCGCCGCCAGCTGAGCGGTAAGCGCCAGCGCCTGCCATTCAATCCCCACGGCCGCCTCCCTCAGTTTCCGGTGCCCGGTAGCCCATCGCCAACAGCAGTTGACCTGCTTGCTCGGAGAGCAGAAAACGCCGGAAATCCCAGGCTTCGCTGCGGGCTCCACCCCGTCGGGTCAGGACAAGGGACTGGGCAATGGGCGGGTGCCAGCTGGCGGGAATCAGGCTGTATTCACGGGTGGGTATCGACGCGGCCAGCAACTGGGAATAAGCCACCAGTCCCGCGGGCACAGCGCCGGACGCCACCTGGGTGAAGGTGGCGGCCACATTCTGACCCAGCACAACCCGCCGGTCGGCCGGGGACACCGGCACCCGCTGGGCAACCGCTGCCGCCGCAGCGCCGTAGGGGGCCAGTCGAGGATTGGCGTGGGCGAGAACCGGAACCTCAGCAAGCAGCGTCAGGGGATCGGGCGACCGGTCCGCACCGGGCACCCACAGTGCCAGGCGTCCCAGGGCGTAAACACCATAACTGCCATCGGCGGCCAGCCCCTCCTTTTGCAGGGACAGGGGGCGCTGGGTGTCGGCCGCCAGCAGCAGGTCGAAGGGTGCTCCCTGGACAATCTGGGCGTGGAGCAGTCCAGTGGCACCGACGATCAGTTCCACTGGCACGCCGCTGCCCTCGGTGAAAATGTCCGCCAACCGCTGCCCGGGCCCTGCGAAATTGGCAGCCACCGCCACCATCAGCGGCTTCGGTCGCTGCTGCTCGGCGGCGATGACCGGTACCAGACCCTGGGAGCACAGCAACAATATGATGTGCAACACCCGGCGGAGCCGGCGCGGGAAGCCCATCTGCGGCAAAACACTATTCGAGCCGGTCACGCCCACGGCAGGGAGCCCCGGGGCTTACGCGGGCAGGACACCCAGTTCACCCAGCCGCTCATTGAGATAGCTCGCGGCGCTGTAGCGGGACGACAGGCGTACCTCAGGCCTGGGATGCAGGAACAGGGGTAGAGACATTCTTCCAACCGATCGAGGCTGGGCTTCGTCCACTACTCGGTGTGTGGTCGAGGGCAACCAGCCGCCCAACACCTCCTGCAGCATATCGCCGATATTGACCAGTAATTGCTCGGGACGATTCGGGGCCTCTATCCAGCGGCCGTCCCGGGTGCATATTTCCAGCCCCGGTCCATCGGCTGCCGGTAGCAGGGTCAATAAATTGATGTCCTCGTGGGCGGCCGCACGGGGGGCATCCTGCTGCGACCGGGTGGGGGGATAGTGCAATACCCGCAGCATGCTCTGGTGACTGTCTGTGATCATGCCACTCAGGGGCTCACCCAGATTGGCCATCACCTCTGGGGGGGCCTCACGTTCTATGTGGCCAAGTAACTGCGCCGCAAAGGTCACGGTCTCTTGAAAGTGGGCCGCCAGATTGGCACGCAGATGGCCGGGGCAACGTCCCCAGGCGTAGTACTGGAAATACTCCTTGAAATCCCTGCGACAACTGCCCTTGGCATGCTCCGCCACTTCAGTGGAGAAATAGCCGTCCTGGCGCAGGGGATCCATCTCAAACTCGTCTGCCACACCCTCGGCGAAGAACGCCCGCCACTGGGCATAAATGGCACGGACCCGTGTCATATCCAGGGGGTGGTCAATGAGCGCACCAAAACCATAGTCCCGCAGGGAGGCGACAAAGCGCTGGGGAAAGTCGGGGTCGCGACAGGAAATCAGCGGCAAAGTGGCGTGACGGGTGGTCATCAGTATCAACCCAGAGAGATAAAGAGTCCGGCCAGCGCCGCACTCATCAGGTTGGAGAGGGTAGCTGCCAACAGGGCCCGCAGTCCGAATCTGGAGATTTCATCGCGTCGCATGGGCGCGATGGCACCCAGCCCGCCCAGCAAGATCGCTATGGAGGACAGGTTGGCAAAGCCGCACAGGGCAAAGATGACGATGGCCGAGGACACCGGGGAGAATTCCCCTGCGACCTCGGTGTAGGCCACGTAGGCGACGAACTCGTTCAGGACCAGTTTCTGGCCAATCAGGCTGCCGGCGCTGTTGGCCTCTGCCCAGGGCACACCCAGCAGCCAGGCCAGGGGCTGGAAAACCACACCCAGCACACCCTCCAGGGACAAATCCTGCACACCAAACACCGAGCCCGCCCAGCCCAGCATGCCGTTAACCAGGGCAATCAGGCCGATAAAGGCAATCAGCATGGCGGCGATCGCCCCGGCCATGCGGAAGCCATCCAGGGCGCCGCTGGCGGCGGCGTCCACCAAATTCACGTAGCCGTCCTGCTCCGGCCCCTCGCCCCGCTCTGGCCTGACCGGCTCCTGGGTTTCCGGCTCCATCAGCTTCGCCATCAGCAGGCCGCCAGGCGCGGCCATAAAGGATGCGGCCAGCAGGTATTCCAATGGAATTCCCAGGGCGGCGTAACCCGCCATCACCGAACCCGCAATGGAAGCCATCCCTCCCACCATAACGGCGAACAGTTCAGATACCGTCATACCCGCCAGATAGGGCCGCACCACCAACGGCGCTTCCGCCTGCCCGACAAAGATATTGGCAGAGGCAGACAGGGATTCGGTATGGCTGGTGCCCAGAATTTTTTTCAGGGCGCCGCCCAGGGTCCTGATAATCCAGTGCATCACGCCCACGTGATACAGCACCGCGATCAGGGCGCTGAAAAATATGACCACGGGGAGCACACTGAAAGCAAAAATAAAGCCGAGACTGCTGTCGGCGGCCGCCAGGCCACCGAACATAAAATCGATGCCGGCGCGGCTGTAGGCGAGCAAATGGGCAATCTGCTCGGACGCCACCTCCAGCCCTGCCCTGCCCCAACTGCTGAACAGCGCCAAAAACCCGATCGCTGCCTGCAGTGAGAAGGCCAGACCTACGGTGCGCCAATTGATGGCGCGACGATTTGACGACAGCGACCAGGCCACCGCCAGCAGGAATACGATACCCAGCAGGCTACCCACGGCAGCACCCCCATTGGGGCAGAAAAACAAAGCGGGACAGGGCAGCAGATCCCTTCATGAACCGGTCCTCCCGGTGGTGGCAGTACCCGACCCGGGCATCGACCCGGCAGCGACAGCCTCAGGTGTAATCACCGCACCCAGAGCCTCCGCAAAGGCCTCGTAATCGCCGTCACAGGCCGCCAAACCGTCGGCATCCAACAGGGTCGTAAAGCGATCCCCTGTTTGGGCTATCACCAGGGGCAGCCGGCCGCGGGTGTATTCCGCCATGGCCGGGGTCTGCTCATCCCGGTGCAGCCACTGCAGCCCGCAGGCCAGCTGTGATCCGGCCCGCCAGGCCGCCTTGCCCTGGGGATTCCAGCCATGGGAGATGTCACACAAAGCACAACGGCGTGCCCCGGCCAATTTACCCAGGGCGTAGGACAGCTCACCGGCCAGGGAACCATCGGCGTCGTAAATGGCAAAGTACTGGGTCAACACTGTGATGTTCAGGCACCCCGAGGCTTGGGAATTGGAAATGTGGGAAACAGGAAGTACAGGACTTAATAGTACCCCATCGATACACCCCATCGCACGTCTGGACCGGTCTCCCGGTGACGGAGGCGAGTGCCCCGTGACCCATCGAAGGCATGAGCAGGACCGCCAGCCACCGCTCCCTCTGCACATCATTACGGGGATTTACAGCATTGGGCGACGGCCATTAGGCTTTGCCCCAACCCTGCTGTTCCCATCCAACCTCGACCCGGACCTGACCCCATGCCCGCAACCGCCGCTACAGGACTGAATCGGCAAACCCTGCTGCTCATACTGACCCTACTGTGGTCCACGCCAGCATTCTCCTGGTGGGATGCAGGCCACCAACTGGTTTGTGAAATGGCTCTGGAACGGGTTAAGGAGGCGACTCGGCAGCATATCCACAGTCTCATAGCTGACGACTTTCCGGCCCAATGTGACTGGCCGGACCGCATCAAGGGTGAACGCCCCGGGACCCGCAGCTGGCACTACCTGAATACCCGGCCCGATACCCGGCACATTGCCGACCTGACACGGCCACCCGAGGGTGACGTGGTAACCGCACTGGTTGCCCAGGCCCGCCTGCTGCGCAGGGGAGGATCTTTGCAACAACGCCGGGAGGCGCTGTTATGGGTAGGGCATCTGGTCGGCGACCTGCACCAACCGATGCACCTGGGTTACTTCGAGGATCTGGGCGGCAACCGCTACCACCTCGCGCTGCCCAAAGCGCTGGCCATGACCCTTGGCGAGGACCGGGACTCGGTCAATATGCACGCAGTATGGGACGGGCTGATACTGCGCTACCACAGCGACAACCCACAGCCATTTGCCAGTGATGCCGTCACAACACCCGCTGTTATCGACCTTGAGGCCGCGGTTCTGAGCTGGGCCGACGAGACCCTCCAGGTACTCAATAGGGCCGAAACACGCTATCGGGACCCGCCCCGCTTGCAGACGCTGGAGCGCAGCTATCTGGAGGACAACGGACCGGCGGTGCGGTTGCAGCTACGCCGGGCGGCCGGGCGACTGGCTGCGCTGCTTGATTGGGCCCTGTTACCCACCGAGATCTGAGCGGGCATAAAAAAGGCGCCCAAAGGGCGCCCTTGGCACTGCTGCCAGCCAGATCAGAACTTGTAGTTCATACCCACGCGAATCTCCCACAGGGAGGCGTCACCAATGCGGGTTTCAGCCTGGCCGTTGGCTTGCTGATCCTGGGTAACGCCGTAGGGGAATATCGGCTTCTCCATGACTCCCCAGTCGTCATTGAGCAGGTTGGTCAGGTTATCAATGATGATAAAGGCGCTGCCCTTATGACCATCGCTGAATCCCGGGAACTCCTGGGAAACCCGCAGATCCATCTTGAACCAGCTGCTGCCCTCCTCGGCGTTGCGGGTTCCGGGCTCCACCAACACGTGGTCGATGAAATCGAGGTACGGCGTAAAACCGTAGGCACCGATCGTGCCCGAGGCGCCGTCCAGGGCGATACTGTAGGGGTAACCGGAGTTACCCTGGGCGAACAGGGTAAAGCGGGTGGCATTGTCACCGAACCATTCCGCCGTGTAATTAAAGACGCCGGTGAAGCGATGCTCAATGTTGTAGTTGGACGTCGACAGCACCTCTTCCTGGGGATCGTAGAAGGTGCGGTTGACGTAATTCGAGAAGGCCACCGATGAGGTCATGGGATTGACGTCCTTGGCATCGGTCCAGGCATAGCCCAGGCGCATATCGAGACCGAAGTCCCAGGCCTTGAACAGACTGACAGCGATGGACTCGGACTCATTACCCTTAGAGCTGTTGGTCAGCACAAAGGACGGGGTTCGCGCGCTGTCATAGACCGGATAACCGTTGCCGAAATCGTTGATCTCGCCAGTGAACTCCAGGTCACCCTTCTTGTAGATGGCCGTGTCGTCACCTCGGGTGATCTGGGCGTCGGCACTGATCACATAACCATCGCCCACTTCCCAGGTCACACCCAGAGCGTACTTCCACTCGGTGGGCGCCTCGAAATCAGGGTCAAGGTAGACAATCTCAAAGTTACTGCCGTCTCCCGAGGCCACCTGTGCCGCCAGGTTTTCGGGCACGCCGTAACCGGGTCCGCAGACCGGCACCGAATCTTCACAGAGCACATAGTTCTGGGCAAACAGGTCCACACCGGCGCGGTCTGGACCCCGGTCCTGAACCTGCACGGCCGTGGTGTTGGTGTTGGAGTAGACATTGGAATACCACACGTTCGGGTTGCCGCCGGAGAACAGGCCAATACCACCACGAACCGTCAGGGCATCGGTGGCATCCCAGGTGAATCCAAACCGGGGCAGTATCAGGTCCACGCCATCGAGGGTGGCGGTGTTGGAGAACCCGTAGTCAGCGACGAATTCCGGGTTTTCATTGGGCACATCATCGGTCTCGTAGTAGTCATAACGAAGACCAAAGGTCAGCAGCAAGGTGTCCGTCAGCTGCCACTTGTCTTCGATGTAGAAGCTGTTGACGTCATAGCTCCAGTCCACCGCCGCATCCAACTCGTTGTTGCTGAGGGCGTTGCCGTAGTAAACCCGGGCCGCCAGGCCGTTCTCGAAATCATCAATGCTGTTAAAGCGGATCTCGGTATCGGTGTGCTGGTAGAACAGGTTGAAGACATCAATGGACTCGCGTTCAAAACCCGCGGTGATGGTGTGATTGCCCAGGTTGTAATAGCCCCGCAACACCATCTGGTCGGTATCCCACTCCAGGTCGTTGGCCTGGCGGCTGTCATCCTGGCCCAGATAGACGTTCACGCCGTCTCCGGCACGAATCTGCATCTCACCAAAATCGGGACCGGACACCGACTGCTGCAGAAAATCGACGTTGCTGATCGAGTACCGGACCTCGGTGGAGAAATTCTCGGTCCAGTCCGAGTACCAGTTCAGGGTATAGGACGTCAGTTCGGCGCCGCGCTTGTAGAAGTGCTTGTCAAATTCAAATTCGTTCAGGTCGCCATCCGAGGGCGTGAAGTTGAAGGAATCGTTGTACATATAGGTGAAGGCCAGGCGCTGGGTATCCGTGGCGTACCAGTCAAGTTTGACCAGGTATTTTTCATCGTCGAAATCGAAGGCCTCGGCCACGGTTCGGCCCGGTTCGTAGCCATACACGTCCTGGGCAATCTGTGCGATCCGATCCAGCTCTGACTGGGCGATCAACACCTCATTGACGGCACCTGAGCCGATCGCGCCGCGATCATTCAGGTCGGCGCCGTCATACTTCTCGTAGGCGCCATAGAAAAACAGCTTGTCCTTGATAATGGCACCGCCCACTTCAAAGCCCCAGCGGGTCTCCTCATAGTCCTGGGACTCGATGCTGTCGCCCTCGAGCTTGTCACCGCGCAGGGAATCCGAGCCGTAGTCGAAGAACACCGAACCGAACAGATCGTTGGCGCCGGTCTTGGTCACTGCGTTGACGTTACAGGCCGAGAAGCCACCGTAAACAACGCTCATGGGGGCCATTTCCACGGCTACGCTGGAGATGGCATCGTAGGGAAACGGCATACGCTGGGTGGGATAACCGTTGCTGTTCAGGCCAAAACCGTCGTTCAACCTGACGCCGTCCACGGTCAGGCTGTTAAAACGCGGATTGGCGCCATTGCACTGGATGGCATCCACATCACCCCGGGACTGGTCAACGAAGATGCGGGGATCCTGTTGGATGACATCAGTAATGTTCCGGTTGATGGCGGGGGAGTCCTCCAGGCTTTTCAGGTCGAAAACCGCGTTCGGGCCAATCGCGGTCTCGGCCACCGCTATGCGCTGTCCAATTACGATCACCTCTTCCTCGGCGCTCAGGGCGTAATTCAGCACCGCCTGCTGGCCAACCGCCAGCTGCAGGTCCTCGGTCATGGCCTTCTGGAGGCCGTTGGCGTCAACGCTGACGTCGTAGGTAACACCTGCGGGCAAGCCCCGGACCGAGTAGTAACCCTGGGCATCCGTGGTGGCGCGCTTTTCGATGCCGGTCAACTGGGAGGTGATCACCACCTCTGCGCCGGCCACGGCTTGCCCCGAGCCATCGCTCACATTCCCCCGCACCATGGCGGAGGTTTCCTGGGCATAGACGGTGCCGGGAAGGGCTGTTACGGCACCAAGCAAGGCAGTGCTGGCTATGGCGCGGGCGAGGGCTTTTCGGGCAAAAAAACGGCTGACGGGTGAGGACATGAGCGATCTCCGGGAACAGGACAAAGTCAATTTACGACCTGGGCTTCATTATGAAGCAGGTTTAACGGATTGTTTGTGAAGGTTCCGTGACAACCAGAACAAGATCAGGTTAATGCTTGTCAGGCAAATTGACCAGTCGGCGGACCAAAAAATAGGGCTTGTCCGGAACGGACCCGGATGGGTGGGTCTTCAGCAGCCCAGCCCCGGCGCGAGGGGATGAGGCGCCGGGCGGTTACCGGCACCTATTTGACAGGCTTATCCCCTCACCAACCCCGGCGGGCAACCGGCATCAGGCAGGACGGTACCCTCACTCGGTCGTCAATCGCACTAGCGGATTTTGGGGTACCGACGCCTGACCAGGGCCACCACGCCAACTATCAGCAAGCCCAGTATTCCGGAACCGATGGGAATCGCCGTGGGCGTTGGAATGGGCGGCAACGGCGGTATTACCAGACTCCAGGCACTGTCCTGTCCATAGACGTCAGCCGGAGCCAGGGCATCAATATCGCTGCCCGCCACCACAGCCTGTCCCGGGAGCTGCCGCCCCACCCGATTACGGGACGAGCTGGTGACCGGGGTGACCCTGTCTGCGCCCACGACCACGGTGTTGCGGTGCACGCCGTCAAGGCCCTCGGTCACTGTCCCGGTTACAGCACAACTGTAGCTTTCCCCCACCGCCAGGGCGGCGCCGGTCTGGCAGCTGCCCTGACCTTCCAGATTCCCGATGAGATCGTCCTCAAACCCCGTAATCCGCAGGGAAGCAACATCCGATGTATTTGTAATGGTGAAATCAAAAGTCACATCTTCACCCACCGTCGCCACGTTGGGGGTGATGGTTTTGACAACCGTCAGTTCCAGGGTATCGGGCAGGATGGCGACGGTAGCCCGGGCGGTGGCCACAACCGGGTTGCCCCCCGAGTCAGCACCGCTGGCGGTGACGGTGTTGGTCACCGAGTCCCCGGCCACCCCGGCTACGTTGCGCACAAAACTGCAGTTAACTTCATCCCCTGGCACAATCGTGGCGGGCACAATACAGTCAGTGCCGGCATCCAGCGTTGCTATTGCAACGGGCGTCTCGCTACCCACGGCATCGGTCAGGGTGTCAATGGTGACATCCACCTCGGAGGTATTGATCGCGGATAGCGAGAAGGTCACATCTGCCCCGGGTTCCTCCACCGAGGCAACGCCGGCGACTTTGATCAGCTCAATGGAGCCCAGTGGATTCGCGACCACGTCCACGCTGGTGCCGTCGGAATCTTCCACCGGCTGGCCGTCGTCGTCGATACCTGACGCGATCACCGTATTGGCAACCACATCATCCTCATCGACGTCAGCACCGTCGACGGTGCGTCCGAAATAGCAAACCAATTGATCCCCGGTATTGCCCCGGGGCTGAAGATCGAAAGGCAGCGTGCAGGCGGGTTCCCCGGGCAGGGTCGGCAGTGCGGTCACCGAGGCCTCTGATTCAGGGAGAGTGGTGCCGCTGGCCTTTTCAATCTGCTCGATATCCTGCAGCGAATTGATGGTGACCACATCCACCTCAGACAGGTTCAGGATGGTCAGCCGGTACTCCAACAATTTGCTACCGGCACCGGGATCCTGGATATCAGCGATGCGTGCTGTCTTGTAAACCTTTATGTCCGAGGGCACATCATCGATAGTAACGGTAGCGGAATCCTGGGCGGTGACCTGCTGGCCGCTACCGTCAGCGGCATCGGCCACCACCGTCACGGTATTGACGATTGGAGGGTCACTGGGGCTGCGGTTGGTAAAGGGAACGTCCACCTGACAGTCATAAACCGCATCAATGGGCAGGGCGAAACCAACCACGTTGCCACAGGTGCCGACGGTGCTGATCGAGCCGCCCAGCAGGCTGTCGGTGACGTCATCAATGATCAGGTCTTCACCACCCACGTTGCGGATGACAATGTCATAGCGCACGTCACCACCCGGCTCCGGTAGGCTCTGTACCGAGGCGGTTTTGAAAATCTCGATAGCCGGTGGCTGTTGCACCGCCTCAATGGTCACCAGCGC
>JAAXJC010000056.1 GCA_012270045.1 Luminiphilus sp.
TTATGAACCCTTACAGTCCGCAGGTCGCGGTAATGATGCTGGAAACTCCCAGTTGACCCTGAATCCACACTGGGCCCGCCGCTCCCAGCCGACCCCGCGGCCTCCCCAGCTGGCACTATCCAAAAACGGTGTATTCCGGGGCGGCCTTGCCTTCGGGGGCGGGAAACTTCATATTCTTGTGGCCGACCTTCGGCCCCAACATCACAGTAAGGAGAATTTACATGGGAACTTTCCGGCTTATCGCAGCACTGGCAGTCACCGCGCCACTACTTTTGGCGGGCCAAAATGTCTCAGCCAAGGGAATGGCGGATGAACTGATGGATGCCCTGAAATCCTGCGGCGCGGACGCCAAGACCATGAAGGCTGCCCAGGACATGATCAAGAAGAGCAAGGGTAAGCCTTCTGATGATGCCATCGATGATTTTATCGACAGCATCGATAGCGACAAGCTCGCTGACTGTGTTGATGACGCTCTGTAACAGACAGCAGACGTCAACAACCTAAGCACCTTTTGGGGAGGCTGGAGTAAACCCCGCTCTTCCATAAGTTGTATCGCTGCATGGCAGCACACCGGTTCCACGGTGTCATATCGCAGTCTGCGATCCGTGGAATCGGGCTGGCGACAGCCTGACTGGGTGCAGCCCCGCGTCAGCAGCCAAGCAAAACCAAAAAAAATAGCCTTCAGTAAATTTAGCACCTAACAAAGGACTGGGTAGCGGCACTGAGCATCGGCAGTAGGGTCAGCCGCAGGTCACACAGGAGTGTAGCCATCATGGAACGAGATGCCGCACCATCAAACCGCCGACGCAAAACCATCACCGTTGTGCTGGTGCTGTTCCTACTGTATTGCCTGGCCGGGGCTGTCATAGCCCCCTGGGCCCTTAAACGTATCGCCGTACAACAACTTCAGGAAACCTATGGTGCCGTCCTTGAGATTGAGCGGGTAGCCATCAACCCCCTCGCGCTCAGCCTCGAACTGGACAATCTTCAATTGCAAGACCCCGAGGGTGCCCTTGTGGTCGGGGCCAGACAGATATTCTTCAACCTGCAACTGTCCTCCATTTTTAACTGGGCCTACACCCTGGCGGAGTTCCGGGTCCTGGGCCCCAGGGTGGACATCGCCCGGGACAATAATGGCGGTTTAAACGTCGATTTCCTGCTCTCCAGTCCTACCGAAGACAATACAGCAGAGGCAGATGAGGCGTCGGGGATGCCCCGCTTCCTGATACACAACCTCAGTATCGAGGATTTCGTACTTAACTGGGAGGATGCCGCCAGCGGCAATACGGTCAGCACCCGAATGGGCCCGGCCAGCGTTGCCATCGAAGCGCTCAACACCCTCCCCGATCGATCCGGCCGCCAGGCCGTCCGGATCGCGACCGATGATCTCGGCACCCTGAACTGGACCGGAAGCATCAACCTGAACCCCTTCAGTTCCTCCGGTGATGCGTCCATTGAGGGTGCCACATTCTCCCTGTTGTCCGCCTATCTTCGGCAGGACATCGGTTTTGACATTGATGACGGCACAGCGTCAGCTGCCTTTGCCTACAACGTTTCCCAGTCCGGGGACGGGGTCACAGCCCAGATTGACAACCTGAACTTACAAATCAGCGACCTGGGCATAGAAACCCTGGATCCGGTCGACGACGACAGCGGACGGATGCTGACCCTTCCCGACCTGCAACTCGCCATCAAGCGAATCGCCTGGCCCGAGGCGGTGGTAGAGGGTGAGTCGTTACGGATTAGCGGAGGGCTGATCAATCTGCTAAGGGACACTGACAATACCCTGAACGTGGTGCCGAAACAGTCGGCCACGGAGCAGCAACCGGGCACTGATGACAGTGCGACGACACCATGGAACGTCTCGCTGGGGTTGGTGGCGATCGAGGATTTCGCCGTGGCCTTTGAAGACCGGGGCGTAATACCCAGTGCGACGGGGGGCATGTCCAATATTGACCTGGAAGTGACGGGTCTGAGCAACCAGCCCAACGCGGTTTTCCCCACGTCCCTGTCCTTTGAGGGCCAGGCGGGTGGACGGGTGGCACTGCAGGGTACCCTGCAGGCCATTCCGACACTGGACTTCCTGTTCAATGTTCGAGCCGAGCAGGCGGGCCTGAAAAACCTGCAACCCTACGTTGCTCCCCTCGCCGACATGGCAATGACTTCCGGCAACCTGAACCTCGAAGGCCAGCTACAGGGCAACGACCAGCAGCCCCTGTTCTTCGAGGGCGGTCTCGCCATAGCCGACCTGGAACTGACCGAGACCGATGAAGGGTCGAAGTTGGGCAGCTGGGACACCATGGCCATTGACCGCATCCGACTCGACCTTGGGAATAATGATCTGCAGATATCGGAGATAGCCTTTGACGGGCTTTACGCGGAGGTGGTGATTTCCGAATCCGGCGCCATCAATCTGGGCCGTATCAGCAAGGACAGCGACCCAACAGGCCCAGACCAGGCCGGGGATGACCCCGCAACCCCCGCCACAGAATCTGACCAGGATGACGCATCCGGCGACTCGGCCGGCATGGACATCACCGTCGGCAGGATTGTGCTGAATGAAGCCGCAGTGGACTTCTCCGATTTTTCACTGCCCTTACCCTTCGCCGCCAACATCACTGGCTTGAGTGGCGATATGACCACCATCTCCACCAGCAGTCAGGAACCCAGCACCCTGGACTTCGAGGGTGCGGTGGACGAATTCGGGATGGTCAGCATCAGTGGTGCCCTCACCCCTCTGGTACCGGAGCAGAATACGGCGGTCGCCGTCAGCTTCCAGAACGTGGACATTCCAAAATTCACCTCCTACAGCATTCCCTTTGCCGGTCGAGAAATCGCCGAGGGACGCCTTGGGCTGGAGCTCGAGTACAGCATCAGGGACGGCCAGCTGCAGGGCAAAAACAATATTGTCATCAGCGAGTTCGCCCTGGGGGACAAAGTCCCGCACCCGGATGCAACGTCACTGCCGCTGGATCTCGCCGTAGCCCTGTTGAAGGATGTCGACGGCAACATCGACCTGGATTTGCCGGTATCCGGTGATATCAACGATCCACAGTTCAGCTTTGGCGGCATTGTTGGTAAGGCCATCGCCAATCTCATTGTGAAAATCGTAGCCTCGCCCTTTATGTTGCTGGGCAACCTCGTGGGTGTGGAGGCCGGTGAACTGGACAACCTTCTGTTCCTCGCCGGACGGCCGGATCTCACGCCACCGGAGATGGAAAAAATCGCCAAGCTCGCGGAAGCCTTGCAGCTGCGTCCTGAGCTTTCCCTGGCTATCCCCCCCACCACATCTGCTGCGGTGGACACCAGCGCCCTGCAGGTGAGTGCCATGGAGCAGCAGGTGGAGGCACGTATCGCGGAGTTACAGGACGAGGGAGGGATGTATGCGGAAAACCGCCGGGCAGTCCTGGAAAACCTGTTCCGGGAGGCATATCCCGACAGCGCCGAATTGGAAGCCCTGCAGACGAAATACACCGCGGCAGCTGATGCAGAAAATGCCGGCCAGTTTGACAGTGTCGCCTATACGGCTGAGGTACAGCAGTGGGTAACGGAGCTACAGGTCATAGGTGAACCCCAATTGACCGAATTGGGAATGCTCAGGGCGGCAGCGGTCAGGGACGCATTGCTCGCCAGCGAGCCGGCACTGGCTGACCGCATCTCGATTACAGAAGCAGAGCAGGTCGCATCCGAAGCTGACAACACGCTCAAGATGCCCGTATCGCTGTCCGCAGAGGGCAGCGGCGGCTGATATGGGCCAGTCGGGAAATCCAGTGTGCAGGTATCAGCCCGAACCCAGGGTGGCCGCCCGGGGCTTTGCCAACTGTCATCACGTGGTATGACCCAGGCGCCATGACCATACTTCTAGCGGGAGCCACCGGACTGGTGGGGAGGGCGGTCATTGAAGCCGCCCGGGATAACAACCTGCCCGTCGTGACCGTTGGCCGCAGGCGTACCGGTAGGGTCGCAAACGAAATAGTGGCCGATTTCGATAACTTACCTCCCTTACCCACCGCCGACCGCGCCATCTGCACCCTGGGCACCACAATCAAGGCGGCGGGCTCCCGTGCCGCCTTCAAGGCTGTGGACAAAACCGCCGTGTTGGCCTTTGCCGAGGCATCCCGGCAGGCGGGAGTGAGCCATTTCCTGATAGTCACCGCCGTGGGGGCGGACCCAAAATCTTCGGTTTTTTACTCCCGGGTAAAAGGCGAAGCCGAGGCCGGCTTGGCAGCCATGGGGTTCAGGCGCCTGGACATACTGCGTCCGGGGCTGCTGCTGGGAGAGCGCACGGAAACACGCCGTGTGGAACAGTTGCGGCAGCGTCTCGCCCCTGTGACCGATCACCTGATGCCGGGACCCCTGGCAAGGTATCGCAGTATTCCAGCCACCACCCTGGCGGGCACCCTGCTGGCATTGTGCGCGGAACAAGAGCCCGGCATTCACTGCCATGAGGGCCGCGATCTCCATGACCTGGGCCGATCAGTAACCAGCAGTTCTGGCTAAACAGTGCTGACTCGCTACAGGTTCTGCCTAAAGCACGCCCAACCCGCCTCGCCGGGGAATATTGAAGAAA
>JAAXJC010000037.1 GCA_012270045.1 Luminiphilus sp.
CCGGGTCGACCCGCGCAATCATGGAGTGGGCAACATGATGCAGGAAGGGCAATACGGGGTTGTCGGCCCGAAACATCATGAAAGCATTGTGGGGCTGGCGGAAGCTCCTGATACCCCCGCCTTCAGACTTTTCCAGCCACAGCTCCTCGCCAAAGCTCGCTTCCTGCTCCAGGTCGGGAGTCCAACGACGATCTAAAATAAACGTGTCAGCATCCAGCCAGATGGCGATACCCCCCTCTTCCGCCAGGTGCTCCCGCAGCAAGGTCAGACGAGCGAGATCTGCCAGTATCGGAGTGCGGCCTTGTAACTTATCCCGCAGGGGGCGGGGGACTCTTTCGAACAGCGCGTCGTCCAGGAACTGGTATTCAAATCCCTGGGCTGCACTCCATTCCCTGACCGAAGTCAGGCACAGACCAAGCCAATCACTGCATGGATATTCGGCGGATTGAAATACCTTGATCACGGTGGTCAGGCCGGTATCACTGGGCAATTCCCAGGTTGTCCTGCACCCCAGCCAGTGAAGGTCGGTTGACAGCCACTGCCCCGATTGTCTTCTGGTCTTTCAGCCAACGGCTCACCACGTCCCAGATGGGCTCGCCCTCGGTAGGCCTCACCGATGCCCAGCCGGCGACACTGTAAGATTTGGCCGCATCGATGGGCTTTCCGTTTAAACGCATGTCATGTATCCGATGTCCAAAGCGTTCTCGGGGGTCTATGCCATAGGACAACCCGCCTACCCGAACCATGTCGCCACCCTGCTGCCGGTAGGGGTCAGGGTTGAACAGGTTGTCCGCAACATCTTCAAGGGTCGCCTTCAGTTCGCCTCCTGAGAGCTCCCTGCGCGTTACAGCGGGATAGGTGATGGCAACCTGGGCCATGAGATCTTCCATGGTGATCTCTGATCCGGGCAGCAGGCTGGTACCCCAGCGAAAACCGGGAGAAAGCGCTATTTCAGTACCCAATTCATCTTGAAGCGCATTGCAGATGAGCTGGTCAAAGCTGCCGGAGAAATTACCGCGCCGATACAAAAGGTCATCAGTAGTGGCCAGCACCTCAGACAACAGGTTCATATAAGGCGCCCTGAAACGAGTGATCAATGCCGCCATCTCCGGATCCGGCGGCAACAGGTCCGCAAAAACCGGCAGCAAGTTATAGGACCAGTTTTTAATACCACCCTGGCGAACATCGAAGTCCAGTACCCCGACGAACTTGCCGTTCGAACCCGCATTGGTCACCAGGGTTACACCATCGCTGTTACGGACTTCCAGCGCCCGGGGCAGGGCGTCATGGGTGTGACCACCCAGAATGGCATCTATCCCTGTCACCCGAGAGGCCAGTTTGATATCGGTGTCGGCACCGTTGTGGGATAGCAGGACAACCACTTCCGCACCGGCCGAACGAAGCTCATCGACCTTGGCTTGCAGGTCCGCCTCTCTGATACCAAAACTCCAACCTTCGATAAGGTGCGCCGGGTTGGCTATGGGCGTATAGGGAAACGCCTGACCGATAATAGCGACCGAGACTCCGTTCATCTCCCGCAGGGTATGACCCGGGAACACCGGATCACCGAAATCCGCATTCCTGACGTTCTGGGCAAGAAAATCGATGTGACCGGCCAGGTCATCCCGGAGAATATCCTGGACACGCTCGGCACCGAGGGTGAACTCCCAATGGCCGGTCATGACATCGATACCCAGCAGTTTTGAGGCCTCCACCATATCCTGCCCCCGGGTCCAGAGCGCGGTCGCCGAGCCCTGCCAGAGATCACCGCCATCCAGAAGCAGGGCGCCGGGACGACTGGCTTTCAGCTTCTTGATCAGGGTGGCGAGGTGGGCGAAGCCTCCTACCCGACCGAAGTCGGCTGCTCCGGCTTCAAAATTTAAATGGGTGAAGGCATGGGCCCGGCGGCTGTCAGCGGGAATGCCGTAGCTGTCCAGCAGCGCCTGCCCGACCAAGTGGGGAGGCCGGTTTCGGGCAGCATGAACACCGATATTGACCGAGGGTTCTCGAAAATAAATAGGTAGAAGCTGGGCGTGCACATCCGTCAAATGCAGCAGGTGCACATTCCCCACCGGCGCCACATCGTAGTGCACAGCGGAGCGTGCCGCTGCGGATACCCCCGGTAGCGGCAGCCCCACTGCAGCACCGAGGGCCAACATCTTGGCGAATTCACGTCGATGCACGTCTGGACTACCAGGACACTCGAAGTAAGGAAATCAGGGCGTCAGATTCCTGTTGACCGGAGATTCCGGAGCAAACAGGAACGCCATAACATCCCGCAACTGCTGCTCGGTCAGTATGCCTGCCGCCCCAAATCGCGGCATATGGGAACAGACATTGTAGGCATGGGTATTCCAGAGCTTGGCCCAGGTGTACTGCAACATGGCGGGGCTTTGCCCCCGGGCACCGTAACCCGCGAGGGAGGGTCCCAGCGTGCCGTAGGCGAGTTCGTCCGGGTCTAACTGGTGGCAGGCATAGCAATTGCCGCCGTTGGCCTGATCAGGATTATCAGAATATTGCAGCCCACGGCCGTTGGAGGCGATGGCCTCACCCCGAGCCCAGTCTCCGAGGTAGTCAGCGTTTCCAGGCTCAGGGACAGACTCAAGTGCAGCCTGGCGAATTGAGGCGGCGGCCTCTGGGTCAATAGCGGCAGTGCGTGGCTTACTGCACAGTTCCTGCAAGGCATCCCGATCAATACGCTCCAGGGTGACAAAATTTTTGTCGGCCATTGAAGATCGCAATGCATCGGCGGCGTCCTGTGCAACAGCCGAATGGGTCAGTAAAAACAGGGTCAATGTGAGTGTCAGTATCTTCATAGCCGGTTACCGCTTTAACCCGGGGGCCGCCATTGCCGCCCCCGCCGCATTGACGGCAAGATAGGTCTGTAGGGCCACAGAGGCCTCGGAGCCCATGATCAGCTCAGGCATGCGCTGCTGTCGGAAACAGTCCCGCATCCGCCAGCCCATGGTCCTGACGAGGCCCTGGGATATTCGATAGGCGGGCCAGCTTGAATAGGCCTCGGCCGCTCCATCATGCCCGGTCAGATCGGGCAGGGCCTGAAGGCGAATCCGTTTGCCGGACTGTCCGTGACAGGTGGCACAGGAAAAATCATGGGGACCAGCGCGGTAATAAAAGAGGCTCTCGCCCAGTGCATAGGCGTTTCTCTCCTGTACATGGGCCTGTCCGGGCGCTATGGGCAGGCCTCGGGACTGCTCGGCAATCCAGGCCACCAGTGCCTCCATTTCGGTACCCAGATCACCCCGGAGGGAATAGGGTCTGGCATGGATGTCTGCAGCACTTCTGCCCTGAAGGTGGATCATGCAGTATTCAAGCCTGGACTCCAGATCCTGTACGCGCTGTGCATCCTGAAAGTAGCGGGGTAACTGGGCATAGGCGCCCTCCACCACCCCCGGCCCCAGGCCCAGATCGCAGTTTTCAAGGGTCACGGCCTTGGGGCCGGCCGCTGTGAGCCAGAGCTCCTCCCCTTCATCAATAACGAAAATTGCAGGGTTCTCGTCCCCGAACATGGCCCGGTATTCGTCGAACACGCCATCCGTATCTGCCAACGCCGACAGCGCCCACAGCAACATGGGCAAACCCGTCAGGATGGTGTTGGAAAACCTTCTCATTGGACCTGCCCCCAATCAGCGGATCTTGGTTTCACCTTCGCCGGTCTCGCCCAGGTTGTCACGCCAACTGACATTGACCGTATCGCCGACGGGCCCCCCTTGCAAGCGCGTACCCAAAAAGGGGTTGGCGGATACCGCGGCGCCCCAGAAAGCCGCCAGTACGGTGCTGCCATTGTGGCTCACGGTGACCTCCTCGATGAACCTGGCCGGTATGGGGTCACCCAACTGATCCTTGCGCAGACCGGTCTCCATGGGGTGGCGCATAAGGGCCTTGACCTCACACTCATCGCCTTTCAATTGGGCACGTATTCGAATTCTGCTCGCCATAGAATTAGCTCCTAACCTCCGCAGCCGCCTAGGGTTACCTTGGTTTCCCGCGACACCATAAACAACTGCCCATCCGCCTCAGCCACCGCGTACAGCTGGCAGGTCTGCGCCACTTTGACCCGGGTCTCCACGTAGGGCCGGGTGTTTTCTGGCACGCCGAAAACAGCCGCCAGGGGGTTCGGGTTTTTTTCCACCAATACATAAAGTTTGCTGACCCCTGGCAGGACCGTGTCATCAATTTCAATCTTTACCGGCACCACCGCCCCGTTCTCGGCAATGTCGGGCACCGAAAATACAATGCCGTCACTGTGTTTGGGCGTGCTACCCAGCACCGAAAAAACAGTATCCACATCCGTCGCACCGAAAGCAGGTGCCGGGCGCGTCGCCAACGCCCATACCTGAGAGGGCAGCGCCGCCACAAAGGCCGTCACGGACCCCATACCCAAAAGAGTTCGTCGGGTCACGCCCCTGAACCGTTGACTTTTCATACCCCACACCTCGACTTCATCTTATTTATTCACCCGCCAGCCATCTGGCCATTGTGATCACTGCATCCCGGTCCAGTTGTGGCATTGGCGGCATCGCGGCACTGCCCCATAC
>JAAXJC010000200.1 GCA_012270045.1 Luminiphilus sp.
AGCGCCCCCTGACCTCGCCTCCTTCTGCACGGATAGACCCGGCATGGTTCACCACCGGCGGGTAATGACCACCGCCGCAGGGTGTTGCGACCTTCCGGCAACATCAGCCCGAGAACCCCTCCGCATTTCTTCCCCGGGCACTGACAGTTGAAGCCCAGAGCAACCGGCAGACGCTAAACCGCAGTCAGAAAAAAGGCGGGGTAAACCCCGCCTCAATAAAACGCTGATGGATCGTTTCAGGACAGCATCACCGCCACCGGGGCTGGGATGCTGACCCGGCCACTTCTTTGAGGGAGCCGCCACCTCGGAACAAACACTCCGGGCGTCATTACACACCTGGTAGCTGGCTCCGGAAATGTAGTAGCGATCGCGCCAGAAACCGTCGTTGCGGGTGCGGGTCACCTGGCTGCCGTTGCGCAGGATCCTGACCCTGGAACCATCGGCTCCCGACCAGGAAATGCTGGCCCGGGTGCCCTTGCGATTCAGGCTGACGCTGATGCTGATACTGGCCGGCGGTGGCTCGGGGGCATCAACTACAGACACGAACTGACTGGTGGAGTCGGCACCGCCGTCACCGTCATTGACCTCCAGGGTGACCGTGTAGGTCCCTGCAGTACCAAAGGTATGGCTGGCGGTCATGCCCGACGCCGAACTGCCGTCGCCGAAATTCCAGGCGTATTGCAGGCTGTCACCATCGGGGTCAGAGGAGGCCGAAGCATCAAAACTGACCGAGGTGTCCGTATCGATGCCGTCTGCGGGGGATACGGTAAACCCAGCGCTGGGCGCTTGGTTCGCCGGTGCCACCGAGATCACCACATTCGCTGAATCCGAGAACTCGCCATCACTGACGGTGAGGGTGGCCGTGTACTCACCCGCAGTCGTATACGGGTGGCTTGTTGTCTCGCCAGAGCCCGACGCCCCGTCACCGAAGTCCCAAAGCCAGTTGCTGATGCCGGCGTCATCGCTGGAACCCGAGCCGTCAAAACTGACCACCAGGGGCGCTTTGCCCGACACGGGACTGGCATCAATGCTGGCCACCGGCGGCTGGTTGGCCGGCGGACCCGAGCCCTCGTAGTTAACCGTCAGGCTCAGGCCGCTGTAGCTCGAGTAAGCCCGAACCATGATGTAGTAGGTAACGAAAGTGGGGCTGGGCTCCGAGCAACTCTCGGAACTGCCCGCCGAGTAGGGCCGACAATCCCAGTCGTTGACGGTGGGCAGGGCACCACCCCGCAGGTAGAGGTCTGCATCGCCATTGGGGCCGGATGTCTGGACCACCAGGTTGCTGGCACCTGCAGGCAGGGTCACGCTGAAGAACTGCTCGTCTCCGGTGGAGCCACTGAGGTTGGTAACGGTTTCACCGTTCGCCAGTTCCTGGGGCGGCGGCGGCGGTGGCGTCACGGGATAATCAGGCAGGTTGCTACAGCCATACTGGCTGATCACAGCCGAGGCGTCCTTGACTTGAATCAAGCCATAGCCGTAGCTGTCATCGGGTCCTGCCGCACCCAGGTCCTCGGCGGAGACCGCCAGGGCCTGCCTGATTTGTCCAGGGGTGCACGCGGCATGGTTACTCCACAGCAAGGCGGCGGCGCCGGATACATGGGGCGTCGCCATGGACGTGCCGCTGTACTGGGCATATGAATTGCCCACCGTGGTGGAATCCACCGCAACACCAGGGGCTGCAAGCTCCACCTGATCGTTACGATTGGAGAACGAGGCGCGATTCTTACTGGAATCAATGGCAGCCACGCTGACCACCGAGTCATAGGATGCGGGATAAGAGTAGCTGGTGTCGCCGTCGTTCGAAGCCGCCGCAATGGAGAGCACGCCGGCAGCCAGGGCATCGGCGAAGGCCTGGTTCTCATTGGAAGAGGCGCCTCCACCCCCCAGACTCATGGAGACAATCTGGGAACCGTTAGCCACGCAGTCATCCAGGGCTTCTATCAGGTCTGAGCCGCTGGTCCAGGAGCCACTGTTGTTGAACACCTTGACGATGTGCAGCGCCAGGTTTTCGCCCGTGTGCACGCCGATCACGCCGGTGTTGTTGTTGCCCAGGGCCGCGATGGTACCCGCCACGTGGGTACCGTGGCTGTTACCGGGATAGTCCCAGGCATCACCGGTCTGGGACATACCGGTCACCCGGCTGCGTCCGGGCAGATCCTCATGTTCTATCTCATAGCCGGAATCGATGATGCAGACTTTGCGCGCAAGACTGCCGGGGGCCAGGCCGCTACCGGGAGCCGCCTGCACCATGGAGATACCGTAGGGGATGGTTTCGCTGAAACTGTTGGCTGTCATATAGCGGCGCGGATCAAGCTCGTGCTTCGAGTTGCTGAAGAGCGGGTGGCGCAGAATTTTTTTCAGGTCTTTCTCTGACAGATCCGCCGCGATCAGGTCCCGGTATTTGAGCTTTTTAACCCGTTTGCCGTTATTGTTTTTGATGACGCCCAGCGCCTGTCCACCCTGCCCCGGGGCATGGCTGATCATATAGCGCTTGTCATCGGCTGCTGAGCTGGTCCCTGCAAACCCGAATGGGCCCAGCAGCAAAATGCAGGCTGCCAGAGCGATAGTGGACAGTTTGAAATGACACATAGAACTTCCCCTGTAGCGACCCCCGACTGTGTCAAGGTGTTTAATTTTTTTTAGTTTTGTCAGTGTCGCAACACCCCCACGCGCTTGCTACCGACCTTTGGGCAGTCAGGCCATTTTCGTCACGAATTTTTCTGTTTATGTGATGTGCATCACGTTATCTATAGAAAATTAGACTTCTTCTTAGTGCGTGAAAGCTGCCACTGGGATAGGCGGCATGAATCTGCTGGCAGCGTCGACAGCTTTGGCCCTGAACCAAAATTGCAGAGGGGTCGCACTGACCAGGAGTGGCGGTTGGCGCACAGGGGCGGGGGTGAGCGACTGAAACGAAGGCTGGCAGATCAGCCACAGTGAGCTTCCCGCGCTGCGCAGCAGTGCGTCACTGGGGGGTCAAAATTCGGGGTATTAAGGGCAGCCAAACCCGAGTCGGAAAAGCCGCAGTGGAGTCAGTACTTCACGCACCCTTTACCCGTGGGGACCCCAAACCAGGCCCGCAACCGTACGGGCACCTGCCCTCGCGGCCAGATGCCCTGACCTATTATCGGCTGAAGACCTGCGGGCCAGCAGAGCCCCCAGGTTTCAATGGCGTCCTTGCGCCATACGCAGAAAGGGGCGGACCAGTACCCGCCCCCTCTGCACTCTCCTTACCAACCTCAGAAGACAATGGTGACAACATTTGAGCAGTTGGCCGCACCGGGTTGATCACCCTGCGGACACACCTGGTAGTCATACACCGCACCACCCTTGCTGATATTGCCATCCGTCGTGCTGGAGGCCGTGCCTTGATAGACAGAGGTTGAATTGCGGTACAGCGTCACCGCCGCGCCACCTGCGTCCCAGGACGCATCCACATTTTGCCAACCCTTAACCTTATACCCCGACGCTTGCAGGGTAATGTTGGGGGCTACCTGCTCAGCCGACGTGATTTCCAGTGCGGAGCTGGTGCCTGACCCGGCGCTGTTGCTGGCGCTGACACGGTATTGATAAGTGGTCAGCGAGGCCACGCTGGCATCCTCGAAGGCTGTGGCATCGGGGCCAAGGGACCCTATTTCGGACCAACTGGCACCGCTGTCTTCGGAGCGTTCAACCAGGTACTGGGTCTCATTGTCCGCATTGTCGATCCAGGTCAGCGCGATCACCCCGGGGGTGCTGTTGTCACCCGACAATCCCGTGGGCGCTGCGGGCGCGGTGACGGGACCGCCACCGGACTCTACCGTCATCATGATCTGGTCGATGGCAACGCTGTCCAGCGCCCTATTGCCCGGTGACTGATCAGTGTCCGTAAGCCGAACGGTGACAGCACCCGCTGAGGGAATGTTGAAGCTAGCCGAGCAGGAGGCAGCCGATCCGACAGCCAGGGTACAGACATCCGTGAAGCCGCCACCCGTGCTGTAAGCCATGACAAAACTGTCGCCATCGCTGCTGTTGCCCGCGATCCCGGTCACCGTCAGCACGGCAGCACCCGCGGGTGCGCTCAGCGTCCAGCGGTGATCCATATAGCTATAGCGACTGTTTTTGCGGCCGCCGGATTCCCGCTCACGAATCACTTCATCAGAGCCATCAGCATCGTGGGTGGTCAGGTAATTACCGGATACGACACTGCCCGCCAAGGTGGTCTCACTGCTGGCCACTACGGTCTGGAAGGGCGGCGGAGTATCGGTGGTGGCATCCACCGGTCCAGCCCAGGCACTGTCGCCCGCTGTGTTACGCGCCTTGACCCGGTAGCTGTAGGTCGTGGCGCCGGCAAGGCCGCTGTCCGTGAAGGAGGTAACGTTCGCGCCCACAGTTTGGCTGAGTTCCTGGCCGTCACGTTCAATCACGAACGCAGATTCATTGTCAGCGTTGTCGGCCCATGACAGGGAGACCGACGTCTCAGTCACCGAATCCACCATCAGACCCGAGGGTGCTGCGGGTGGCGACGGGGGTTCCACGGTCGCCACCGCGGCAGCCGC
>JAAXJC010000204.1 GCA_012270045.1 Luminiphilus sp.
TATGCTTTATTATTTTTATTATGAATTGGTTATTTAATTTTAAATCATCTGAGTTGTTATCCAGATCGATCGATAAAAGCAGATCTCTCGAATACGCCCTGTATCCCGTATGATATTCCGATAGTTTATGTCCGGTAACAATATTTTGAATAAATGAGAGCAGGCGATTCGATACATATTTATATAAGGGCATGCCTCCCTGAAGGGCGCCCCTGCCAAGAATTCTTGAGCCTAGGACGCAGTCAAATAACCCTTCTGCGATCAATGAGGTCATTGCCGTTATTAATTTTGGCGTGTATTGGTAGTCAGGGTGCACCATGATCACTACATCAGCGCCCAGAGACAGAGCTTTCGCATAGCAAGACTTTTGGTTACCACCATAGCCCCTATTTTTCGGGTGCTTAACAACGTGTTTTATCCCCAGTTGCTGTGCCTCGGGCACCGTCCCGTCTGCACTTGCGTCGTCAACCAGAATCACATCGTCGACAATGTCGTGGGGAATTTCGCTATAGGTTTGAGCGAGCGTTTTTTCCGCGTTATAGGCGGGCATAACCACTACGATTCGTTTGTTGTTAAGCACGATCATTCCTCGCTATTACTTGAATCGTAGCTCCCAGATTCAGTAACGATGATGCTAAAGATTCAACCAATGCGATGGGAGCTACGCAGAACGCAATGATGCCGTGTAAGAAAACAGCGGGTATTCTTCTTGTGTTAGTACTATGGGTATTATTCCTCTATTTAAAATTCCGGACGTTAGGGAGTCAGAGAAACCGTTAGGGTCATTGGGGAAGATCGCGTTCAAAGTACTTTGGACGAACCCATAACAGTTCTGTATGAGGTCGGTATGACTGGTTTTTATGATAGATAGCTGTTCAGCTTGTAGCGCGCTCATAAGCCAACGGGTGTCCAGGTGCGGGACGTGCCGGGGCACATCCAGGTGAAACCAATGACGACCAAAGAGTCGCCGCTGTAGACTCGAAAAATTTGGAACTGCTATTGCAACAATTCCATTGTGGGTAAGAAGCTGCTTGCATTGGCAGAGCATATAGTTTGTTTTTTCAAGATGCTCCAGAACGTGCCAAATTACGATCAAATCATACTGTTTGCTCGCGACGGGATCGTCAGTGATGGCGCCAATATGAACGTAGGGTGAGATAGGCCCGGCCAGTGGTAGTTTGGTTCTCTCCAGTCCAGTGATTTCACATCCCATGGCTTGGTATGCGCTGAGCAGTAGTCCCCTTCCGCAGCCTATATCCAGCACCTTGAGCGTTTGGTTTGAGGCGCCATTTACGTGGCCTGCCAGTGTTTTGGCCTTTAGTTTTGAAATGAATTTCAGGATGAATTCGATGATGTCGAGAAACTTCCTTGAACCGCCACCGTAGTATTCCGAGGAATAGGCGATATCGAGTATTTGCGGAGTAACACCTACAGTATTAACGAGGTTGCATTCCGAGCACTGCTTAATGCTGAAGCTGTGAGTGTCCCCTCCCGGAAAGTTTATGGTGATGGGGTAGATGGTTTTGGCCTCGGTTAGCCCCGCATAGCCACAGTTGTGGCATTTGAAAGCTTCTGCCACTTTTACAAGTCCATCCCTTTGCTCTTCATTCGGCATTGCTCCTGGCAGTAAAAATGATCTTTTTTCTCATCAGATAGTTAAGTCCGAATACCAGACAGGCAGATGCTATCTTTGCGATTGTCAGCTCCATGCTCAAAATGTAATGACAGAGGAAGATCGATAATTCACTGATCCCGAGTCCTACCAACAGCAAGACGTTGAACACGGCAAATTCCGTTTTCCTGTGATCAAAGCGGTGTTCCGTGAATACCCATTTTGTATTCAGTGTGTAGGCTATTGCCATACCGACCACGTAACCCACCGCATTAGCGCCGAGGTAGTGTAGCCCCAGGACCTGAGTAGCAACAATTAGCACTGACAAGTCCATGCCAAACGCCAGGCTGCCGGCGAGCACATATCTTGAGATTTCTGCTCTACGGGTCATTATTTTCGGGTCAGTGATCTCTGATGCCAATTAGGAATGACTATACTAGGCTCGGCCCATTATCTTGGCCAAGTATGCACCAGCCTGCCTGGGCCGGCAGATCGCCGCCACAATACTTGAGGAGTAGTCATGGGATTGATCAATGCCAAGCAGCGAGAGGCTATCGCTCCGCTGGATTCAATTTTCGGAATGCTGGAAGCCAGTATGGGTTTCGTGCCCAATAGCATGCTTACCATGGCCCATTGGCCCGAGTTGGTGACAGCCTTCGCCGGCCTTGGTGCGACCGTTCTGCAGTCGGGCGAGTTGGAGCCTGAGTTGAAACAGATGATTGCCCTGGTGGCGAGCCGTGCCCACGGATGTCAGTACTGCCAGGCCCATACGGCCCATTCGGCCCATGCTCGTGGTGTCAGTGAGGAGAAGCTTGCTGCGGTGTTCGAGTTTGAGTCATCGCCTCTTTTCACTGAGCGGGAGAGAGCCGCCTTGCGTCTTGGCTGGCATGGCGCGCTGCAGCCCAATGCGGTTTCACGAGCCGATGTCGAAGCCGCCCAGGAGCATTTCAGTGAGCACCCGCTGGTAGCCTTTCCAGCTGAGGGCGCCCTGTGTGGCTTGTTGACTCGCTGGAATGCCAGCATGGCCACCGCTCGCGCGGAGGGGCCCCGCCGTTTTGCAGAAGAATTGCTGGCCCGGTCCGGGTGGCAGCGCGGTAAGCACTGAGGACGGAATGCCCCTGGTCAAGGGGCCGGACCAATGGCCCCAGTGCAGCAACGGGCAGAGCTTTAGTCGTGACCTCTGCCGGCGGCCCCCACGCTCCTAGGCGCCTTTTGGCTGGCCAGACACCCCGGCGTGCGGGAAAGCTTGAGGTGAAAACGTCGCGATAATGGAACAGAGAATACCAACGATCAGACCGGCAGCGGTGAGCAGTAGCGCCTCGGCCATACTCAAACCGAATAGCATGTCGGGAGTAAAAGAGCAGAGGTTTCGCACTTCAAACAGAGACGGGAACCAGCGATCCACTGCAAACCAGTCCGGCATGCCGAGCTGAAATTCGCAGCTGCCGTCGCCCTTGCCGTTCTCCAACTGATACAGAAACCAGGAGCGCTCCGCCAGACCCACTGCAAAAACCACCGCCAGAAAGTTAGCTGCAGCGAAAAGGGGTGCTTTTGGAGGCAGGCAAGCCATGAGGAGCCCCAGGATCAGCAATCCGACCACCCATAGACGCACCTGGATACAGGCCTGACAGGGCTCCTCGCCGAGGACGTATTGGTAATACAGTGCCACCGCCACCATGGACCCGCTGAACAGAGCCAGTGTCAGCCAGTAGGCTCTAGAAGTCAGCAATTTACCAACAGCCGCCATGGTGTCGTCCTATGTCAAAAATGGTCAGCCCATACCCTCATTACTTCCCAGGGGCTGGCAAGCAAAGATCGGCCCCTAACAAGGATGCCCAATGGGGTGTGTCCCAACGGACCATCGGCAGGGCTAGCGCAGCACGTTAAGGCTATCGACCTTTGGTTTCAAAGTCATTCCTGTCCCAGGCAGGTTCTTTTGGCCGCTAGCGTAGGCATGTCCCCCAGCGAGCAGTTGGTCGTCTGGTCGTTCACCAATATCTGGTGTCGCATTGAGCGCAAGCCAGATTTTGGTTTGACTGGGACGACGGACCGAGGCCCGATTTTCCCATCTGATCGGTTCCTTTGGCGTATTTCATCATGTGCCCCTGCCGCCTGCCTGAACGTTGGCTTTTTTATTAGCGGAGACAGAGGGTTAAACTACGCCCTTTGGCCTATCGGTCACACTAACCACCCAGCAAGGAGCGACCATGCAACACCATCCGATTACAACCCTGGCCCTGATCCTGGCAGTAGCCCTCAGCACCGCTCCCGCCGAGGCTCAGCGGAAAGGCCAGAATGTTTCCGTGCAGTACGGAACCGTAATCCAGAAGGAACAGGTTGATCTGAACAGCGGCGCTGTGCCCCGGGGGGCAGTTGTCGGCGGCGCCCTGGGACTTGCCAGCGCCAGTGGGAAAAGCAGCAAAAAAAAGGCGCGTAATGCGCTCATTGGAGCCGCCGCCGGCGGTGCCATTGCGTCGAGTTCCCAGGGTAGTACCAGGGGCATGCTCTACACCATCGACCTGGGCAGTAACGGTATGGCTCAGGTGGTCACCGACCAGACAGAAATCGTGCGCGGTGATTGTGTGGCCCTGGAGAAGGCGGGTGAAACCGCCAATGTCCGGCGTATATCCTCAGCATACTGTGAACCCAGTAACGCTGCGGCCGTCGCTGCGGTAGCTGAAGATGACGCAGAGGACGCGGACGAGTGCTATGAGGCCAAGCAATTGGTGGTGAATTCAACGACCGCTGAAGAGTTTGAATTCGCCAAGGCGAAAATGACCCTGCTCTGTGACGATTAATGATTAGGCCTGGGCCGCCATCTCCTGCGGCGTCCAGCGTCTAGTCATCGTAGCCAGGAGGCGGCACAAATCTGACGCCCTCGGCCTCCAGTAGCTGGGCGACTTTCAGCACCTTGAGGTC
>JAAXJC010000119.1 GCA_012270045.1 Luminiphilus sp.
AGCCAACGCACCATGGATCTCGAAGAAGCGAAGCTGGCTGCAGAAGCGGCCAACGTCGCCAAATCCGAGTTCCTGGCCGTCATGAGCCATGAAATTCGCACGCCCTTACACGGCATCATCGGCATGAACGAACTGCTGCTGAAAACCGACACCACACCGCAGCAAAAGCGCTTCGCCAGGGCTGCGCTCAACTCGGGCAAAACCCTGTTGCACCTGATCAGTGAAATACTCGACCTGGCCAAAATAGAAGCCGATCGAATCGAGGTGGAAACTGTCGAGTTCGACCTGATCGGTCTGGTCGACGAAATCTGCTACCTGCAGGGTGAGGCAGCCCAGCGCAAGGGATTGAAGATTGACTTCGTACCCGAGACGGCACTGGCAGGAAGCTACCGGGGTGACCCCCAAAAAATTCGGCAGATCGTTACCAACCTTGTCGGCAACGCGATCAAATTCACCGAGATCGGCCGCATTGTCGTTACCGCCTCCCAGGTAAACGCGAATGAGGTGAGTATCCGCGTTGAAGACACCGGCGTTGGCATTCCCCAGGAGGCTCGGGAGCGGGTATTTGACAAGTTCACCCAGGCCGACGCCAGCACCACCCGACAATTTGGTGGCACCGGACTGGGTCTAACCATCTGTAGAAACTTTGCTGAGGTGCTGGGAGGCGAACTAAAGATAGAGGCCCCCGAGACGGGGACCGGAACCAATCTTCTCGTCACCTTGCCACTGGAAGTGGCTGAGGGCCGTCAAAAGGCGCAGCGCGGCACGATCGTATTGCTCACCGAAGACGAGGTGCTTGCCGACAGCATGGCCTCCCATGCCACCTTGATTGGCTATAAAACCGTCATCCTCAATTCCATCCGCAATGTTCAAGATGCCACTTTCGACATGCTGGTTGTTGATGAAGCATTCTCTCCTGAGGTTCTCGATGCGGTAGAGGAAATTACCTTGAATGCCAAAAAGGTACTGGCCTCATCTATCCAGAGCCTGAACCCCCGATTGCAAACCAAGGATTGGGTGGGGCTGCACCGGCCGATTACTACCAGCAACCTCGCCGAGGCCCTGTCCAACACGGCCCCGGATGCTCAGGAATCCCTTTCCAGCTTGCAGTTCAACGCCGACGTACTGATTGTAGAGGACAACAAGGTCAATCAAATTCTGGTACAGGAAATCCTGAAGGGCATGGGGCTGCGATCCGTGGTCGCCGAGAATGGCCTGGAAGCTGTGGACAAGTTCAAGGAGCAGCGATTTGACCTGGTCCTGATGGATTGCCAAATGCCGGTAATGGATGGCTTTGAAGCCACCCAGGAAATTCGGAGATACGAAAGCCAAGAGGGTTACAAGCGCACACCTGTGCTGGCGCTGACGGCCGCCGCGCGCGCAGAGGAATACGACCAGGCGCTGGCCTCGGGCATGGACGAGTTCATGACCAAACCCTTTGATGTGGCGCAATTGGAGAAGCGCCTGGGCGTTATCCTTGCGGACAAGGCCCGGCCAGGCTTGGTGGCGGCCACTTCGACCAAGACCAAAGCCCTGCCTTCCCCCATCGATGAAGAGGTCATTCAGGGAATACTGGCAATCAACCCGTAGGCCGGAGCGTCGGTGCTAAAAAAGGTCATAGCCTCCTTCAAAGAGCAACTTCCCACCCATCTCAGCAATATTCGGGAATGCATCGACAGGAACGAGGCGGAAATCCTCAGGCAGCGGGTTCATGCGCTCAAGTCTATGAGTGGCAATGTGGGCGCTTCCAAGCTCACAAAAGCACTGGGCGATATTGAAACAGGCGCCGCCACCGGCAGGTTTATCCTGTCAGAGGAAGAGTTCGACGACATTGAAGAATTGGCGCGTCACGCTGCCGCTGCGCTCGAAAGGTGGCAATGAGTCTGCACACCCTATCTGGGTGAAGATCCAGCGCTAGATACCCTTGAACACTGGAGCCCTGCGTTCCTTTTGTGCGGCCAGTCCCTCTTTCAAATCCTCGGATTCTGAGCAGGCCGCTGCCAGCTCCCGGGCGGCTACGGCATCGATAGCGCCGCGCTCTGCCTGACGAATGATCGTGAGCATTGCAGCTACCGCGAGCGGCGCACGCTGGGCCAGGGATGAAGCAAGGATCTCAGCCTCCTGCAGTAATTCAGTCGCAGGAGCCAGACGACTCACGATCCCGAGGGACAACATTTCTTCTGCATTGAATTCCTCCGCACCCACGAGGATGCGCTTGGCCAGTGTCACCCCCAGGCGACTTACAAAGCGCTCTATCCCCTCTACCGGATAACACAGTCCAATGGCCGAGGCCGGCACCCGCATGTGAATGCCCTTCGCTGCCACCCTGAAATCGCAGGACAGTGCCAACTCACAACCACCGCCGTAGACGTTACCGTTGATGACGCAAAGGGTCGGGATGGGGAGATCAGCCAGCCGATTGGTGACACTTTGAAACTGATCCCCGTCCAGTTCACCCGCCCTGATTTGCTGCAGGTCAGCCCCCGCGCAGAATGTCGCCCCTTCAGTGGCACTGACCATTAAAACCCGCGTCTGTTTATCCAGCGCGTCCAGGGCCGCCGAGATGGCTCCCAGTTCCTCCTGACCCAGGGCGTTTCGACGATCTGGCCGGTTAAAACGCAGATGCCCCACTCCCGACTGCTGGGTAAAAAGTATGGTCGCTGTCATGGCTGTCTAGCCTCCTTTAAAACCCGTCATGCCAGGGGCACATCCGGGACCGTAATAGCGTGAAAATACCAGTCTCACATGGACACGGACAAAAAAAATACTTAAAGTTCAAAAAATCGAATTTTGCGAATGATCCTACATTGACCACTGTCAACGAAAACGGCTCACCCTTCAATCGCGGTATCCAGCACGAAGCGAAACATTCCGCCATATTGTCCAGGGCGGCCAAGCTTTTTAATACCAAGGGCGCTCGCTCCACAACGCTGAGCGATGTCGCCAATAAGCTGGGACTGACCAAAACCAGTCTCTACTATTACGTAAAAACCAAAGAAGACCTGATCTACCAGTGCTACGACACGGCCATGCGCCATGCCCATGAAACCCTGGATAACGTGGAGGCTACCACTGAAGATCCCCTTGAGCGGGTTTTACTGTTCATGGAATCCCAGATTTCGACCACGCTGAAGGCACTGGCCGGAGAAGGCGACTTTTACGCGGCCCCCCTGGAGCTTGCATCACTGAAGGATGAGCACCGCGAAGCACTGATTGCCGAATACCTGCGCATGTTTACCCGCTTCCGCTCGTACATTCGTGACGGCATTGAACAATCCAGTATCCGACCCTGCCACTCAACCTCGGCTACGCGAGCACTGATCGGGGCCCTGGATTGGTCGTTTTACTGGCTCTATGAAATGCCCCCCGAACAGGCGCAACTCGCCGGCGCCGCCATGCGCGATATCGTAAGTCACGGTCTGTTCAAACAGGACGCACAATACTGCCCGGGTGACCCACTACTCGATGCCGAGCTGGTCTCACCGGCCAAGGGTTTTGATCGTGAGGCCCAAAACCGGCTCAAGCAGGAAGCTTTTTTCAAGGCCGGCACGCGTTTTTTCAATCGCAAGGGCTTCAACGGCACATCCCTGGATGAAATTGCCGAACACCTGCAGGTATCCAAAGGGGCTTTTTACTACCACTTCACCAACAAAGAGGCCCTGCTGACCCAGTGCTATGAATACTCCCTGGACCAGATGGACGCCATCTACAGGGAAATCAACGCCAGCGACACGTCAGCCGCCGAAAAGCTCGACACCGCCTGTCGGCAGGTCTTCCACATACAGAATTCCGATCTGGGCCCCCTGATCCGGTACAACACCATCACTGCGTTGCCGCCGCCGATCCGACGCAGGGTGCTCGCCCGAACCCAGGCCGCCAGCGACAATCTCGGTGAGTTTGTCCGGCAGGGCCAGGCCAGCGGTATGTTCCGAGACGTCAACGCAGCCATCATGCAGAACATGCTCGAAGGTGCTGTCAACGCGGCGATGGACATCGGCCAGTGGCGGCGTCTGGAGGATACTGACAAGGCCGCCATTGAATACTTCGATGTCTTTTATTTCGGCCTGGCCAAAAGCGCTGGCTAACTCGCACCCGGGAGATTCTGTTGTCAAGCTTTCAGGAAGTCATCGATCTGATCCGACCGGAACAGGTGGGGCGCCATTGGTTCCGCGGCAGAAGCCCGACACCCCAATCCAGGATTTTCGGCGGCCAGGTCCTGGCCCAGTGTCTGCTGGCCGCCAACGCGACCGTAGACGAAGCGCTGATGGCCCACTCCATGCACGCCTATTTCCTGCGCGCAGGGGACCCGGAAACACCCATTGAGTTCGATGTTGACCCCATCAGGGACGGCCGCTCCTTCGCGACCCGACGGGTGGTGGCACGGCAGCATGGCGACGCCATTTTCAATACGTCCATCAGCTACCAGATCACCGAGGCCGGCTTCACCCACAGTGAGGCTATGCCCGACGTGCCTACCCCCGAGGAGGCGGCTAAGCTGGAACTGGGGCCCACCTACCCCAGGTTCAGTGACATGTACCAGGTGGAGCGGATACGTATTACGGCCCGAAGCGACAAGCCTCAGCAAAAGCAACAGAACTGGTTCCGGGCCCAGGGCGGGCTGGAAGCCGACCCGCGTCTGCACCAGGCAGCGTTAGCCCTGATCTCAGACTGCGCTCTCTTGGGCACAAGTTTCTATCCCCAGGGCATGAACGACTGGGATATCAACCACGTGGCCGCGAGCCTCGATCACGCTATCTGGTTCCATGAGCCTGTCGACGTCACCGAGTTCATACTCTATGAGTGTGATAGCCCGTGGGCGGGCAACGCCCGGGGCTTTAATAGGGGTCGACTTTGGAGCCGGGATGGCACCCTGCTGGCATCAACCGCTCAGGAAGCACTGGTCAGGCCCAAAACCCGCTGAGCACGCACTGGATCAGTTCACCACCGTGCTCATCTGCTGGCCGAGGTTGACCAGCCTCAACGTTGATGGGCCAGCCTCAAATTCGTGAACCGAGCCATTATCTGGCCAGCACTGCAGTGTTGCCGTGGCGCCCTGACAGTGGGCCACCACGGTATTAATGACCAGGAAGTGTGTGAACACCACGGTCGGGGTCTGCACCGCCTGCAACGCCGCCACCATATCCTCGCGCCAGCGCCAAAGTGCCGCATCCTGCTCAGTCCAAGTCTGCTGCATGAAACCCCGCAGCCAATTCTGGCGTTCTGGCAGGGGTACCGGCGCATCGATCTCGCGAAAGGCAGTATCCACAACCACATCACAGTTCAGGCGCGATGCCAGGGGCTGGGCCGTCTCCAGGGCGCGTTGCTTGGGACTGCTGACAAGATTGGTGGATGGGGGCAGCACATCATGGAGCAATTCAGCCGCTGATTCTGCCTGGGCCTTACCCAGTTCACTCAGGCCCGGATCGTGGTGCTCACCCCAACTCGCTGCCGCTTCACCGTGCCGCACCAGCCAGACCTGACTCATCGATAGGTCACGAGCGCTTCATTGCACTCGGTAGAGAGCCATTCCAGGTGGGCAGTATCATTGAAATTGGACAACGACACGCGGCTGCGACTGTAGATCACCCGGGTGATGGAGCAATTCATAACGGGCTCGTAGAACTGGTAGAAACCCGAGTGCTCGACGCCCACAATCAGCCCTACCGCGGTAGCAATAGTGCCTCCGGAGGTGAACACCAGGGTATTTTTACCCGCCCCCACCGAGGTCATAACCTGTTTCAGAGCACTTGCTACGCCATCGCGGTACTCGGGCCAGGGGGTTATGCCGCATTCGGGACAGTCCGGACTGACCCAGGCGTTAAACACCGCATCAATCACCTTCTGGTAATCCTTGCTGCTGCTCATACCCCGATTCACAATTTCAGCCAGGGCCGGATTCTGCTCAACCAGCCGGGGCAGCAATGCTTTCACCTGCTCGTCGTTATCTACCTCATTGAAGCGCACATCCGTTTGCAACTCACAGGGTTTGCCAAGGCCCGCCAACACCCGCTCCCCGGTTTCCTGCTGCCGCGACAGCGAACCTGCCACCGCCGCGTCAACCTGCAGTCCTATTTTGGCCAGGTACTGGCCGGTGACATCTGCCTGCCGCTGACCCAGCGGCGACAGCTGGTCATAGTTGTCGGAACCAAATGAGGCCTGGCCGTGGCGAATAAGGTAAATCGAAGCCATCAGGCGGTGCTCCTCTGGTCACGGGAAAAGCGCATGGCGCGGGGGTAGGGATAAAAATCATCGACATGGCCGTCGCGAATGCGCTGCTGCAGGCCGGTCCAGAAATCAGCGTCATAAATCTCGCTGTGCCGCGCATCGAAGGCCTTGCGCGCACGCTGGTTACCCGAGAAAAACAGCCGGAACTCTTCCGGGAATACGTCATTCGGCCCCACCGAGTACCAGGGCCTGCTGGACATCTCCTCGTAATCGTCACGGGGCGGCGGGATCTTCCGGAAATTGCACTCCAGCAAAGGCTGGATTTCATCGTAATCGTAGAACACCACCCGCCCGTGGCGGGTTACACCAAAGTTCTTCAGCAACATGTCGCCGGGAAAAATGTTGGCGGCGGCCAGCTCCTTGATTGATTTTCCGTAATCGTTCATGACCGCGTCGACCTCGTCATCGCTGGCATCCTGAAGATAGAGGTTGAGCGGCGTCATTCGGCGTTCCACATAGCAATGCTTGATGATCAACGCGGTGCCGCTGATGACAAGTTGGGAGGAACAGGTGGCGTAGAGCTCTTCCATTAATTCCTCGGTAAAGCGCGATCGATCAAACACCAGATTGTTGAACTCCTGGGTATCCGCCATGCGGCCGGCCCGGTCCCAACGCTTCACCAGGTTGTACTTATCCTTGACCAGTTGATGGGTGACATCTTTTGGAGGGGTAAAGCGGTCCTTGATGATTTTGAAAACAAACTCGTAGGAAGGCAGGGTGAATACGGTCATCACCATGCCCTTGATTCCCGGAGCAACAATGAACTTGTCAGTGGTCGCCCGCATGTGGCGATAGGCGGTGCGATAGTAATAGGTCTTGCCGTGCCGATGATGACCAATGGCACTGTAGATTTCCGATACGTCCTTCTTCGGCATGAGTTGGTGCAGGAACAAAACGTACTGGGACGGAATAGAGGCATCGACCATGAAGTAGCTGCGAGTGAAACTGAACAGCAGACTCACGCGGTCAGAGCCGAACAGGATGGCATCGATATAGACCGCCGGCTGTTCGGGGCTCTCGTTGTGCAACATGGGCAGCACAAATGGCAGCTGCAGATCCCCCGCCACGATACGGCCGACGATATAGACCGCCTTGTTCCGGTAAAACGGGTGTTCCAGGGTTTGCAACTCCAACGCTCCGTCATCGGGCGCTGACAGTTCTTCCAACTCCCTGCCAATGGCGGCAACGATATGCCCACAGTCCCGGTGCCGGTCCTCGTAGGGCAGGTGCAGCCCATAATGCTCCAGCAGGGCGGCCACACTCTCCTGCAACGACCCCCGGAACCTGACCACTACCCGTCGGACATCGACCGGGGGCATATCCCCCTGGGGCGAGAACACGAAGGCATGCTCATCGCGGATACGCCGGTGGGCAAAGACCGAGTTATAAATGGAGTTGTAAAAGGTCTCGGCAATCTCAAAGTTGGTCATACCACGAACCAACTCCGCATAGACCCCACGGGTCTCGGTCCAGAACTCGAAATCCGAGAGGCGATCATCGGCTATGTAGGTCACATAGCTCAGGGTTTCCAGCACCTTTTCCTTGTACAGATCAATGCGGCGGGTCGAGATTGCGTGCATCACACCCCACTCGGCCTTTTCAAAGCGGGTGCGCGCTGCCAGGGTGATGTTCTCAAATTCGGCGAAATAGGAAGTAAAACCATTCAGAATGGTTCTCGCCAGGCGCGTCTGTTTGTCCACGATCAGATCCCTACGCAAGGGCGGTCAGTTTAGGGTTAGCGCCGGGGCCATGCAATTTCACGGCCCAGAAAAAACCCGCCATGGCGGCGGGTTTTATCCTGAAACCTTGGTATTCAGGCCGCGTAGGATTTTTCCATGTACTGGGCCCGGTGGAAGCGGGCATCGCCGAAGGTCGTGTTGATCATCATCAGGCGCTTGGCGTAATGGCCAATATCCAGCTCATCGGTAATACCCATACCGCCGTGCATCTGGGTGGCCTCACCGTAGATCAGCTTGGCGTTGCGATCCACCAACACCTTCAGTGCATTGATGCTGGCATCGGCGCTGTCGGGGTCCTGCTTGTATTCACAGACCACTTTGTACAGCAGGGATTTGGCCTGCTCGTAAGCCATCATGGTATCCACCATGCGATGCTGCAGCGACTGGAAAGAGCCAATGGCAACACCAAACTGCTCCCGGGTCTTGGTGTACTCCAGGGTTTTCGCATTCAGGGTGCCCATGCAGCCGACCGCTTCCGCCATCAGCGCAATGGTGGCTTCCCGAACAACGGCATCGACGGTAGCCATGGCGGCACCCGCCTCACCCAGCAGCGCCTCAGCGCCCAGGCTCACGTTGTCGAAGGTGATGTTCGCCACACGCTGACCGTCCATCATGGCGTAGTCAACCCGATTGACCCCCTCGGCATCAGCTGCCACGACGAACAGGGACAGGCCATCTCGCTCCCACTGGTCACCGGCGGTGCGGGCGAGCACCACCATCTGGTTGCAGTTGGCGCCATTGAATACAACCACCTTCTCGCCGCTGAGCACCCAACCGTCTCCCGAAGCCTCAGCCCGGGTCAGGCAGTCAGTCATTTCAAAGCGACTCTGTCGCTCCAGGTAAGCGAAAGCACCTGAGGTACTGCCGTCAATCAAGGAAGGAATCAAGGTGCTGCGCTGCCCCTCATTACCCGCCCGGGCCACCAGGCCACCAAACAGCAGGACGCTGGGCAGGTAGGGCTCTACGATCAGGCCCTTACCGATCTCTTCCATAATCACCATGGTGTCAACAATATTGCCACCAAAGCCACCGTCCTCCTCGGCAAAGGGGATGGACAACCAGCCCAACTCAGCAAAAGTTTGCCAGGCCGTGTCACTGATACCCGTGTCGGACGCCACAATGGCGCGGCGGGTATCCCAGTCGTAGTCGTCCTGAACAAAGCGGGCAATGGAGTCCCGCACCATCTGCTGCTCTTCTGAAAAATCGAAATTCATAATCCCGTCCTCCCTGGCCGGTTACTCTAGGCCCAGCACGTACTTGGCAATGATATTTTTCTGGACCTCGTTGGAGCCCCCGTAAATGGTCGCCGCCCGACCGTACATGTAGTTGCGGAATGCCTCGTGGGTCCAGCTGTGCCCCAGCACTTCAGGGTCCATATCGTTTGGCAAAACGCCCTGGTAGTAGGCCGCGGTCTCCATCCGGAGTTCCTGGGTGGCCTGCTGCAACTCGGTACCCTTGATCTTTAGCAGGGACGATTCCGGCCCGGGAAAACCACCGGCGGACATCGCTGCCAGGGTTCGTAACTCGGTGAACTCAAGCGCCATAAGTTCAATTTCCAGATCCGCGAGCCGCGCCTGAAAACCGGGATCATCCATCAGGCGCTTGCCGCCGTTAACCTCTTCCTCAGCCGCCTGTTTGATCAGACGCAGGTTGCGTTTGGACTGGGCGACATCGGCAATGCCGGTGCGTTCGTGGGCCAGCAGTGCCTTGGCAACCGTCCAGCCCTTGTTGACCTCGCCGACAACGTTTTCTACCGGCACGCGAACGTCGCTGAACTCAACCTCGTTGAGGCTGTGTTCGTTGTCGATGGAGATGATCGGATTGACCTTGATGCCCTCGGACTTCATGTCCACAAGAATGAAGGTGATGCCCTCCTGCTTCTTGCCCTCGTTGCTGGTTCGCACCAGAACGAAAATCCAGTCGGCGTACTGGGCGTAACTGGTCCAGATCTTGGCGCCATTGATCACGTAGTGGTCGCCGTCCAATTCCGCCTTGGTTTTCAGGGAAGCCAGGTCGGAGCCCGAACCCGGCTCGGAGTAGCCCTGGCACCACCAGGTGGTGCTTTCGAGGATGCCCGGGAGAAATTTGTCCTTCTGCTCCTGGGTACCGAATTGGTAGATCATGGGCCCTACCATGCCAATACCGAAGGGAATGACCCCGGGGATGCCCCGCTCCGAACGCTCGGTTTCGTAGATGTACTTCTGGGTCGGAGACCAGCCGGTACCACCGTACTCCACCGGCCAGTTGGCCGCTATCCAGCCCTTCTTGTGAAGGCGCTGCTGCCATTCACAAATCGCCTCCTTGAAGTTGTCCGACCTCAGCCGGGCGACCAGCTCATCATCGAACTGTTCATCAAAGAATGCCCGTACCTCTTCTCGGAACGCCAATTCATCGGGTGAAAACGCAATATCCATGCCTGCCTCTCAATGTGTATCACGCCGGAGCCGTCTGCCCAGCGCTCGGTTTGAACTTGGAGTATGTTTTTCTACGCTGAAGAATGTAGGGGACTTGAAGCACGATTGCAAGTGCCGTTTGGGTAGGCGATTTGCCCCCGTTGGCCGGGACCCTTCAGCCCCTGTCCATGGCTGGCCGAGGGCCGTACAGCCACCGGTAGCGGGGATATGCCCTGGCTGGCTCGGACTCCGGACCGCCGACACGGCCCGGGGCCCAAAATGCCAAGCGAACCCGCCGTCAATACAGTATCGAAAAAAGCTTGCGCTGGTACTCAGCCGCCAGGGGGTCCCCTTTGCCAATGGTGGCGAGGGTATCGAGGTACAGGCGCTTGGCCTCACCATTATTCCAGTCTCGATCCGCCCTGAGCACCACCAGCAGATGTTCCAGGGCCTCTTTGTGATGGTCTGAGGCTGATAATTGCACCGCCAGCCGAACGCGAACCTCATGGTTGCCGTCATCACTGGCCAACTGCGTCTCCAGGGCCTCTATCTCAGGGGATTTACCCGCCTCACGCTTGAGCTCAACCTGGGCGACCAGTTGTTCATGCAGCGCATCCCTATCGACCAGGCGCACCCCATCCAGAATGTCCGAGGCCTCATCGAGCCGGTTGGCCTCTATCAGTGCACCGGCATAGGCCAGGGTCACGTCCTTGAGCCCGTTCGAGTCTTCCCAGGCAGTGCGCAGCAGCGCCAGGGCGGCGGCGGTGTCGCCGCTGTCCAGTAGTTCAGTCGCCTCGGCGATCTTGGCATTCCAGGGCGAGGGCAGGTGCTTTTCCAGCATCTCGCGCACCGCCGTCTCGGGCTGAGCCCCTGCGAACCCGTCCACCGGCTGACCGTCCTTGATCACCATGACCGTTGGCAAACTGCGCACGCCCAGCTGGCTGGCCAACATCTGCTGCTCATCAGCATTCACTTTTGCGAGCAAAAACGCGCCCGCATACTCGTCGGCGAGCTTCTCCAACAGGGGCATGAGCTGCTTACAGGGCTCGCACCAGTCAGCCCAGAAATCCACCACGATGGGCCGGTTGTGGGATTCTTCAATGAGCAGCTGCTGGGCGTTGGTCTCGTCAATATCAACTATATGGGCGGGTGTATTCACAACTCAGCTCTCCTTTAAACCCAAAACATCCTGCATGTCATATCGACCCGGTTCCCGACCGGCAACCCAATGGGCCGCGCGCACCGCACCCCGGGCGAACGCCATGCGGGAGCTGGCTTTGTGGGTAATCTCAAGGCGCTCACCCGGGGTCGCGAAGACCACCGTGTGATCGCCGACGATGTCCCCCGCCCGGGTCACTGAAAAGCCAATGGAGCCCGCTGCTCGAGGACCACTACGCTGTGCCCTGTCTAACGCCGCGACCTCGGCCAGGGCGACACCCCGGGCACTCGCCACCACCTCGCCCATAGCCAGAGCTGTACCACTGGGTGCATCCACCTTGTGACGATGATGGCTCTCGGCTATTTCCACATCCGCTTCGGCGCCCAGCACCGCCGCCGCCTGTGCCAGCAACTTATAAGCCAGGTTCACACCGGTCGAGAAATTGGCTGAGCAACACAGCGCCACGCCCTCTGTTGCTGCATCAAACGCCTGGGCCTGCTCCGGGCTGAATCCCGTGGTGCCACTGACCAGGGCCACGCCCTGCTCACCGCACAGTTTGGCATGCACCAGGGCAGCCTCGGGGGGCGTAAAATCAATCAGCACGTCCAGGTCAGACAGCACGGCAGCGAGGTCATCGCTCAACGCCACACCCTGGGATTTATTACCGACCAGGCTCGAAACATCGCCACCTGCAAGCTCGGAGCCCGGTCGAACAGTGGCAGCCACCAGCGCCACATCAAGATCACTGTCCGATACGGCCTGCAGCAACATACGGCCCATGCGGCCGGCAGCGCCCGCCACACCGATCCGAATCGTCACTTGGTCATGCCATCAAAGAACGACTTGACGCCCTCAAACCAACTGGACTGTCGCGGCGACTGACGATTGCCACCCTCATCAAGGGTGGAACGCAATTCCTCCAGCAGCTGTTTTTGCCGGGAGCTCAGGTTGACCGGTGTCTCCACCACCGCACGGCACATCAAATCCCCTATCGGACCACCGCGCACCGGCTGCACACCTTTGCCTCGCAGGCGGAACATCTTGCCGGTTTGGGTTTCCGCTGGAATCTTCAACTTGACCTTGCCATCCAGGGTGGGCACCTCAAGCTCTCCCCCCAAAGCGGCATCGACGAAGTTGATGGGCACCTCACAGTAGAGATGCCGCCCGTCGCGTTCGAAAAGATTGTGTTGCCGCACGGCAATCTGAACAAACAGGTCGCCATTGGGACCGCCCGAGGGGCCGGCCTCTCCCTCGCCACTCAGGCGAATACGATCGCCGGTATCGACACCCGGGGGCACCTTCACCGACAGGGTCTTGGTTTTCTCAAGCAAACCCTGGCCGCGGCAATCCAGACAGGGGTCGGATATGGTCTTGCCCCGGCCCCGGCATTTGGGACAGGTCTGCTGGACCTGGAAAAAACCCTGCTGCATTCGGACCTGCCCCGAGCCACCGCAGCTGCCGCAGGTCACGGGGTTGCTGCCGGGCTTGGCGCCGCTGCCATCACAGGTGTCACAGTGCTGTAGCGTCGGCACCTTGATTTCCCGGGTTGCGCCCCGGACGGCTTCTTCCAGGGAAACCTCCATGGTGTACCGCAGGTCAGATCCGCGCTGGGGGCCCTGGCGACCACCGCCGCCACCGCCACCGAAGATGTCGCCAAAGACATCGCCAAAAATATCGCTGAAGCTGGCACCGCCCTGAAAACCGCCGCCCATGTTCTGGTCAACGCCGGCATGGCCAAACTGATCATAAGCCGAGCGCTTTTCAGCGTTCATCAGCACATCGTAGGCTTCAGTCGCTTCCTTGAACTTGGCGTCAGCGTCCTGGTCATCCGGATTGCGATCGGGATGATATTTCATCGCAATGCGGCGGTAGGCCTTCTTGATCTCCTGATCAGCGGCCGACCGGTCTACACCGAGAACCTCGTAATAATCACGCTTGGACATCGCTGTTCAGCCTGTAATCACCCTGTTTATCGCTTCTTCGCAAAAAAAGCGCGGGCCTCTTGAGCCCGCGCAGAACTTACCACGTAATCCCCGGACCTGGGGCAGGGGTTGAGTCCATCAAGGCACCCGCTCCCCTGGCTACTTACTGCTTACCCTCTTCCTTAACTTCCTCAAACTCCGCGTCCACAACGTCACCCTCGTCGGCGGCCGCGTCGGCTGACGCCCCGGCGTCGGCACCGGCTGAGGCACCCGCCGCTGCAGCTCCCTCTGCTTCCTGGGCCGCATACATCTTCTGGGCTACCGGCCCGGTCGCCTCGGTGATCTTGTTGGTTGCCGCTTCGATGGCATCCTTGTCATCACCTTTCATGGCTTCCTCGGCTTCGCTGATGGCCGCCTCAATGGCAGCTCGCTCGTCCACGGTGGAGTGCTCACCGGCCTCTTCAAGGGTCTTGCGCGCGGCATGGATCATGCCGTCACAGCTGTTGCGGGCAGCGATCACTTCCTCAAACTTCTTATCCGCCTCCGCATTGGCTTCCGCATCCTGCACCATTTTCTCGATGTCTTCCTCGGACAGGCCACCGGATGCGGTGATACGGATCGACTGCTCCTTGCCGGTCGCCTTATCTTTCGCAGAGACATTCAGGATGCCATTGGCATCCAGATCGAAGGTCACCTCAACCTGGGGCACGCCCCGGGGCGCCGGCGGAATGTCGGCGAGATCAAATCGGCCCAGGGACTTGTTGCCCGTGGCCTGCTTTCGCTCACCCTGTACCACGTGGATGGTAACCGCCGTCTGGTTGTCTTCGGCCGTGGAGAACACCTGGGATTTCTTGGTGGGAATCGTGGTGTTCTTCTCGATCAGGGGCGTCGCTACGCCACCCATGGTCTCGATGCCCAGAGTCAGGGGCGTAACATCCAACAGCAGGACGTCCTTGACATCACCGGCCAGCACCGCACCCTGGATCGATGCGCCCATGGCAACGGCTTCGTCCGGGTTCACGTCCTTTCTGGGCTCCTTGCCAAAGAAGTCCGCCACCGTGCTCTGCACCAGCGGCATACGGGTCTGCCCGCCCACCAAAATCACGTCGTTGATTTCCGAGGGCGACAGTCCGGCATCCTGCAGGGCCGTCTTCACGGGCTCCAGAGACCGGCTGACCAGATCCTCCACCAGCGACTCCAGCTTGGAGCGCGACAGCTTCACCACCAGGTGCTTGGGTCCCGTGGCATCAGCGGTGATGTAGGGCAGGTTAACCTCGGTTTGCTGGGAGCTGGACAACTCAATTTTGGCCTTTTCCGCGGCCTCTTTAAGGCGCTGCAGCGCCAGGGGATCATTGTGCAGATCAATCCCGTTCTCTTTCTTGAACTCGTCAGCCAGATACTCGATCAGCTTCAGATCGAAGTCTTCGCCACCCAGGAACGTATCCCCGTTGGTCGCGAGCACCTCAAACTGATGCTCACCGTCCACTTCGGCGATCTCGATCACCGATATATCGAAGGTGCCGCCACCCAGGTCGTAGACCGCAATGGTCCTGTCACCCTGGGCCTTGTCCATGCCGTAAGCGAGGGCCGCAGCCGTGGGCTCATTGATGATGCGCTTGACCTCCAGGCCTGCGATTTTGCCCGCATCCTTGGTCGCCTGACGCTGGGAGTCGTTGAAGTAAGCGGGGACCGTAATAACGGCCTCTGTCACGGACTCACCGAGGAACTCCTCCGCGGTCTTCTTCATCTTGCGCAGCACCTCGGCCGAAACCTGGGGCGGCGCCATGTCATTGTCCTTGGCTGAAACCCAGGCATCGCCGTTGTCGGCCTTGACGATGGTGTAGGGCACCATTTTGATGTCCTTCTGGACCACATCGTCTTCGAAGCGCCGTCCAATCAGACGCTTGACCGCGAACAGCGTGTTGGTCGGGTTGGTAACCGCCTGCCGCTTGGCAGACTGACCCACCAGCACCTCACCGTCGTCGGTGTAGGCCACAATGGAAGGGGTTGTTCGACCACCCTCCGAATTTTCAATGACTCGCGCCTTGCCGCCCTCAAGCACCGATACGCATGAGTTGGTGGTACCGAGGTCGATTCCGATAATTTTGCCCATTGTTCTCTCCTTTCAACGGGGCTCTTGCCCGTCATCCTTGCCTGACTGTGTTAATGGGTCCGATTTACCCAATTTCAAGACTTTTTGTGTGGGAATTAGCCTGCCGCCTTGCTGACCATGACCATCGCCGGTCGAACCAGCCGGCCGTTGAGTCGATAGCCTTTCTGCATCACCGCAATAACCGTGTTGGGCTCGACGTCCGGGTTTTCGACCATACTCATGGCCTGGGCCACCTGTGGATCAAAGGGCTCTCCCATGGGATCCAGGGTCTCGACGCCATTCTTGTGTAATACGTCCACGAGGGTTTTCAGTGTCAGTTCGACACCCTCGGTGATGGCCTTGGCCGCCTCATCGTCCCCGGAGGCTTCCAGGGCACGCTCCATGTTGTCCACGACCGGTAGCAATTCATTGACGAACCGCTCCAGGGCGAATTTCCGCGCCTTTTCAACGTCCTGCTCCGCTCGACGCTGTACGTTGATGGCATCGGCCTGGGCGCGCAAAGCAGCGTCCCGGGCTTCGGCGAGGTCCGACTCCAGCTTGCCCACCACCTGGTCGAGGCTCAGTTCCGGGGTGTCCACCTCGTCGTCGGTGATATCCACGGTTCCGCCGACGCTGGGTTCAGTGGTCTCGTCGCTGTATTCGGGCTTGTCGTCTGCCATTAGCTGTTCCTCGGGGTCAGTTAGGCCGCTGTTTTTAGCCGTCAACGGCCGTTTCGGGCGACATGGGGGTATTTACGTCGGTTTTCAAGCACCCGGGTGCCGAAAAGTGGCGAATTCCATGCATAGACAAGGGTTTGGAACAGGCGCCGGGCTGGCGACTGGGGGACAGACGGGCCAGGGAAATCCTGACCTATGGCCTTCCCCGGCACCCGGGCCAGGGCACGCCGGGCGGCACGGATGCGGGATGCAGCCCGGCGACAGCAGACCCCTGCACCTCTGTAGACAACAACTCAGGAGCGGGACAGGGCAGCACTCAGCATTTTTGCGGTGACATCAACCATCGGAATCACCCGCTCATAGGCCATGCGGGTCGGACCAATCACCCCGAGTACGCCCAGCGTGCGACTGCCCTGGGCATAGGGCGCGGTGACCACCGAATAATCGCCGAAGACGTCGTACCCCGCCTCTTCGCCGATGAAGATCTGCACCCCCTGGGCCCGGTAGGAACGCTCCAGCAGTTCCAGCAAATCCCGCTTGCGCTGGAAGGCATCGAACAGCTCCCGCAACTTCTCCATGTCATCGGGCTGGGCCTGGTCCAGCAGGTAGTTCTCGCCGGCGACCACGTAGTCTTCACTGGCTTCCTCATCGTCCAGCGCCCTGCTGGCAAGATCCAGGGCCGATGCCATGTACTCATCAATACGGCTCCTGGCCTCCGCCATCTCCTGTACCAGGCCCGCCTTTACCTCGGCCAGGTCAACACCCGCATAGCGCTGGTTGATCAGGTCGGCGGCCGCCTTCAGTTGCTGCTCAGTGAGCGGCTTCGGCAGCTCGATAACGCGGTTCTGCACTTCCCGCTCATTCACCACCAGTATGACCAGCACGCGATTCTCCGCCAGCGGCAGGAATTCCACCTGCCGCAGCTGATTCACCTCGACACGGGGAACCGTGACAATGCCGGCCTGGGAAGTGACCTGTGCCAGCAGTGAAGACGCCGTGTGCACCAAATCCTTGGCCGTGCGATTGGGGTTCAGTTCCTCTCGCAGGGTCAGCACAGCGTTTTCCTCGATGGGCTGGACCTGCAGTAAGGAATCGACAAAAAAGCGATAGCCCAGGGCCGTTGGAATGCGTCCGGCCGAGGTGTGGGGCGAGGTAAGAAAACCGCGCTCCTCCAGGTCCGACATGATGTTGCGCACCGTGGCAGGGCTGACGGACAGTGCGCTGTGGGCCTGCAGGTTTTTGGATCCCACGGGCTGCCCGTCACGGATGTGCATCTCCACCAGCGTGCGCAGCAGGTCGGTGGCGCGCCCTGAGAGGCTATCGGATGTCATATCTGAAGCGGTCATGCTGCATACCTAATTAGTAACACAGCCGCCGGTCAGGACAAAGAACCTGATTTGACCGTTCCCGAGTCGCCCCGGGTACGCTATAAGGGGAGAAAGGACCGGACCACCCCTATGCTCAAGCAGATCACCATTCAGGATTATGCCATCGTCGAATCGCTGGATATTGATCTTGCGGGTGGCATGACCGTGATCACGGGCGAAACCGGCGCAGGTAAATCGATCATGTTGGATGCGCTGGGGTTGTGTATTGGCGACCGGGCTGATGCGCGCACCGTGCGCCCTGGCGCCCGCCGTGCAGATATAACGGCGATCTTCGATGTCGGTGCATTGCAACCGGTCATGGCATGGCTGGCCCAAAGAGATCTGGAACTACCCGACAACGAATGTATTTTGCGGCGGGTCATTGGCGCTGATGGCCGTTCCAAGGCTTTCATCAACGGCACCCCTGCCACCCTCGCAGACTGCACAGCCGTCGGCGCACTGCTGGTGGATATTCACAGCCAGCACGCCCATCAATCCCTGCTGCGCAGGGGCAATCAGCGGGCGCTGCTCGATGCGGCGGCAAATGCGGACAGCTTGGTCGCCGAGGTGGCAACACTGGCGCTGGATTGGCAGGCCCTGTCGAAAAAAATCGAACAGGCTACTGACCAGACCCAGGCCGATACCGCACGCCTGGACCTGCTTCGCTACCAGGTCGCGGAATTGAACCAGCTCAACCTTGAATCCGGTGAACTGCAACAACTGGAAGCGGAGCAAAAGCAGCTCCACAACGCCGACTTCATTATCGACAGTGCCGGAGAAGCACTGTCAATCTGCACCGAACAGCCCGACCAACTGGGCCGACTGCAACAATTGATGTCGGATGAGCGACACGACGCCAAGGCAGTTGCCAATATCAGGGAGATGCTGGAAACCGCTGCCATCCAGCTCGGGGAGGCACAGCAAGAGCTGCTGGGTTACAGCGACAGACTCGAACGGGACCCGGCCCAGCTCCAGTCGGTGACCAACCGCCTTGAGCAGATTTACGATCTGGCGCGCAAGCACCGAATCATGCCGGAGCAACTGCCAGAGCATCAGCTGCAGTTAAACGCAGAACTGGCGGCCTTGGCGGCCGATGATATTGATCTGGAGCAGCTGCAAACCGAACTACAGGCCTGTTCCGAGAAATATGCAGCGGCTGCCGAGAAGCTGAGCAGCAAACGCACCAAAGCCGCCAAACTGCTGGTGGCCCAGGTCATGGCGACATTGAAACAGCTGGCCATGGAACACTGTACCTTTGAAGTGGTGTTAACCCCCCACGGGAACAGCAGGCCCGAAGCAACAGGGGCAGAAGCGGTGGAGTTCATGATCAGCACCAACCCGGGCAGCCCGCCGGCAGCACTGGCCAAAATCGCCTCCGGAGGCGAGCTGTCCAGAATCAGCCTGGCCTTGCAGGTTGCGGCCGCCGAGCGCGCAACGGCGCCTACCATGATCTTTGACGAGGTGGATGTGGGCATTGGCGGCGGCATCGCCGAGGTCGTTGGCGACCTGCTGGGCCAACTCAGTGACCGGGTTCAGGTTTTAGTTGTTACTCACCTGGCCCAGGTTGCCTGCAAGGGCAACCACCACCTGCTGGTCAGCAAGACACTTGCCGACGGCGGGATGTCAACGGGCGTGGACCACCTCGACGACGAGACTCGCGTGGAAGAAATAGCCCGCATGCAGGGAGGGCGAACCATCACCGACAGCAATCGCGCCCACGCCAGGGAGCTGCTGGACGCCAGCTGACGGGTAAATTGCCGATTAGCGCTGCTTGCGCACGTACAGGACCATGGAATGGTCGATGATTTCGTAGCCGTGGGCTTCAGCAATCTCGTGCTGGCGGGCCTCTATCACCTCATCAAAAAACTCGATGACATCGTTGTTTTCGACATCGACCATGTGGTCGTGGTGATCATCTGACGCCAGCTCAAAAACCGAGTGCCCGGTCTCAAAGTTGTGGCGGGTCACAAGGCCGGCAGTTTCAAACTGGGTCAGCACCCTGTAGACCGTCGCCAGTCCCACGTCCTCACCGGAATCCCGCAACCGCTGGTACACGTCCTCGGCACTCAGGTGCTCGGCGCTTTCAGAGGTTGTCTCAAGCATCTGCAGGATCTTGATCCGCGGTAGCGTCACCTTAAGGCCCGCTTTTCGAAGCTCTACATTCTCACTGGGCATGTTTGTTTTCCGTGACCTTTATTCCTGAATACGGGGTATCATGCCCCACCCGACCAGAGCTTGGAACCAAAATCCGATGGCAGCCCCTAAGCACCGTGCCCTGATTCCGATACTGATGGCCGTCGCCTTGCTCTCGGGCTGCGGCAGCAACTTCGGCTTCCCCGGGGCGTACCGGATTGATGTGGAACAGGGCAATATCGTCACCGACGAGATGGTTGAGCAATTGCAGCCCGGCATGTCCCGCCGCCAGGTGCGTTTCGTTATGGGGACTCCGCTGGTGGAAGATACTTTCAATCCGGACCGGTGGGACTACCACTACGTAAAACGCAACGGGACCAAAACCCTGAGCGAAAGCCAGCTGACGGTATTTTTTGAGGGCGATGCACTGGTCAACGTCACCGGTACCAATCTGCCCGCCTGGGCCCAGGATTCGGCAAGTGAGGAACCCGCTGAGGACGACGCCTAAGGCTTATTCGCCGGCCCGCCGCTCCTTGGCCTCGGCGGCCCGACGCTTGCGCACTTCCTTTGGATCCACCAGAAGCGGCCGATAAATCTCTACCCGCTCCCCGGCCTTCAAAACATGATCCGGCTTGACCGCCTTGCCAAAGACGCCCAGCTTGGGGTTGTCATCAAGGCTCAAGCCTTCAAATTGAGACACGATATCCGATCGGGTGACCGCCTCCAGCGCAGTGGTCCCGGACGGGACTGACAGCGCGCAGATTACCTGTCGCTCGGGCAGGGCGTAGGCAACCTCGATATCAATTGAATCACTCATGATGATGTGCTTCCGCAAATGCTGTGGGCGCGCTTGACGACCGCGTCGACCAGGTCATGGGCAACCCGGTCGAACAGTTTGCCGGCAGCGGCATTGATCAGGCCACCTTTGAGGTTGAAGTCCAGGGTCAGGGCCACTTTGCAGGCCTCAGGCGCCAGTGATGTAAACATCCAGCGACCGGTAAAATGCTCAAACGGACCCTCCACCAGATTCAACGCTATCCAATCGGGCCGCTGGGAGGTGTTGCGAGTAACGAAACTCTGGGTAATACCGGCCCTTGAGAGCGCCAACCTGGCGGTCACTGCGCCATCATCGCTGGCCAGGATTTCGGCCCCCACGCAGCCTTGTAAAAATTCCGGGTAACGCTCAATGTCAGCCACCAGAGCAAACAGGCTCTCGGCTGAAAAAGGCAGCAGCGCGCTTCGGTCAATGGATGTCATGGTGGCAGTCTAACTCAGCCATTTGCGGCGGGTAGCCCGAAGCGCCCAAAAAGGATTAGCAGCAACACGCTGGGTGCAAGAATACGCAGGCACAACCACCAGATGTCAAACAGCCAACGGGGTTCCCGGTACAGCTCTCCCCGGGCCAGGGGGCGGGGCATGCGCCAGGCAACAAACACCGCCAGCAATAGCAGAGACAACACGATAGCCCTGTCCAGCAGGCCCGACAGTGCTGCGCTGATGCCACCCCAAAAATGTAACAACAGCGCGCCAACTCCCACCAGAATACCCACAATTAGCGCCGACCCGTTCCGGTTCAGCGACAACTCCAGGTGCAGGAACATGACCGCGGGCTCCACCAAAGCCAACACGGCCGTCAGTGAGGCGAGGGCCGCAAAACCGAAGAATACCGCTCCGTATACCTCCCCCAGTGGCAGATTGGCAAAGGCGTAGGGCACCGCCACAAAAATGAAGGCCAAGCCCTCCGCGGGCAGGGTATTTACCGCCCCCAGCAGAGGTACCAGCGCCATGGCGGTGGTCAGCATGAAGGCCACATCCAACACCCCGGCGGCCAGTACCGCGCGAAACAGGGGCAGGCTCATCGGCGACCGGGCGCAGAACACCCTGCCCACCCCCAAGCCCGCCACCAGCGTCAGGGAGCCACTGGTCAAGCCGGCCAGCGCACCCTGCCAGCCCAGATCCTGGTAATTCACCCTGAACAGCCAGTCTTCCGCCGCCTGCAGATCGCCAAACTTCATCGCGAACTGCAGGACGCTGCCCAGTGCCACTGCCATGGCGGGCAGTGCAACCCATCCCATCAGACCCATGCCCACCCGGGGACCCAGGGCAGCCAGCACGGTGACCGTCCCCAGTAATCCGATGGGAACGACGTAGGAGGAGTTATTGACGTGTACCAGGAAATCCACCGCAATCTCGGAGGCGCTCGCGGCCGCCAGGGAATCCTGATTCAGGACGATAGCCCGGTCCAGCATCCAGGTGGCGAGAACCAGACAGTAAACGGCCAACAGCAAACCCAACAGACACTGGATCAAGCCGAGCAAACTCCAGTGGCTGGAGCGTCCGGACTGGTCAGCTGCCCAGCGCAGTGCGCCCACCGGCGACCCCCTGCCCTTGCTGCCAACCATCACCTCCGCAGTCAGAATGGGCACTGCGACGGCGAATACGGCAAACGCATAGCCCATGAAAAAAGGTGCGCCACCGTGCTCACCCATCAGGTAGGGCATGCGCAACACATTGCCCAGACCCAAGGAGCTGGCAGCGAGTGCGAAAACCAGGGTGGTCTGGCCCTGCCACGGTTGCGGTACGTTGTCATCGAGCACGTTTGATCATTTCCCGAGCCGCCGAACCCGTATAATGCCCGCTATGGGCAAATCGAAAAAGAAAATACCGGACAATACGATCGCGCAGAACAAGCGCGCGCGCTTTGACTATCATCTGTTGGAATCCTACGAGGCCGGGCTGTCCCTGTCCGGATGGGAAGTAAAGGCCATGCGCGCCGGGCGGGTCCAGGTCACCGTTTCCGAGTGCCTGAGGTGGGACGTCGCGTCAGAGCTTTTA
>JAAXJC010000212.1 GCA_012270045.1 Luminiphilus sp.
TTCCCCCACCCATGGGCGGGGACGCCGCCGAAGAGGTGATGGGGGTTCACGACCTGGATGACTATCGCCGGTTCCGGGATACGCTGGAGCAGCGCGGTGCCCAGAAGGTTGCTGTAATTGGCGCCGGTTTGATCGGTTGCGAGTTCACCAACGACCTGTTGAACGGGGGCTTTACGGTCGAGGCCGTCGATCCCATGGGCTGGTGTCTGCCCACCCTGCTGCCGGAGCCCGCGGGACGTGCGGTACAGGGGGCGCTGGAAGCCAAGGGTGCCCGATTCCATTTCGGACCACTGGCCACCGAGGTCAACCGCACCGAGACCGGCTATCGCGTGACCCTCAACAACGGCGACTTTATTGACGCCGATGCGGTGCTCTCTGCAGTGGGCGTGCGTCCGCGCACGGAGCTGGCGGCAGCTGCGGGCCTGGAAACCGCCCGGGGCATCAAGACCGATCGCTTCCTTAAAACCAGTGCCGAAGGTGTCTATGCGCTGGGCGACTGCGCCGAGGTGGCCGGGCATGTACTGGTTTACGTGGCCCCGCTGCTGGCTGCGGGCCGGGCGCTGGCGGCAACACTGGCCGGCACCCCAACCGAGGTGGTCTACCCCGCCATGCCCGTCACCATCAAGACCCCTGCCTGTCCGGTCTGCGTGTCACCCGTGGGCAAGGACACGGAAGGCAGCTGGACCATCAGCGGCGAGGGCTCGGATATCAAGGCCCTGTTTCACGCCCCGGAGGGTGAACTGCTGGGCTTTGCCCTGACTGGCGCTGCGGTGAAGGAGCGAATGGCACTGGCCAAGGAGTTGCCGCCCATCCTGCCCTGAACGGTCGGGGTGGCATATCGCAGCCAGGCACTGGAGTCAGTAACTGCCTGACAGGCCCGGCGAGCAGCGCTGGGCCCTTGGTTGCCGTCTGGTGTTTACCCCAACAATTGAGCCGAAGCCCCAGGGCCAGGCGCGCCGATGGCAAAGACAAGAACCGCCGCCCGGGAACAGACGGAACGCGGGCCGGGCGCCCCTTCATCGGGAGCAGAGTCAGGCGTCGGGTATGGGCTTGACCCGCAGCTTCACCGAATCGCCCCGCACATGGTGCTCTTCCCACAGGCGCTTGTAGCCCGTGGCGGCAATGCGCCAGCACCCCTCCTCCAGCCGGTACTCATCCTCATACAAGGCGCTGCCCATTATCGTGACGTCATACTTGAGCTGGACAAAGATGTCCTGCAAATACCAGATGCCGGTGGCGTGTTCGCCGGAGACCGTGATCTCGGGGTGGTGCCCGTTGTGCATGCCGAAGGCATCGGCGCTGAAAGAGCGGCGGTAAAAGGCCTCCAGTTCAGGCCAGCCGTTCAGGTCAAAGTCATAGTCGACCCCCTTGAACGTCGCCCTGGCGTCTGCCGTGAATACGGTCTGCAGGCCCTCAATGTTGCGGGTATCGAGAAAGCGGAAATACCGGGCTTTCAGCTGCTTGATCAGTTCGATGGCTTCCAGATCCAGTGCCATGGCGTCAGTCCTCGATACCGTTGATGTACTTGGCACTCTGGTAGGCCATGGTCATGGCCGGCCCCAGTGTCGCGCCGGGACCTGGGTAAGTCGGCAAGATCGCTGCCGAGCAGTTACCCACCGCAAACAGCCCGCCAATGGTGCCACCGTCCGCCCGCTTCACCCGGCCGTGGATATCTGTGTCCAAACCACCCAGGGTGCCGAAGTCCCCCGCCTCTATGCGCATGGCATAAAAGGGCGCCTCATCAATGGGGGCAAGGCAGGGGTTGGGCTTGATCGCGGGGTCGGCGTAATAGCGGTCGTAGGCTGACTCTCCCCGATGGAAGTCTTCGTCAATACCGGTGGCCGCGTACTGGTTCATTTTGGCAATGGTGGACTCCAGACCGTCCGGGTCGATCCCCATGATGTCGGCCAGCTCCCGAATGGTGCCGGCCTTGGCCACGAAGCCGGTGTCAAACCAGGATTTTGGAATCTGCCAATCGGGCTTCATTGCCGCGGTCATCAGGGGACCGACCATGAAGTTGCGTCGGAACCGGGCATCAAATATCTGCCAGGCCGGAGCATTGGGACTGTCCTCTGTATGGCTGGCAAACAAATCCTTCTGAAACGCCATGTAGTTCTGGGATTCGTTGGCAAAACGCTGCCCCGATCGGTTGACTACACAGGAGCCGGGGAAGGATTTCTCCATAATGGCCAGCCTGGGCGTCGGCTCGTCGGGGACGCAGAGGGTGGTGGTCCACCAGGCGTCCTTCATCAGGCGCGTCTTGGCCCCGATGGACAGCCCCGCCACCAGGGCATCCCCCTCGTTGGCCGGGTTACCCGCACTCCAGTCGGTGTTGGTCGGTGCCGGCAGATACTGCTCCCGCAGGGCCTGGTTTTTTTCAAAGCCACCGGAGCCCAGCACCACGCCCTTGCGGGCTCTGATGCGGGTGGTACGACCCTGCTGCTCGATGACAGCACCCTCAACCCCTTCATCCCCCTCGACCAGGGACATAAAGCGGGAGTCAAACTCCAGGGGGATGTCCCGTTTTTTCACTGACAGATACAGCCGGGCAATACCCGCCGAGCCGGTACACAAGCGGCGATCAACCGGGGTCCGGAAGCGCCAGCCAATATCCGTGACATAACCCACCAACATTCTGGTGAGCAGGGACTTCCACCCCGGCGCCTGGGTCATGATGGTGTGGGCTTCGACCTGGGTGAAATGAATGCGGTTGAACATGCGCATCATGTGATGGGTCCAACGGATATTTTTCCAGTCGTCCCCCAACTCGGACATGGCAATGGGCTTCGGCTCCAGGGAGCGATGGCCCGCCCGGGCCCCCTCGTAGTTGGTGTAGTAATCCGGGTAGTGCTCCAGTGATTCGTAGACCACGTCGGTGCGATCGGCCAGGAAGCGCAGCATTTCCGGCGCTTTCTCGATATAGGTGTCGATCATCTCCTCGGGCACATCCTCTCCAAACAGAGTGCCCATCAGATACTTTTTGGCGTCCTCCGCCGAGTCCTCGGCACCGCAGGCCTGGGCATAGTGGTTGTTGGGAATCCATATGCCGCCACCGGAAGTTGCGCTGGTACCCCCGACCTTGTGGGTTTTTTCGATGATCAGGATATCCCGGGTACCCATTTCCCAGTTGCAGAGGGCAGCGGTCAGCGCACCGTTGCCGGTACCCACCACCAGCACATCCACCTCGCGATCCCATGCCTGTTCAGTCATTGCTCAATCTCCTGGCTTACCCGGCAACCGCTTGCCCCGGGCTCCCGACAACCCTCAGGGGTGCTGGCTTGAAACAGATACCACCTCGCCGGTCATGTAACTGGCATAGTCCGAGGCCAGAAACATCATGACATTGGCGACTTCCCACACTTCCGCGGGACGACCAAAAGCTTCCCGGGCCGACAACTCCTCCAGCAACTCGTGCCGCGTGCTCTTCCGCAGAAAGTCAAGCAGCGCAATGCTGGGGGATACCGCGTTGATTCGCACCCCATGTTCGGCCGCTTCCAGGGCGGCGCAACGGGTCAGGGCCATGACGCCGGCCTTGGCTGCCGCATAGTGGCATTGCTCGCGCTGCGCTCGCCAACCCAACACCGAGGCATTGTTGACGATCACCCCTGACTTCCGTGGCTGCATGACGCGCAGCATGGCCCGGGTCATGCGCATGGTCCCGGTCAGGGTAATATCAAGCACCCGCTGCCATTCTTCATCGCTCATGTCCACCAGGGAGCGCGTACCGCCCAGACCCGCGTTATTGATAAGCACGTCTACTCCGCCGGTCGCCTGTTCCGCATGGGCCACCAATTCCTGTACCGCGCTCTCGTCGGTCACGTCCGCCAACTGGGCGTAAATGCTTGCTGCCCCGGGCAATGCCGTCAGGGTTTCTGCCGCCTGCTGCAGCCTGCCCTCGTGGATATCACTGATTACCACGGCTCGGGCGCCCTCTTCTACCGCCCGCTGGGCCGCAGCAAAACCGATACCGGCACCGGCAGCTGCGGTGATGAGCACCGCTTTGCCAGCCAGCAACTGGTGTCCTTGAACGTAGCTCGGCACGGATATCGACATAACAGACTCCTAGTTCTCGCCCCGGGGCTCGCGGGGCATGCCCAGCGCACGTTCAGCAATGATATTGCGCTGAATCTGGTTGGTACCCCCGTAGATGGTATCGGCCCGGGTAAACAGGAACAGCGACTGCAGTCGATTGAGTTCGTAGGGTCCGCCGTCCAGCAGCTCCGCATCGGGACCCAGTACATCCATGGCCAGTTTACCCAGATTGCGATGCCAGCTTGACCAGCAAAGCTTGTAGATCATGGCCTCGCGACTGAGGCTGCCATCGTCACCACCCGACAGCATGCGCAGGCTGTTGTAGCGCAGGGTGCGCAGGCCGATATGGGCCTCGGCGATGCGCTGGCGCAACACCGGGTCCCGGGCGGCTCCATTTTCCCGGGCAATCCTGACGATTTCATCGAGTTCGGTCTGAAACAGCATCTGCTGGCCCAGGGTGGAGACCCCGCGCTCAAAGCCCAGCAGACCCATGGCGACCCGCCAGCCATCACCCGGTTGTCCGACGATGTCCTCAGCCGAACACACGGCCCCATCAAAAAATACCTCATTGAACTCGGCGGTACCGGTCAACTGCTTGATCGGGCGGATAGTGATCCCCGGCTGGGCCATGGGCAGCAGGAAAAAGCCCAGCCCCCGGTGGCCCTTGTCCTCGGGGTCGGTGCGCGCCAGCACGAAGACATAGTCCGACTCGTGGGCCAAAGAGGTCCAAACTTTCTGGCCGGTGATGCGCCATTCCTGGCTATCAGCATCAAATTCAGCCCGGGTCCGGACGGCCGCGAGATCAGACCCCGCACTCGGCTCGGAATAGCCCTGACACCACAGATCCGTACCGGCGCGAATACCCGGTAAATAGCGTTGCTTCTGCTGCTCAGAACCAAAGGCCAGCAAGGTCGGGCCGGTCAGTGTCTCGCCTATGTGGCCAACCCGGCCGGGGCCCCCGGCCCGGGCGTATTCCTCATTGAAAATCACCTGCTGTTCAATGCTGGCGTCTTTGCCGCCCCAGGCTTCCGGCCAGCCAATGCAGGTCCAGCCGCCCTCGGCCAGGCGCTGCTCCCAGGCTTTGCGCTCTTCTACATACATATGCTCGTCACCGGGGCCACCCCGGTGCCGAACGCAGGCAAATTCACCGCCCAGGTTAGCCGACAACCAGTCGGCCACCTCGGCGCGAAAATCCTCATCTTCCCGGGAGAACCTAAGCTGCATGGCTGTCGCCATCATCAAGGAGCAGACTGGCGATGGTCTCCCGGTGCTCGTGGGGCCGCCCCAAATAGCCCGCCGTCGCCTGGGCGCGTTTGAAATAGAGCTGGATATCGTATTCCTCGGTAATACCCACTCCACCGTGCAACTGGATACCGGTGCCGGCGCAGAAGAAGGCGGCATCCCCTGCCGAGGACGCCAGCATCCGGGCTGCCTCGGCGAGTTCCCGGGTGCTCGCCGCTCCGGCCAGCCACTCGTCCGCAACACAGGCCGCGTAGCACATCAGGGAACGGGCGCACTCGACCTTGACCATCATGTCCGCAGCTTTGTGTTTAATGGCCTGGTAAGAGGCAATGGTGCGCCCAAACTGCACCCGCTCGCTGACATACTGAATGCTGTGGTCGAGACTGGCCTGGGCGCAGCCCACCTGGTCAGCACCCACCAGAATCCGGGTCAGATCAAGGACCACTGCCAGGGACTCTGCCCAGTCCGCGCTGAGACAGTTATCGGCGCTGACCACAGCGTCGGTCAAAATCGCCGCAGCCATGGGGCGGGTCTGGTCCAGGGTCGGTGCTTTCGACAGCAGCAGTCCGGCCTGATCAGCGGGCAGACTAAACAAAGCCATCCCCGGGTTTGTCGCGGCAACCACCAGCAGGGTTTCAGCCCCGTGGCCGCAGGGAACAAAGCGAGCCTCGCCATTGAGGCGCCAGCTCTCCCCCTCACGCACCGCGGTCACAGCGACCCCCTCGGCTCCCCAATGGGGTCGGGCCGCCGTGTGCGCCAGGCTGACCACCTGCCCCTCCGCCAACCCCGACAGCAGTTCCCTGCAATGCTCTGAGTCCGGCACCGCGCGCAGTGCCAGGATACTCTGGCAGCAGGCCGCCAGCGGCAGGGGCGCAAGGCTCTGGCCCATTTGCTCCATCACCAATGCGGTCTCGACCATGCCCAGGCCCAGACCACCCACTTTCTCAGGTACCAAGATGCCCTGCCACACCATTTCCGTGCTGAGCTTCTGCCACAAGGGTAGATCCATGCCGGCGTCGGAGACCATGGCCCTGCGCACCTGCTCGGACCCCGCGTGCTCACCGAGGAATCCACGGGCCGATTCCGCGAGCATGAGCTGCTCGTCAGTAAAACTGAAGTTCACCCCAGCGCCCTCAACTGCCCCAGACCTTCTGGGCAGGAACCTCCTCCTGCAGCAGGGTCGCAAAGGCGTCCCCCACCTCTTCCGGGGCCCAGCGGGCGCCCTTGTCGACGCCCGCGGTACTGCGCCAGCCATCGGCAATGGCAATGCGACCACCCTCGGCCTCAATGATTTTTCCGGTGACATGCTGACTCAACGGCGAACACAGCCACGCCACCACGGAGGAAACATTTTCCGGGGCGAAGTGGTCAAAGCTACCGTCCTCGGGCACCGCCATGCGTTCCGCCATTTCCGGCACCGCCGTGGTCATGCCGGTCCGGGCAACGGGGCATATGGCATTGGCGGTGATGCCGTAGCGGCCCAGTTCGGCGGCCTGGTTCAGGGTCAGCGCGGCGATGCCGGCCTTGGCCGCCGCATAATTCGACTGTCCCACGGAACCCTGCAGGCCGGCTCCGGAGGTGGTATTGACCAGTCGGCCGCTGACAGGGTGCCCCCCTTTGGCCTGGTGCCGCCAGTATTGCACCGCGTGGCTGGCCAGGCAGAAATGCCCCTTGAGATGCACAGCCATGACCGCATCCCAGTCGGCTTCTCCCATGGAGGCGAACATGCGATCCCGGTTGTTACCCGCATTGTTGACGATGCCGTGCAGATCGCCGTAGACCTCAATAGCCTGCTGCACCGCCAGCCCTGAGCTTCCATAATCGGTAATATCGCTTTGGTTCAGCATTGCCCTGCCGCCATCGGCGACGATGCTGTCGACCACGGATTGGGCGGCCTCTGTATTGATGTCATTGACCAGAACCGCCGCGCCGGCTGCGGCTAACGTCCTGGCGTGGGCGGCACCCAGACCGCCGCCGGCCCCGGTCACGATCACCACGCGATCTGCGCAAATTCCAGACATGATCAATCCCCCTACAGCCGCTCCAGGATGGTGACGTTGGCCTGACCACCCCCTTCGCACATGGTTTGCAGTCCATAGCGGACCTCCCGGCGCTCCATCTCGTGCAGCAGTGTTGTCATAAGCTTGGTGCCGGTGGCACCCAGGGGATGCCCCAGGGCAATGGCACCGCCATTGACGTTGGTCTGCTCATGGGGATAGCCGGTCTCCGCAAGCCATGCCATAGGCACGGGCGCGAAGGCTTCGTTGATCTCGACCAGGTCGATGTCCCCAAGGGCGATGCCGGAGCGCTCAACGGCACGCCGGGTAGCCGGGATAGGCGCCGTCAGCATCCATATCGGATCTTCTGCGCGCACCGTCATGTGCACCACCCTGGCTCGCGGCGTCAGCTTGTAACGGGCAAGGGCCTCTTCAGAGACAACCAATACTGCCGAGGCACCGTCACAGGTCTGGCTGGATACCGCTGCGGTGATCGTTCCCCCTTCCTGTAGCGGCTGCAATTCCGCCATGGCTTCCAGGGAAGTATCGCGGATGGTCTCGTCCGCCGTGAGCCCCTGGTAGGGCAGGATTTCCCGGGCAAAAAAACCGGCCTCGGTCGCCGCCCTGGCCCGGCGATGGGATTCCAGGGAGAACGCCTCCATGGCCTCCCGGGACAGCTGCCATTTATCTGCAATCATCTGGGCGGAGCGAAACTGGGTCACCAGGCCATCGCCATAACGGGCCACCCAACCCTCGCTGCCGCTGAAGGGATCGTTGAAGCCCAGGGGCTGGCCGGCCAGCATGGCAGAGGATATGGGCACGGAGCTCATGGTCTGTACGCCACCGGCAATGACCACATCCATGGTCCCGGACATAACGGCCTGGGCCGCAAAGTGGACCGATTGCTGGGATGAGCCACACTGACGATCGATGGTGGTGCCGGGAACCTCATCACTGAGACCCGCTGCCAGCCAGCAAGTTCTGGCGATGTCGCCGGCCAGGGGTCCGACCGTATCAACGCAGCCAAAGATCACGTCATCGTAGTCAACCTCGGGTATGCCGTTGCGTTCGACAATTGCCTTGAGCACCACGGCACCCAGGTCGGCGCCGTGCACCCGGGCCAGGCTACCCCTGCGTCGACCGGTCGGGGTCCTGACAGCGTCTACGATATAGGCCTCTGCCCGCTGCTTCATGCTGCCTCCTCCTCGCTGGCCGGCACCTCGGTTATGGAGCGCCGACCAAAGGTAAAGTCGGGGCCCAGTAACGCTTCCGGGCGCAACAGCCATTCGTGTATGCGGTTTTTATGGAAGCCCTCATCGCCCCACTCCCTGGCCAGTGCCCAGGCGCGCTTGACCCAGATTTGCAGGTCGCATTCCCAGGTATAACCCATGGCACCGTGGGCCTGGATACATTGCCGGCTCGCCAGCAGGGCCGCCCGGGTGGCGGCTGCCTTGGCGTGGGAGACCGCAAAATCCGCCCGACCCGGAGAAACTTCGGCGGTGTAAGCTGCCCGATAAACAACGGGCTTGGCGTACTCCAGTTGCACCGCCACGTCGGCCAGCAGGTGCTTGACTGCCTGGTTCGCGCCAACGGCGCGCCCGAACTGCTCGCGGTCGCTTGTGTAGCGTACAGCCTGCTCCACCATTGCCTCTGCCAGGCCGACCAGCTGCGCGGCACTGGCCAGCGCCCCCCGGTTCAGGGTTGCCCGCCACAGCTCTGCGCCAACATCCCCCTGTGCCAGGCAATACGCCGCGTCGGCATCAAACCCCACCTCGGCGATACGTCGGGACGGATCCATACTCTTCAGAGGTTTGATGACCACTTCATCGGCGGGCACCAGGTATAAGCCCTCACCGTGGCCCAGAAGAAACCAGTCCGCGCTGTGGGCAAAATTTATAAGGGGATTGATCGGATGGCCGACGGCGATCTGCGCAGTGCCCTGCTGCAGCCCATCCAGCACGGTCTGCACACGGCCGTCCCCAAGGCCTCGATCCACGGCATCGACCAATAGCGGCGCTGCGATGGTGACCTGCTCTACCACCGGCTCCGGCAGGGCCACATAACCACAGGCCTGGGCCATAAGAATAAAATCGGTCTGGCCCAGACCCAGGCCACCCAGCGCCTCGGGCACCAGCACGCTGTTCAGGCCAAGGGACTGAATCTGCTCCATCAGGGACTGATCCAGGCCATCCTCTGTAGACCAACGCGCCCGCACGCGATCCGGCGTTACCTCGCCGGTCAGTACCGCCCGGGTCGCCTCGGCAAAGGTCAACTGGTCATCTGTAAACGTGGCATCCATGACAGGTGATCCTATTTGCGGGGCATGCCCAGCATGCGCTCGGCAATAATATTGCGTTGAATTTCATTGGTGCCGGCGTAGATCGGCCCGGACTGGGCAAACAGGAAACCATCGAGCCAGGACCCCAGCTCCGCCGCATCCTGGTCGCTCTCCGGCTCGATTTCGCCCCTGGCTCCAAGCAGCTTCATGGCCGTCTCGTGGATCAGCAAATCCAGTTCCGACCAGAAAATTTTGTTGCAACTCGCCTCGGGACCAATACGCCCTCCTTTCACCAGCAGGGACGCGGTCTGGTAGGTGGACAGGGCATAGGCCTCCGCGTCCATGTAACAGCGCAGCACAGCCTCTTCGATGCTGGCATCCAGCACCTCATTACGTCGGGACCGATACAGCTCCACCAGGCGCTTGGCCGCCTGCTGGAAACGTGCGGGGCTGCGCAGCATCAGACCGCGCTCAAAGCCCGCGGTCGCCATGGCGATGTTCCAGCCCTCGCCCTCGCCGCCCAACAGGTTAAAGGCAGGCACCCTGACGTCATCAAAGAAGATCTCGGCAAAGCCGGGCAGTCCATTCAATTGCGCTATCGGACGCACGGTGATGCCATCGGCAGACAGGGGAACCAGAATTTTTGACAGACCCCGGTGCCGCTCCGACTCGGGGTCGGTACGGAACAGGCCGAAAACCCAGTCGGCGAAAACCGCCCGGGTGGACCAGATTTTTTGCCCGTTGATCACGTAGTCGTCACCGTCGCGGATAGCGGTGCAACGGATGGCCGCCATATCTGAGCCGGCGTTTGGCTCCGACCACCCCTGGGCCCAAATTTCATCGCCCCTGGCCATCGCGGGGATAAAGCGCGCCTTCTGCTCTTCGGTACCGTACTCCATCAACGTGGGGCCCAGCAGGAAAATACCGTTCTGGTTTACCCGCAGGGGCGCACCCGCTCGGTAGTACTCCTCCTCAAAGATCAACCACTGAATCAGATCACAGCCCCGGCCCCCGTAGGCCTCGGGCCAGGTCACCATACCCCAGTTGCCTGCGGCGAGGCTGCGCTCCCACTGTCGGTGGGCTTCAAATCCCTGTTCAGTATCAAAGGATGGCAGCGGCGCCGAGGGCACGTGTGCCTCAAGCCATTCCCTGACCTCCAGCCGGAAGCGCTGCTGTTCGTCGGTGTAACGCAGGTCCATGCTCAGCTGTCGTCCTGCTTCTTGTTGGCCTCGGCCATCGCCTTGGCATCAAACCCACCCAGCTTGTCCCCGGACACCAGGTCGTTATGAGCATGGGAGAAGTGGTGCCAGGCGAAAGCCGCTTCCATCCCGGCACGCTTGCCCTGCAGATCCTCGACGTGGTTGATCGCCTGCTTGGTCAGGGCCAGACCCAGACGGGGCATGGCCGCCACCTTGGCCGCCAGGGCTGCTACATCCTCCAGCAGGGTCTCCCGGGTACTGATCTGGTTCACCATGCCCATCTGCCAGGCACGCTCTGCACCCATTTTGCTGCCGGTGAACAGGAATTCCTTGGCGATACGGGGGTTGAGCTCAAAGGGGTGGGCAAAGTATTCAACGCCGGGAATGCCCATACGCACGACGGGATCAGAGAAATAGGCGTCTTCAGTGGCAACGATCAAATCGCACACCCAGGCCAGCATCAATCCACCCGCAATACAGGCCCCCTGGACTGCGGCGATGGTGGGCTTTGGAATCTCACGCCAACGTCGGCACATGCCCAGATAAGCTTCGGCCTCCCGCACGTAAAGGAATTCGCCCCCCTCTTTATTGGCGTGGTCGTACCACATGGAGACCCGGTCCTGGCTGAGATGAACGTCCCGACCCGGCGTGCCGATATCGTGGCCCGCGGAAAAATGCTTACCCTCACCGCGCAGGACAATTACCTTGATGTCATCATCAGCCACGGCTCGTTTGAAGGCGGCGTCCAGTTCGTAGGTCATGCGGCCGTTTTGGGCGTTGTTGTACTTGGGCCGATTCATGGCGATCCAGGCGACCCCCTGCTCAGCCGTGTAGGTGACGATGTCCTGCTCTTCGGCGCTGTGGCTACTGTCCTCGCTCATACTGCCCCCTCCTTTGTCGAGCGCTCTCCCGGTGGATTACCTTTCAGTTGTCTTGCCCGCAGATCGCCCGGGTCCAGCTCTGCCAACAGCGTCAGTTGCTGGGTCGTGGGCGGCGGTGTGACCGACAGGCTATCGGCCACCGCCAACTCAAATCCCGTTTTATCCCTGACTTCCTCCAGGGTTACGCCCGGATGCAGGCTGATCACCCGCATCTGGTGTTCCGGCCCCTGAAAATCCATCACACACAGATCAGTAATGACATTGCGAATATCGATGTCGGACAGCTTATAACCCCTGGGCAGCCGCCCGGGGTTGTAGCCGATCGAGCACACGACATCACACTCACCCTCGACAAACACTCGCCGGCTGTGGGCCGGCACAAAAAAGGAGTTGTCATGGGAGATGGAATTGCAGGGAAAGCCCCCGACCCCCAATAGCTGTACCTTGGGCGCCTGGTAGCTGCCACCCAGGGCAGAAATGTTGCTCTGGCCGAAGCGATCGATCTGGGACGGGCCCACCAATGCGTGCCGGTGACCGCTCCAGACGTTGTCGAAAATCCGTGCGAACCCCATCCAGTTTTCGTTCGCCTGCCCCCCGTGACCTTCCAGACCGCTGACCGGGTTGGGGCGCGCCAGCATAAAGGACTGGCTGTCGGTCATCATGATGTCTGGATTGGACGACGACATGGCCAGGCTGGCCGCCAGCCGGGGCAGCAGTCCGATACCGGTCACCAGCACTTCGCCATCATCATCAAAGATTCGGCTAGCAGCGCAAACCATTAACTCGGCCAGGGAGAAACTCATTGCTGACAACCTCAGTAAACCGGTAGTGGCAGTGCCTGAATGGCGGTCAGTCCGCCGACACTGTCCTGATAAGCCGCTTCGTCGGCACCGAGAAACTCATCAACCCAGGCCGGGTAGCCCTGCTCCGCCATCAGTTGACCGTAGCGCTTGAAATGCGCCACATCGAAACCGTAAACCGGGTCGCTGGAACTGGGGTGGGCGCCGCCCGGCATATGCACCACCGCCTGGGTACAGTTACGCTCCCAGAACACCCGCCGGGCGACCGTAGGGTCATGGAAGTGGCTGGTATCCACTATCGACTCGGTCGATACCACCGTGTGCTTCGCCGCCCGGGCAAACACATCGTCCATGTAATGGTCGGGCCCGGCAATCTCACAGACCCCACGCCGGTCTGCAGCAGTAACATGCAACAGAGCAACATCCGGACACAGGGCCGGCATGGCCACCCATTCCTTGTCGTCGTAGGGGCTGTCCACCAGGGCAAGGTCGGGGGCATTTTTCAGGACATCGGTACCCAGGCCGATGCGGGTTGGGATGTAGGGGCAACCCCAGGCAGCTGCCCGAAGTCCCAGCAGCAACATGCCCTCGTCAATCTCCATAACCTCGATGGCACCCGACTCACGGGCTTTGCGGAAGGCCGGTTCAAGGGGCATGAAGTCCAGTGATACAAAGGCGAAGATGACCCTTCGCACCTTGCCGGCAGCACACAGCAAGCCGACATCTGCTCCGCCATAGGCGATCACGGTCAGGTCCTTAACCGGTGATCGCAACAGCTCCCGGACCAGCGCCATGGGCTTGCGTCGCGGGCCCCAGCCGCCAATGCCTATGGTCATGCCATCTTCAATGACCGACAGGGCCTCGCTGGCAGACACCAGTTTGTCCATCAAATGTATCCTGTGTGGGAAAAACGCCGGGATTTCAGTATTAAATTCGAGCCCCCCAGTATCATCCTCCATTGAGACTATGACAGCTGTTCAGCCGCGCTTTAGCTTGGTCACTGGTAAGGGGGCCACCCCCACGGAGCACGAGCATGGCGATGTCCAGCCCCCAGTCAGCAAGCACGACCCCGCCGGCAATGACCATACCCACATTGCTGATGCAACGGGCGGCTGCCCACCCGGATAAAGCCTTCATTGTCGATGGCGACACTACCCTGAGCTACGGCAATACCCTGGAGCGGGTCCGGGCCCTGGGCTGCTGGCTGGTGCAGCAGGGTTGCAAGCACGGGGATCGTGTCGCCATTTGGGCGCCCAACTGCCAGCAATGGATCGTCGCCGCCCTGGGGGCCCAAATGGTGGGGGCCACAGTGGTAACACTGAACACCCGTTACAAGGGCAGTGAAGCCGCCGATATTCTGGAACGCAGCGGTGCCCGGTTCCTGTTCGCCGTCGACCGCTTCCTGGACATCGACTACCCCGCCCAGCTCGCCGGCTTTTCGCTTCCTGACCTGGCCGTCACCGTACCCCTCACCCTACACTCCCAGGGCGACGGGTTGGGGACCTGCCGGGAACAGGGCCGCGCCCTGTTGCAACAGGCGCCTGCACTGGCCGCCTTTGAGGATGCAGCCAGTGGGGTTTCGGGCAACACCGTGTCCGACATATTGTTTACATCGGGCACTACGGGCAAAGCCAAAGGGGTGATCACCGAACACCAGCAAAATCTCCGGGCCTTCACCGAATTCGCTGCCATACTGGGCCTTGAGGCCAGCGATCGCTATCTGATCATCAACCCGTTTTTTCACAGTTTTGGCTACAAGGCTGGCTGGCTGGCGACCTTGATCGCGGGTGCCACCGCATACCCTCTGGCGGTGTTCGATGTCGCCCAGGTCATGGCCAGTGTCAGCACACACCAGATCAATGTGATGCCGGGACCGCCGACCCTGTTCCAGTCGATCATGGACCACCCGGACTTTGATCCCGAGAAACTGGCGACACTTGCCAAAGCCACCACCGGCGCGGCGGTTATACCCACCCAGCTGATAGAGGCCATGTGGCAGAAACTCGGCATCGAAACCGTCATCACCGCCTATGGACTCTCCGAGACCTGCGGACTGGTGACCATGTGCCGCCGTGGCGACTCCGCGGCAACCATAGCCAACACCTCCGGCCGACCGATTGCCGATGTCGAAGTGTGCATACGGGACCCCGAAGGGCGCAGCCTGGCTGCTGGGGAAACCGGTGAGATCACGGTGCGAGGCTACAACGTGATGCGGGGTTATTTTGAAAACGAGTCCGCGACCCGGGAAACCATAGATGAACAGGGATGGCTGCACACAGGGGATGTCGGTCACCTGGATGAAGCAGGCAACCTGTACATTACCGACAGACTTAAGGACATGTACATCAGTGGTGGCTTCAACTGCTATCCCGCCGAAATCGAACAACAGCTGCTGCAGCACAGTGCAGTCGCCCAGGCCGCGATCGTAGGCATTGACGAAGCACGCCTCGGGGAAGTGGGTGTGGCCTTTGTCGTACCGACCGGGTCCGACCACCCCAGCGAGGCGGAACTGTACAGCTGGTGCCGGGACCAAATGGCCAATTACAAGGTGCCCCGGCACGTCTTTTGGCGGGACAGCCTGCCGGTCAACGCGACCGGCAAAGTATTGAAAACCGAATTGCGTCAACTCGCAGCAACCTTACTGAACTGACAGGAGCGATCCAGCATGACTATCAAGAGCTTGGGATACGTGGGCGTAACCAGCGGACAGCTCGAGGCGTGGCAACAATTTGCCACCGGAGTTTTGGGCCTGCAGGATGTCAGCGCCGACCTTGGCGCGGAATCCGGGGAGGCCTTTTTCAAAATTGACGACCACCCCTACCGGCTCTTCGTTACCCCTGGGGATAACGAAACACTGGCCGTCTGCGGTTGGGAAACCCATTCAGCCCAGGGGCTGGACGAGGTGGCAGATGCCCTTGGGAAGGCCGGTGTCGACTTCAGCTGGGGCAGCCCCGAGTTGATTGCCCGACGCCGGGTCCAAAATCTGCTGTCATTCACCGACCCAGCGGGCAACCACCATGAAGCCTTCTGGGGCGTCGTGTCAGATTTCTCTGTATTCAATTCAGCGACCGGCGTCAGCGGCTTCGTGACCGGGGACCAGGGTCTCGGTCACATCGTCCTGCCGGCCCCCAATTTCGATGACACCGCTGCATTTTTTACCGACGTGTTGGGTTTTGGCCTGTCTGACCTGATGAAGCTGCGGTTTACCCCGGACCCGGAAGAACCGGTAAAGCGCCTGTGGTTCATGCACTGCAACCGCCGTCATCACAGCCTGGGGCTGTTCGAAATGCCCATGCCCGCCGGCTGCGTACACCTGATGCTGGAGGTCAATGAAATCGACGAGGTCGGTCGCTGCAACGACCGGAGAATCGCAGCCGGGGTGAAACTCACCGGCACGCTGGGACGCCATGCCAACGATCACATGCTGTCCTTTTATATGCGCAGCCCGTCGGGCTTTGACGTCGAGTACGGCGCCGACGGCCGTACCATTGAGGACTGGTCTGACTACGCTGTGTTCGAGAGCACAGTGGCCAGCTTCTGGGGCCACGACTTCAGCGTCGGCCAAATGGACTAACCCCCCAAACGGACATTCTATTACCACATACGGGTGATGTCGGCGCAGTGCGCGTTTGCAAGGATGCAGCATTGCAGCTATTTACCAGCGGGCGCGAACGCGCCAGATTCAGAGCACAGGGGAAGCACATGAGCAGCCACCAACCCGTCGTGACCGATCAGGTTCTGGAACTGATTGCCAGCAAGTCCGATGAGCAGCGCAGCAACCGGCAAATGAGTGCGGATGTTGTTCAGGCGCTGAAAGACTGCGGTTTTTACACCATGATGCTTCCGAAAAAATGGGGCGGGCAAGAGCAGCGTCCCCAGGAGTTTTTTCGGGAGCAAATCCGCATCGCGGAAGCGGACATGAGCACCGCCTGGGCCAGTGGCATCATCGCCGTGCATGCCTTCCAGATTGCCCTGATGTCAGAAGAAGCCCAGCGCGAGGTGTACCAGGACGACCCCAACACCCTGGTCAGCAGTTCCTACAACCCGGTGGGCGCCAAGGCCGAGGCCAGCGACGGCGGTTTCATGCTGTCCGGGCGCTGGGGCTGGAGTTCGGGGTCCGAACACTGCAGTTGGGCACTGCTGGGGGGCGTCATCCCCGGTGACGGCTACCGGACTTTTCTGGTCCCCCGCAGTCAGTACGTCATCGAAGACACCTGGAATGTGATGGGCTTACAGGGCACAGGCTCGAACGATGTCGTCATCGAAGAGCCCATCTTCGTGCCCGAGCACCGTACCCACAAGCAGATGGACGGCTTCAACTGCGTCAATGAACAGGAGAATCCTATCTACAACCTGTCCTGGGCCCAGACCTTCGTCCGGGTGGTCAACTCCGCCGCCATTGGCGCCCTGAAAAACGCCCTGAAAATATTCATCGAGACGCGCACCGCAGCGGCCACCAGCGACCCGACAAAATTAGCCGGAGACGTGGAGACCCAGACTCGTATCGCCCAGGTTATGAATACCATTGGTGAGCTGGAAGCGGTCATGTTCCACAACTTCGACAAGATGGAGGACAGCGACTGGCAACCCAGCATCGCGGAGCGGGTTCTGTTTCGCTACCAGGCATCCCTGGTGATTGATAAAGCCATCGATGCCATAGATACCCTGTTTGATGTCGCAGGCGGACGGGCCGTATTCAATGGCCACCCGCTGCAAAACCTCTGGCACGACATTCACATCGCCCGTTGTCACGTCGCCAACAACCCGACGGGATTTGCGAGAAACCTCGGAGCAATGCAGCTGGGGGTCGAAAACCAGGACGTCTTTGTCTGATGCCAGCCAACCCGGCCCAGTCCCAGTTTCTCGACACACCCCGGGGCCTGGCCCTGCACTACACCGACCATCCCGCCAAGGGCAGTGAGCAGGGCGTGGTCGTTTTTATCCACGGCTCGGGACCAGGTGCCAGTGGCTGGAGTAATTTCAAGCACAACATTGCCAGCTTCCAGGCCGGCGGCTTCCGCTGCCTGGTCTATGACCAGTGGGGTTATGGCAGGACCGATAAACCCACCGATATTGATCACACCCTTGATTTTTTCGTCGAGGGCCTCACCGCCCTGCTCGATGCCCTGGACCTGACCCGGGTGACGCTGGTGGGAAACTCCCTGGGGGGCGCAGTGGCACTGGGGATGGCGCTGGCCCAACCCGAGCGGGTCAGCAAACTGATACTGATGGCCCCCGGGGGCATAGAGAGCAGGGAGTGCTATTTCGCCATGGAGGGCATACAAACCATGGTCAAGCACCCCATGGGCTCCCCAGATTTCACTAAAGAAGTACTTGCCAAATTATTGAATTTATTGGTTTTTAATCCATCAACCATCGACCAGGAGCTGGTGGATGAGCGGTGGGAAACCCTGCAGGGCCAGAATGCCCACGTGCTGGCCACCATGGCGATTCCCGACCTGAGTCCGGAACTGGCGAGGATTCAACAGCCGACCCTGGTGTTCTGGGGCACAGAGGATAAATTCTGCCCCGCCCAGGGGGTCTGGAAAATCCTGAACTCTGGAGGTCCGGTCCAGGCCGAGGTACTGAATCGCTGCGGTCACTGGGTCATGTCCGAGTACCCAGAACGCTTCAACCGCAGCTGCCTGGAATTTCTGGGCAGCTGATTCGCCACAATTGGTCGTGGGAAAGGCCTGAGCGGGCGCCTTTTATGACCGCAGAGTACCGAAGGTTGTCATTGACCTTTGGTGGTGCGGCGTTATCTTGCGGGTAACAGTCGGCCACCACCTACCCTATTCGATGATCCAGCCCAATCTCGAAGAACTGTCCCGTCTGCTTGGCGTTCTCTACGACGGCCACATAGAGGAAGACCCCTACAACAGCTTCCTGGCTGAGACCCGTAGGGTGATCGACAGCAATTTTGGCTCGATCACAATGCGCGAACCCCACGGTGATGACGGCGGGTTGCTGTTTGTGTCCTCAGACCTGCTGCAGAAAACCTTTGTCGACGACCACGACAACCCGTACACGGATCGCCACTACACCTCAAACCTGATGACCAACCTGCCCTGGGGCAAGGTGGTTACCCTGGATGAGTGCATTTCCTACAGTCAGTTGGTCAATACCGACCTGTACCGTTTTTGCATGGCGCCCATCGAGATTCACCACATGGTGGGGCTTGACCTGCGCAATGCCAATGGCCAGCGCTTCAGTGTGCGCTTCTGCCGCCCCAAATCCTCTGACAACTTTGGCAGTGAGGAGCGAGAATTCCTGACCCTGCTCGCGCCCCACATCCAGCGCGCCGTTGCCAATGGCATGCAACTCATCCAACTGGACAAGGAGCGGCGCCTGTACAGCTCCACCATTACCCGGCAATCGGTGGGGGTGATCACCCTGGATGAACGGGGCAAAGTCGTCACCCGCAACGTGGTGGCCGACAACATCATCCGCGACAAGGATGGATTGAGTATTGTCAATGACCAGATCCACCTGGACAGCTCCAGTGCCCGGAACAAACTCAGCGATTTTATCGATGCCATCGTCAGCGCCCAACGCAGTCAGGAATTCGCACCCACCAATGCCCTGGCGGTAGAGCGCCCCTCGGGACGTCCTGACCTGGAGATTCTGGTCAAGCCGATGATGATCGACACCAGCGTGGAACCCGGGCATACACCCCACATGACGGTATTCATCAACGAACCGGAACGCAGTTACGAGATCGATACCCGAATCTTGATGTCCCTGTACAACCTGACCAAGGCTGAGGTCAATCTGGCCAAATTACTCGCCGAGGGTGCCAACCTGGACCAGGCCTCGGCAGAACTCGGTATCGCCAGGAACACGGCACGGGCCCAGCTACGCTCCATATTCGCCAAGACCGGCGTATCCCGACAATCGATGCTGGTCAGCCTGATGCTGAAAAGTGTCGTGACCTATTCCTGACGCGGGACCGTCAATACCCCCGAAAGCGCCCCAAGGGATCATCGAAGAAGGGCTATCGGCCCCGGGGGCCTGCGGTTTCAGGCCCACCTGAAATAGGCCGTAGCCAACACCAGCACCAGCACCAGGTAACCGAGAAAGCATCGGGCGGCGATTCGATGGCGTCGCCTTGCGTCCCACACCAGGGGGTTGTCGATGCTTCCCAGCAACCGTTGCTCCCTGGCGTTCAGCCAAATCAGGAATTTACGCCTGGGGGCAGGACCTCCTCCCAGTTGCGCCCAGACGTCCGGGCAGGCGGCAGCCACCGTGGCGTAGTAACGGTATTCCGCAATGGCAGACCACAGCATCAGAACCAGCCAAGCTGATATCAGGGCGATGGTTATCAGTGGCGAAGCGAACATACGGACAGTGCAATGGGGCAGCGCGCAGGAGAGCTGGCCCGGGGCGCCCCGCTGCCGCCGTCAGTCCTGCTTATCAAAATTGTCGGCTCCCCAGAAGGCGCGCATCAGGTCCACCTTGCCTGCGGCATTGAAGCGGAATACGTCGATGATCGCGATTACCACCTGACTACCGGGCTCACCCGCTGTCACCTCGAAGGGGAACGCCACTTCCGCACCTGCCAGACGCGGCTTGCCGGTCAAGCGGGCATCGGCCACGCCGGCAACTGCACCGCTATAAAACTCGCGCAAGGCGTCTTTACCGGCTCTGGGGGCGGTCCCCACCGGGTCCTCCACCACCGCATCGTCTGCGAACAGCCCCAGGATGGCCTCAACATCACTGCTGACCAGTGACCTCAGGTAGGTCTCACACACTGCAACCGCATCTTCATAGTTCACAACCAACACCTCGCTCTCGGGTCACTGCCCCATTTGTCCCTGCACCGGCCAACTCCATAGGGAAACCGGGCCCGGGCGGCTACTCAAGACTCATCGGAAAATTGGGCACCGCGTTTTTCATTGAATGCATCCCGGGCTTCCTGGGAGTCCCGGTGCGTGTACGCCTCCAACGTCAGCCCCTGCTCACTCCGGTACTTGGCTTCCAGATCGCCATCTTCAATACCGTTCAGGGCCTCCTTGGCCAGCTGAACCATCACGCTGCTTTTCGCAGCTATCTTGCCGGCAATGGCCATTGCCTCCGGCAGCAGTTGTTCCCTGGCCACCACCTTTTCCACCGCGCCCAGACGCCAGGCTTCATCGGCATCGATAAACTCGCCGGTGAAGTACATGTGACGCACTTTTTGCACCGGAAACATGCGTTGCAGGTGGGCCCCGCCACCCATGGCACCCCGATCCACCTCGGGAACCCCGAAGGAGGCACATTCCGAGGCCACAATAATGTCGGCGGCACCGGCAATGCCAATACCTCCGCCCAGGACGAAACCGTGCAGGGCCACGATCACCGGCTTGGGGTTGCGGTGGATGGCTTCAAAGGTGTCGTAGTTGCCTTTGTTCACCGGCACGATGCGCTCGGGATGGGCACCCAGTTCCTTGATATCCACCCCGGCACAGAAGCCCCGGCCTTCAGCACTGATGACCAGCACATGCACGTCGTTGCGCTGACCCAGGGCACGAATCTCCGCTGCGATTGCTGCCCATTCACTGCTGTCAAAGGCATTCACGGGTGGCTTGTTGAATACCAGGTGACCCACACCGGAGTCGACCTGGCTGCTAAAGGCTGTCATTCGGTTTGTCCTCCGGGCTGTTCGCTGGCCCGATGGCTGGCCAGTCGTTCCAGTGTCGCTTCGGCCTCGGACATGATGTCGGCGATCAGGGTGGCCACGGTGGGCAGGTCGTCGATCAAGCCCGCGACCTGGCCCGAGGGCAGAATGCCCTGCTCCGGGTGTCCGCGTACCATCGCCTCCTGAATCATCATCGGCGCATTGGCCGCCATCAGCGTCTGCCCCAGGGACAGGTCGCCGCTGCGCCGCATGCGCCAGGCGGACCCCAGCATGGCCCATAGGGAAGCCCCCGTCATTCGGGTAAAGGCAAGGCCGTTGCGCAGTGCGCGGATGAGCAGGCCGACCTGGCTCGCCTGCATCAGGCTGGCCAGGTAGCCGTTGGCAATCATGCGTTGGGGCAAGCCATCCAGGCGGCTGCTGACCACGATGCTCTCGGGTGGCGTGTCCAGGTATACGGACTTGGTCACGCCCGGTACCGGTGATTCCTCGGTGAGCAAAAACCGCGTCCCCATGGCGATGCCCTGGGCGCCCATCGCCAGCGCGGCCACCAGTCCGGCGCCATCGCGGAAGCCGCCGGCAGCGGCTACGGGCACGGACACGGCGCCACAGACCTGGGCCAGCAGAATACTGGTAGCCACCGATCCCGTGTGACCACCACCCTCTCCACCCTGGACTACCAGTGCATCGGCACCCAGTTCCACCGCCTTCACCGCGTGTTTGAAAGCGCCCACAGTGGGAATGCAAACAATGCCGGCGGCCTTGAGTTTTGCCACACTCTGGGCGGATGGTGACCGGCTGTAACTGACGGCCCTGACCCGATGTTTAATACACAGGTCAACAATGTCCTCGGCAAAGGGTACGTACATGTGGAAATTGACGCCGAAGGGGGCGTCGGTGCGGGCCTTGATCTCGAGAATGCCCGCCTCAATCTCCTCCAAGGTCATCACAGCCCCGGCAAGAAAGCCAAAACCACCGGCTTCACCGGTGGCGGCCACCAGGGCCGGATCTGCCACCCAGCCCATGGCCGTCTGGATAATGGGATAGCGGCAGCCTAGAAGTTCTGTAAGCGGGGTCTGCATGGCGAACCATCAGGTGAGTGACTGGGAATGTTAGGGCACCATACTGGTGACCGGAAAGTCAGGTCAACGAGGGCCAAGGCACTTCGATAGGCTGAAAAGACCATGACGTGCTTACCGGGAGCCACCACCATAGAGGCCTGTTATCAGCCAACCAGCCAATGGGCCCAGGGGTATGAGCGCATTCACACAGCCCTATCACGACGCTGCCGCCCAACTGACCGGGGCGGGAGCTCCCTTTGAGGTGGTGTCACGGGACCTTCACGGCGTCTCGCTCGACGCCTGCCGCACCGCCGCCAGCAGGCTGGACCA
>JAAXJC010000217.1 GCA_012270045.1 Luminiphilus sp.
CGACTTTTACCCAGCTGGCGGAAAATGGTTTGCGCTTTAACCAGTTCCATACCACCGCCCTTTGCTCGCCAACACGGGCATCGCTGCTAGCCGGACGTAACCATCACGTTGTCAATGTCGGTTCGGTGATGGAGATTGCCACAGGCTTCCCGGGCAACCAGGGGCGACGCCCCGATAATGCCAAGTACTACGCTGAGATCCTGCGCCAGAACGGCTACAACACGGCGGCATTCGGTAAGTGGCATGAAACAGCACCTTGGGAGACCTCAGTCTCCGGTCCCTTCTTTCGTTGGCCCACCAATTCGGGCTTTGACAAGTTCTATGGTTTTATCGGCGGCGAGACCAATCAGTGGGATCCGGTGATCTATGACGGCGTGACCAAGGTGGAGCGGGAGGACGACCCCGATTACCACTTCACCACGGATATGACGGATCAGGCGGTGGCCTGGGTCCAATTCCAGCAGGCTGTCACGCCTGACAAACCGTTCTTTATTTATTACGCGCCTGGCGCTGCCCATGCGCCCCACCATGCCCCTGTGGAATGGCGGGAAAAATATAAGGGTCGCTTTGCCGAGGGCTGGGACGCGCTGAGGGAAGAGACCCTCGCCAAACAGAAAGCCATGGGTATTGTCCCCGAGAACACGCAGCTGGCCGACAAGCCGGATGAAATCAAAGACTGGGACGACCTGAGCGAGCAGGAGAATAAGTTGTTCCAGGTGCAGATGGAGACCTTCGCCGGCTTCATGGAGCACACCGATGTTGAGATCGGTCGATTGGTGGATGCCATCGACGGCATCGGCGAGCTGGATAACACGCTCTTTGTCTACATCATGGGCGACAACGGTTCCAGCGCGGAAGGTGGGCTGATCGGCACCTTCAATGAGTTGCTCAGCCTGAACGGTATTTTTGGTGTTGAGACGGTGGACAGCATGCTCGCCATCGCCGATGACTGGGGTGGGCCTGATTCTTTCCCCCTCATGGCGGCGGGCTGGACCGTAGCGAGTGACACACCCTTCAAATGGACCAAGCAGGTGGCAGGGGATTACGGTGGCACCCGCAATGGCATGGTGATGCACTGGCCCAACGGCGTTAAGTCCCGTGGCGAGGTGCGCTCCCAGTGGTCCCACGTCAACGACATTGGCCCCACCGTATTGGAAGCGGCCGGGTTGCCATTACCGGATACCATCAACGGTATCCCGCAGCTGCCCATGGATGGCGTGAGCCTGCTGTACGCCACCGATGATGCCGATGCCGAGGATAGGCACACCACTCAGTATTTCGAGATGTTCGGCAACCGGGCGATCTATCACGAGGGCTGGTTGGCTCGCGTGGTGCACGGTGTGCCCTGGCACCCTAATCCCATCCGCAGTTTGCAGGAGGATATCTGGGAGCTTTATGACACCACCGTCGATTTCAGTCTCGTTAATGAGCTGGCAGCAGAGCAGCCCGAGAAACTGGCCGAACTCCAGGCGCTGTTTGACAAGGAAGCGATCGCCAACAACGTTTTTCCGCTTGATGACCGCCGCTACGAGCGGTTCGACCCGGCCCAGGCGGGACGCCCCGACCTGATGGGCGGGCGCACCAGTTTGACCCTGGCTGACGGCATGGACGGTATGCTTGAGAACACGTTCATCAATATCAAGAACCGTTCCAAGACCATTACCGCCAATGTCGAACTCGAGGGCGACGACCGGGGCATCATCCTGACCCAGGGCGGTAAGTTCGGTGGTTGGGCACTGTATATGGACGGGGGCAAGCCGGCCTATACCTACAACTGGTTCGGTCTTGAGAAGTACACCATTGCTTCCGACGAAGCCCTGCCAGCAGGGCCAGCCGAAGTGAGGTTGGAGTTCGCCTATGACGGTGGCGGCCCTGGCAAAGGCGGACTGGCAACGCTGTATGTTAATGGGGACAAGGTCAGTGAGGGTCGCGTTGAGCGGACTACGCCCGCGGTCTTCTCCGGTGATGAGACAGCGGATGTCGGTAAAGACGATGCCACCCAGGTTGTGGCGGCCTTCGACAATGTCCGGGACTCCCGCTTTACCGGCTCGGTGAAGAGTGTGACGGTCACCACTGCGATGCCCTGATCTTATTCGTACGTTTCGCCCCTTCAATGGGGTGGCGGGCTCAGTAGGTGGGGTTTTCTTGGGGGCGGCGTGAGTCGCCCCTCGCTTTTTGGGCCCCAGGTCCAGCGGATGATTGATGTGCTTGGAAAGGGCTGTCGTGCTTGCTGATGGTCGCTCTATTTTTTCCATGTCCTCGGGCGAGCTACCCCGTGTTCAACACCCGCGATGACAGCACGGTGATACAGTGGTGGTTGTAGCTTACAGGGAGTTTTCCGAACGATGTTTAAAGCCGATGCCCGGTCAGGCAGCCCTACAGCTGGCCTCAAAAACACCCTTGCCGCCTTGCTCTGCATCCTTGGGGCTCTCAGCCCTGCTGTCCGGGGAGCCTCTCCAGACGATGCCGGGGGGCAGGCCTTGGACATCATCAACTACATCGCTTACTCAGATGTGCTGGCGAGCTCAGGCCAGCCCACAGCGGCCCAGTTTCAGGTGCAAGCAGAGGCGGGCGTGCAGCGGGTGGTCTACCTGGCCTTCACTGACCACGAGACCTCTCTCGCCAATGAGGATCGCGTGGTACGTGACCTGGGCATGGCCTTTGTCCAGGTCCCCGTTGTTTGGGTAAATCCCACGGTGGAAGACTTCAGGTTATTTGCAGCGGTCATGGCCCAGGGAGGCGATCACAAGACCCTGGTGCACTGCCAGGTCAACTGGCGGGCGAGCAGCTTTTCTTTCCTCTACCGGGTGATTCACGACAAAGTTCCCATGGATGATGCAGTCGTCGACCTGACCTCAATATGGACACCCACTGAGCCCTGGCGGCAATTTATTGTGGATGTCCTTGATGCCCACGGTCTGGCACCCGATTGTGAACTGTGTGAGCTGTTGCAGGGCTAGGGGCGACCGTCGCTTCGCCTTGGCGTTTTGTCCAGATCCCGGCGGTTATTTCCAAATAGAGTAATGCCAGCGCACAGCGGCCCCGGGGTAATGCAGTTGTCCTAATTCGGTGGCTGGGTCCCAGCTGTGGCTTGGGCCACTGACCCGGCACGTTCTGCCAATACGCTGCGACATTGCCCGGCCGTCCAGAAGCTCAGTGCGACGAAACCCAAAAAGAAATAGAAGCCCATGGCGAGTTCTGATGCGGAAGCCGCTTGTACAAACTGGGCGTCACTGAACAGGGCATTCATGGCGCTGGTGTGGCTGGCGATCAGCTGGTCCATTCCAATAAACGCCATAATCAGGGCGACCACAAAAACATCCGCCATCGACCACTTGCCCGAGTCAATGGCCAGCCATCTCAGCACCGGATTCGTGGGGCTATTGTCAGGCGCGAGTAAGAGGAAGAGAGCCGCCAGGCACTTGCTGACCGGGATAAGGACGCAGAATAGGGTCATTACGGCGGCCAGGAACCACAGGGAGTGCTGTCCGGTCTCAAGAAGCAGAGTCACCAGGTCGGCAATGCTCTTGTTCTGGTACATCAGTAGCTGCTGGTCAAACTCCAGAACCGCACCACCGACTGTCATTGAGAACGGCTCGATAAAGGCTTTCAGGGTCATCATGGGTACGAATATGCCGGGCACCAGCAGGGCCAGGATGGCGATATTCGACAGGGACAACAGGGACGTCCGTGCCGATGACGCAGCGGGCACCAGCCGGTGTCCAAACTGACCCAGAACCAGTAGCGCTGCCAGTGCCAGTGCCAGCCACAGCAGCCATTGCTCGGCGCGCCGCTGGTGCTCCTCCTGGGTGGTCTCCAGGGTTGTCAGGCAAAGGTCTACCGCAGCGCAACCCAGCTGGCTGAGTACAGCTTCCTGGTCTCTCAGGGAGTCGCTGCTTATCTCTTGGGACAGCTTGCTGAAATACGCGTTCAGCGTGGTTTCGAAGTTGTCTGCCAGTTCTCCCTGTTCCAGGTCTGCGACAAAGGCCTCGGCGATGGCCGGCACCGCGGTTTCCAGGGCATCAAAATCCACCAGCATTTCCAGGAAAAATGCCTGGCCCAGGGTCTGCAGGGCGTCGTTGATGTCATCAGCAGCCTGCTGTTTTTGTTGCAGGGCGCTTCGGTACTCCGCAATGGCGTTGAAGAGCAGCTTTTCAGTGGCCGCCACCAACAGTTCCCGGGAACCCTGTTGCTCAAACAGGCGCTCAATCTCCTGATTACCCAGGGTGGCCAAAAACTCAGCCCAGACCGCCGGCGAGGTCATGGTGCGCTCGTTGAGGGTCAGCGCCGCCTTTTGGTCCTCTATGTGCCGGGACGCATTGAGTTCATCGGTGACCGCGATAGCGGCCCACCAGATCAGGGCGGTGAGCAAAATGCCAAACAGGGTGAGTAAAGACTTCATCATGGGATTCGCGTGCCCTGGCAAAGGCGCCTACTCCTTTACGCGCAGCAGGAAAAACAGGGCCAGGGCCATGCACCCTGCGACATAGGGCAGTGATC
>JAAXJC010000047.1 GCA_012270045.1 Luminiphilus sp.
AACAAGAACTTTCTCCGGAATGGCTTCGGTGCTAGCGGGGCCGCCGCCTGCTAGCTGTAACTTTGAGTTACTAAATAATCGTAAATATTGTTTGACGCTCACTCGCGGGCCCCTTTAACCTCTGGGGCATGCAGAGATCGCCGTCATTAGCCATGGGTACAGGTCGGCCCCAACCGGGTGCCCTGGTGGAACTTCTGAAACCGATCACTTGGTTTCCGCCCATGTGGGCCTTCCTCTGCGGGGCAGTTTCTAGCGGCCAGGGCCTGATCGACCGTCCCTGGCTGCTGGTCGCGGGCGTCCTGCTGGCGGGGCCTTTGGTCTGCGGCGCCAGTCAGGTGGTCAATGACTGGTTCGACCGAGAGGTCGATGCCATCAATGAGCCCGAACGCCCCATACCTTCAGGGCGGGTTCCCGGGTCCTGGGGCCTGTTGTGGGCCATTGTCTGGACGGCACTCTCGGCCCTGTGGGGCGCTGCCCTGGGTTTCTGGGTTGGCATCGCCACTGCCCTGGGGCTGGCTCTGGCGTGGGCTTACAGCGCCCCGCCCATCCGTCTCAAACGCAACGGCTGGTGGGGCGCCCTCGCCGTGGGCTTCAGTTATGAGGGGCTCGCGTGGGTCACCGGCGCCGCAGTGTTCCTGGGCGGAGCCTTACCTGCGTGGCCGGTGCTGGTAGCGGCAGGCCTCTACAGTGTCGGCGCCCACGGCATCATGACGCTGAATGACTTCAAGTCGGTCACTGGCGATCGGGCCCTTGGCTTACGCTCCCTGCCCGCGGTTTATGGACTGCAAAAATCGGCTCACATCGCCTGCTGGTTCATGGCGATACCGCAGGTACTGGTGGTAGCGGGTCTGACCTACTACGGTGCCCACTGGCAGGCGGTGGTCGTCGGCCTGCTGATCGCAGGCCAGTTATTGGCGATGGTTCGATTGGTTCGCCAGCCCGAGGCACTGGCACCCTGGTACAACGGCACGGGCGTCACGGCCTACGTCAGCGGCATGATGGTGACCGCGACCGCATTACCGGGATTGCTGACATGAGCCCCGCCACGGGACTCAGTTGGCTGGGCATCGCCCGGTTGGGCCTGATCCAAACGGCCCTGGGCGCCATTATTGTGTTGACCACCTCTACCCTCAATCGGGTGATGGTGGTGGAAATGGCATTACCCGCGATGCTCCCTGGCTTTCTGGTCGCCATACACCACTTCGTACAACTGGCCAGACCGCGCATTGGTTTTGGTTCGGATATCGGCGGACGACGCACCCCCTGGATTGTCGGCGGCATGTTGCTGCTGGCAGTCAGTGGCGTGGTGGCCTCCCTGGGTACCGTACTCATGGCACACAGCGTCTACCTGGGCTCGGCAGTATCGTTCCTGGGCTTTTTTGGCATTGGCCTGGGCTCAGGTGCAACCGGCACCTCCCTGCTGGTGCTGCTGGCCAAGGTCGTGGCCCCGGAACGAAAACCGGCGGCCGCCACCCTGGTCTGGTTCATGATGATCGCTGGCCTTGCCGTAACCGCCGGCGTCTCAGGGCATTTTCTGCATCCGTTCTCCCCGGCCCGTTTGTTGCTGGTGACCGGGACCGTGTCCGTGCTGGCGTTCTCCATTACCCTGCTGGCCATCCGGGGCGTGGAGCCCTCGGGGGTCATCACCCCGGTGGCAAAGGAAGAAAAGCCCGCGTTCCTGCCGTCACTGCGCAGGATCTGGCAGGAACGGCAGGCCCGGCAATTCACGTTGTTTGTATTCGTCTCCATGCTCGCCTACTCCTTCCAGGACCTGATTCTCGAGCCCTACGCGGGTCTGGTCTTCGGGCTGACGCCCGGAGCATCGACACAGCTGGCGGGCACCCAGCATGCGGGGGTACTACTGGGCATGGTGGCGGTTGCGGCCAGCGGATCACTGTTCAGTCGACACGGCGTTACGTTACTTAGGGCCTGGACCGTGGGGGGCTGTCTGGCGTCGGCGCTGGTACTGCTGGCCCTGGCAAGCGGCGGCCTGCGCGCCGAGGACTGGCATTTGTCGGCGAATGTTTTCCTGCTGGGCTTTGCCAATGGCGCCTTCGCTGTCGCCGCCATTGCCGCCATGATGACCCTGGCGAGCGCCGGCGAGCCCGGACGGGAAGGACTGCGGATGGGGCTATGGGGCGCTTCACAGGCGATAGCGTTTGCCCTGGGGGGATTCCTGGGAACCGTGGCGGTGGACGTCTGCCGGATATGGATCGAAACCCCAGCCCATGCCTATGGCCTGGTGTTCACGTTCGAGGCCCTGATGTTTCTGATCGCTGCCTGGCTGGGGCTGGGCATCGGCAAAGGTAATGAGAAAACCCTGCCCGAAGCGGCACCCCGTTTTGGGGACATCGCAGTGCGGGAGGTCATGCCAGGCAGCAACTAACGAGGGGGTGGCTAATGGCAAAAACAGACTATGACGTGGTAGTGGTGGGCGGAGGACCTTCGGGTGCCACTGCGGCCCTGGAACTCGCCCGGCAGGATTACCGTGTGCTATTGATCGAGCGCGCCTTCCGAATCAAACCCTGCGGCGGGGCCATCCCACCCTGCCTGATTGACGAGTTTGATATCCCTGAGGAACAGATTGTGGCGCGCATCCGCTCCGCAAGAATGATCTCACCCACAGACAAAACCGTGGACATGCCAGTGGGCGATACCTTCGTAGGGATGGTAGACCGGGACCGGTTTGACCCCTGGCTGCGCGAGCGGGCCGTCGAGGCGGGGGCTGAAATGAGAATTGGGGCGTTCAAGGCCCTGCATTACGACGATGACGGCGTGGTGCATGTGAACTTCCAGAGTAAGGAGTCGGGCCTAGAGAGCATAACGGTCACCACCCGCAGCGTTGTCGGGGCTGACGGCGCCCGTTCTGCCGTGGCCCGCCAGGCAGTGCCCTGCAGCAAAGACCTGCGCTGGGTGCTGGCTTACCACGAGATCGTAGAGGCGCCGGAGCAGCGCAATGAGCAGTACGACGGCGACCGATGCGACGTTTGGTACCAGGGCGATCTGTCGCCGGATTTCTATGCCTGGGTATTCCCCCACGGCAAGCACGCCAGTATTGGTGTCGGCAGCGAGGCCGACAGCTTTTCGGCACGGCAATCGGTAGCCGCGTTGCGCTCCAAAACCGGGCTCGATACCTGCCAGACGGTGCGCAGGGAGGGGGCTCCCATCCCCATGAAACCGCTCAAGCGATGGGATGACGGCAAAGGGGTCCTGCTGGCGGGAGATGCGGCGGGTGTAGTCGCCCCGGCTTCTGGGGAAGGCATCTATTACGCGATGCTATGCGGCCGACTCGCCGCAGAAGCGGTGGACCTGCACCTGCAAACCGGGGATGCCAAAGTGTTACGCCAGGCGAGACGCCGGTTCATGAAGCTGCATGGCAGGACCTTTTGGGCGCTGGGGCTGCTGCAGCGGATTTGGTACCGGTCGGACAAGCGTCGGGAAAAATTCGTGGCCATGTGCAATGACAAGGATGTCCAGGAGCTGACCTGGCAGGCCTACACCCAGAAGCAATTAGTGAAGAAGCGCAAGACCGCGCACCTCCGGGTCGCGCTGAAGGATATCGGTCAGTTGATGGGATTTTCCCGGGCGTCCTGACCATGGAGCAACTACTGCTGTCAGGGCGTTTGATCGACCTGATACTGCTGCTGATTGCGGCCGAGGCAGTCGGGATTTTTCTGCTGCACCGGCTGGACAGCCGCCGCCCTGGCCCCCGTGACCTGTACCCCAATCTCGCCTCGGGTGCGGCTTTGATGTACGCCGTAAAACTGGCACTACAGGGGGCAGCTTGGTACGCGCTGGCGGCCTGTCTGGCACTTGCATTCCTGGCCCATTTGACCGACCTGTCCCTGCGCTACGGCGCCTCTAACCAAAAATCCAGTTAGGCCAGCCCCGGACCACCGGCCACCGCCTCAACAACAGCAGCCGCAAGAATGCGCCCCGCGAGGCCTTACCAGGCAGGTGAAGTACAGACCTGTTCCGGCAGGTTATTGGGACGCGTAGGCAACAGATACAGGCGGGCAAAAACAATGCCTGACTGGGCCATCACCCCGAGGCGCCTAACTTTGTTGAGTAGACCGCCACGGGCATAGAGTTCCTCAGCCCGTTCGCTCAGTTCCAGCAGGCGCTCCATCCCGGCGCGGAATTTGGGATTGTCGGTGTCCAGGGTCATTGGAAACACCTGTTTTGAAATCTCCGAGGTGATCTCAAAAACGCGATAGTCAAACTCGGTTGGGTCCATGCCGAAGGCTTGGTAGAGCTTGGGCCGGGAATGGTCCCTGACATACATGGTGGAGTAGACCGCGAGCAGGAAAAAACGTATCCACAACTTGTTGTGTCCACGCAACAATTTCGGATTGGCGCGCATCAGCAAAGCGAACGCCTCGCCGTGGGCAAACTCATCGTTACACCAGCGCTCAAACCAGTTGAAAATGGGATGGAACTGATTCTGCGGATTACGCTGCA
>JAAXJC010000067.1 GCA_012270045.1 Luminiphilus sp.
GTTCCCACAGCAAGACCTCCTCCCGTATTTTCCCAAACAAGATAAAATCCACATCAAACTGGAGCTCCTCCTCAGCGTACTGATCATCGATAACCGCCCGCTTGGCCAGGACGTACCAGTCCTGAATCTGCTCTGGGTCGCCCATTACCTCAAATACGGCGGCGGGAGCAAAATCCGCAAAACGGACCCGCATATCCAGCCGCAAAGGCGCGCTGGTAAAGGCCCTGATGTCAGGGGAGGTTCTGGGTTCTTCAGGCGCGGAAGTCATATTGGGAGCTGTCCTTATCCTCGTGAATGGTCATCGAACACTGAGTTGTTTCGACAATATTGAACAATTCAGCTCGTGACGGTTTGCGTATCATGTCGAACAGGTTTTTCTAATGGTGAAGCCGTCCGTCTGGATAACAAGGGCCTTTGCCGGTCTAAGCGAGACGGATATGGATAGGCTGGATAGAGACTGGCGCACTGCAGCTTATACCGGGGACGGGTCGGAAGGCTGGGGGGGCGCAATCCCCAGCGCAGCTGAAATCGGTTCCGAGAACATGGCAGCGAAGGGCTCCGTTGCCCAACCCGATGCAGCATCGCAGCAAAAGTGCACCCCAGCACTAACGTGTTGAAACCGCCAGGCTCCTTCGACCTTGACGTATCGTTCGTTGTAATACCCTGCAGCCATAAGTGCCCGGTCACCCTCTGGGTCTCTGGTGGTCATAAATTGGAGGAGCTTCCAGTTGCCTGTGGCCTGCAGCCCATTGATCTCGATAACGGGGTTCATCACCAGATGTTGATTCATCCTTAGGTACGGCCAAATCGATTTGTACATTTTGACGATGGCCGCCCGGCCCTTAAATATACCGTCATCCCCCTCATCTAGGACGCCGTCTTCGGTGAATAAATCCGCGAACGCTTCAGCGTCCTGACCGCTGTCGGCGAAGTAACAGTAGAGGGCTTTCAACTGCTTAATCGCCTCGATATCACAGAGCTGGTCTGTGTTGGGTACACGATTATGCGTCATATTTATCGAACCTCCCTAGCCAAAAGCCCGAACATTGAGCGGTGCCAGCTGTGAAAAGAGATCAGGGTGGCCGGACTCGAGGATGGCAGCGATGTGAATAAGGTCTGCTTCCCTGGCCCAGGGCCCGTAGAACTGAACTCCCAGCGGACAGCCATTTTCGTCCTGACCCGCTGGGATGCTGATTGCGGGAAGGCCTGCATCATTGGCTGGAAGCGTGTAGCGACAGAGATCCAAGGAATGATCAAAAAACGCATCGAATGGCAGGCCGCTTGATAGCGCGTAGTCGCTTTCCACGGGAGGGCAAGTATCGGCGAGGGTCGGGGTAAGCAACAGGTCATAGCCTTGCTCCCAAAACAAACCCCATTGTCGGGTGGTTGCTGCGCTGACTTCCATGGCGGTAAGAAAGTCATCAAGTGAAATGTCCCGGGCCGCCTCGATCAGTCCCAGTGTTTGCGGACTGGTGTTTGCGGTGGTCATAGTGACGCCTGCAGCCTCCGCCATATAGGGTATCCAGCGGCCCAGTGGCGCAACCCAATTGGCAACTTTGAACGAGCGGTAAACCTGCTCAAACTCACAAATCCGGCTTTCCGGAACATGATCTACCTGGTGCCCTTCGTCAGCCAGCCAATCAGCGGTGCGCTGCACGGCATCTTTTAGCACCTGAGGTACGGAATCTGTGCGGGACCAGTTAGCCGTGGAGACGGCGATTTTGAAACGTCGTGCCGACGGGGCCAGTTCAGCAATAAGTGAACCAGCATTAGGGTAGGGCATGAAACCCGAGCCTGGCGCTCTTTGGCACAGACATTCGTACACACCGGCGGTGTCCCGCACACTGCGCGCAACAACGCCCTCGGAGGCTGAGGGGATGATTGATTCATTAACTCCTGCTGGCAGGGGTTGCCGGCCTCTCGTTGTCTTCAGGCCTATGAGACCTGTCCAGGCCGCGGGAATACGTATCGAGCCTGCGCCATCTGAAGCACTGCAGACCGGCAAGGCGCCGGTTGCGACTACAGCAGCTGAGCCACCCGATGAGCCTCCGGGGGAGTAGTCCAGATTCCAGGGGTTGCGGGTAATACCAAAGCCCATTGATTCGGTCGTAGCCGCCATGCCGTCTTCAGGGGTTGTGGTTCTGCCAATCAAGTTGAACCCCGTGGCGCGGAAGTTGGTAGTGAGTGGATCATCTTCCTGAGCGATACTGTTTTTGAGCCAGCTATATACCGCCTATTGTTTGCGACCAGCCATTTTCGATCCAAGGTCCTTGAGTAGCATCGGGACGCCGGCAAAGGGACCTTGTCCGTACTCGGGTGACGCCACTGCATCCTCAAAAATCTCAATGACCGCGTTGATGCTGGGGTTAACCCTGGTGAGTGCACTTTGGGCCTGCCGGGCGACCTCCTTGGCAGACGCATCGCCGTTGTCAATGCGCTCCGCCAATGCCGTGGCATCCATCGTTCCGTAGTCTTCCCATGCAAATGGGAGAGCATCAGTCATTGCATGTCGCTCCCTTTTCCGGATTGGCGAAAAAATAGGGTTCGGTATCTCGGGCAAAAACTTCTTCGACTCGTTCGGGACGTTTTGCCCAATCGGCGTCGTTGCCTTGGACCAGCACGGTGCCTGGCCGTGGCAGGGAATTAAAGTTGGCAGCCATAGGCTCTATGTAGGCGCCCGTATTGAGCAATGCCACAACGTCCCCCGGGACCAGGTTCGGCGTCGCTACCTGGCTGAATAAAAGCTCTGCATTGCAGGTCATGCCCACGAGGTCACGCTCGCCATCACTGGGATGATCTGCCTTGTTGGCGATTATGAAGTCAAAGGGAGGGGAGTCATTGAGTCCGCCGATACCCAGAAATACCTCCGAGGTATCCATCTCCGCCCAGCGCCTAGGTCGATGCAACTGTTCCGCCTTGCAATTTTTCACGGTTGCCAGGTGAATGGCGGTATCGGTATGCAGACTTCGTCCTGGTTCCAATTCGAGGGTGACGCCCTCGGGATTAAAGCCAAACTTTCGCAACGTCGACTCCAGGGTAGTGGTAATCACAGACGCGAATTTTTCAAGGGTCGCGCCTGCATACCCCTGTACAGCGACGTCGGTATCTCGATCGGATTCGCTGGGAAACCCGCCGCCCAGATTTATAATCTGTGGAGACCAACCTGGAAACTGCTGACGAACTTGGTCTATTAATTCGACACAGTGGTGGGCCCAGGCTTGCCAAACTTCAGGGTACTTGCTGTGACGTCCCATATGAGCATGAACACCGATCAGTTCGATGTCCTCGGACTGGGACAGTTGCCGGACCATCGGTAGCAGTTCGGATGTTGGAATACCGTACTTAATTACCTGAGTGAGTTCCCTGATTTCCATGCTTGGCAGGAAATCGGAGTTCAGTGCCAAGTCTGCAAGAAAGGGTTTTACCCGCACCATAAGACGTGCACGTCGCGCTAGTGCTTTTGCCTCTTCGACACACAAATTTGCCTCTCTAGGGCTGTCGATACCAATGCGGGCCCCTCTTTCAATTCCCCGCCGTACAATAGCGCCTGCCGTGATATCCCCGTTAACCGAGATGAGACTGGGCTGCTCCCCTCCTCTTATAGCCCCCTCGAGTTCCCCCGGTCCAAATACATCGCAGCCACTCCCCTCCTCGCTGAGTATGCGTCGCAGGGCCAGAAGCGGCGCGGCTTTAAAGGCACACAGGATTCGTACCGGACCAAAAGACCACCGCTGGGTAAAAGCTTGTTTGATGCGTTGCAGGTTGGCCCTGACATGATTCAAAGAGACAGCAAAGAGTGGCGTGCCAAATCGCTCTGCCAGAGCAGTCGCATCACACTCCTCTATAAATAGCCTTCCGCCCCTGATACTAAGGCTGGTGCTCACCAGTCTAGGTGAGGCCGCTGATGCGGCTGGAATATCGGAATCTATGGCGCCACCCCATGGAACTTTTTTGACTTTACTGGGGAGAATACCCGAAATCTTATCCCTGTTTCCTTAAATTTACCCTTTTAACTCAAAAAAATTCGATTTATAGTGGGGGAGTGTATTTTTATAAGAGTTAGTTGCAGATCTTCCCTGCCAGCCTGGGGCCGGGGATGGGGTTTAACTTCGATTGAGCTGGGATTTCGCCGGCACCAACATTAATAAATAAGAGGATGCTCACGCATGAAGCTAACCAAGAAACCGGTCGCCGTCGCCGTTGCAATTGCTACCGCCGCTTGTGTAGAGACCGCGCTGGCCCAAGAGTCGTCTCTCGCCCTCGAGGAGGTGGTTGTAACGGCCACCCGCCGAAACCAAAGTCTGGTGGAGGTACCGTACAACATTTCAGCTCTGACTTCGGATGAGTTGCAGCGCCTCGGGATTTCTAATCTCTCAGGAGTGATGAATAATGTGCCGGGCATTGTGTTTGCAGATCAGGGACCCCGTGCCAATGCGGTCAACAATGGCATTGTGATGCGGGGACTGAACATCCGTGCCCAGGCCACCAATGGTATTTTCAGCAACCTCGCGGTCCCTACCGTGTCCACCTACGTCGATAACACACCCGTCTTTTTCAACCTGCAGCTGGTTGATTTGGAAAGGGTTGAAATCCTCCGAGGACCCCAGGGAACACTTTATGGTTCCGGCTCTCTCGCGGGGACTGTTCGGTTTATACATAACAAGCCCAATATGGAAGCCATTGAAGGTTATGTTATTGGAGGTACAGAGTGGTTGGGAGAATCGTCTGACGAGACCTACCAGGCAGAGGGGGCGATCAATATTCCCCTGGGTGATAAGACAGCTCTGCGCATTGCGGGTGCGTATGAAGACCGCGGTGGTGTAATCGACTACACGGCGATTTACCAGCAGCAGGGCGGCAAGACGGTACTCCAAAACCCTAACGACGTACTGGGCAGCCCTGCGGCCACTACGGTGATTGAAGATGGCGATACGGCAAAGAGCTACAGCGTCCGTGCCAGCTTATTGTGGGAGCCTACAGATAACCTGAGTGCGCAGCTCAATTATCACCACCAAACTGTGGATGCTGATGGCGAAAATTATCGTGAGTTGGGTTCGGAGACCTACGAGTCTCTCGATGCTTCTCGAGCCACCTTTGAGCAGGATGTTGACCTAGTTAGCTTGGAAGTAGAGGCCGACCTTGGTTTTGCGACCCTGACCTCGAGCACCGCCTATACCAAGAATGAGATAGACACCGTTCGAGACCTGGGCTATCTGCCGGTATATTTAGATTCGGTGCCGCTGTACTACCTTTTTGGTGTCGGGTCGGCGACGCGACCGGGTTGCGCTTTTTATGGCTGTTATCCCAGGGCTGGTCTTTTCCCTGCTGACGAACCTCAGGATCGTGAAGAATTTACGCAGGAATTCAGGCTCGCTTCCAATGGCGATAATAACAAAATCGACTGGTTGCTTGGTGCTTACTACAACGATCAGGAAACCGACCTTGTATCGGATGAAGAAATTCCGGGCTACGCCGAGTGGGCTGCGCTGGATGGCTCTGCTGACGGTGCCATCTCCGCCTACTACGATGCCACCGTCAACTTGCCGCCCGGTTATAACTTTGGCAACACTTGGTTGAACCCCCTGCTCTACGCGCTGGCCCCCCAGCCAGGGGTGCCGCAGCTGTATATCGCACGGCAGTCAGAGTTCAAGGATCTCGCAGTCTACGGCGAAATCACGTTTCACGTGACAGACAACTGGCAGATCACCGGTGGAGCTCGGTACTTTGATCAGGAGTATGAGATTGCCCTGCAGCAGATATTTACCAACTGCGGAGCAGCTTGTACGACCGCAGATCAAGCCTTCATGGATCAGTTGGGTGCCCAGTTAGGCTACGACCTGGATATTTTTTGGGGCGTATCTGGGAGCGACAATAAGCAGGATGAGTCCGACGTTATTTTCAAAGTGAATACATCCTACCAAATGGGCGATCACAATCTTTATTTCACATGGGCAGAGGGTTTCAGGCATGGCGGAGCCAATGCGCTTCCTGTTGGCTTCGACATCATTACGCAGGAGTTTCTTAGCTTAGATGCCGATGATACGCAGAACTGGGAGGTGGGCCTGAAAGGCTACCTTCACGACAATCAGCTTGAATATTCTGCGACCGCGTTCTACACCCAGTGGGATAAATCTCAGATTGAAGCGTTCGTAAGTATTGCCGCATTGCCCGGTGTTATCAACGCTCGGGAAGCTGAGAGCCAGGGCCTTGAGCTATCCATCACGGGGAACCTGACGGAGAGGCTGTCGTTCTACGCGGGATACGTTTACACCGATGCAGAGTTAACCGAGGGGTTCTCTGCCGCGGGTGGCACTGTAAATGGCATAGCCGGATCGCCGCTCCCCAACGTCGCCGAGCACATGGCTAACGTCTCCATTGATTATCAGATTCCTGAGCTGATAGGTGGTTTCGATCTGCTGCTTCATGGCGACGGCCGTTATCGCAGCGATTCGAGAAATGACCTAGAGGGTGGTTTCAATGATTATCCTCTGGATTCCTTCAGTATTTGGAACGCCAGCGTTAGTCTGGTTAGCGACCAATGGACGCTAACGGCCTTCGCCAACAACCTCACCGACGAAACCAATGCCATAACCACCGTAGCCGTGCAGGCGGGGACGAACTACGAGTCTGCCGAACGGCCACGTAGCCTGGGGGTAAGAGTGCGCTACCAGTTCTAAGGTATGGGATAGATTTTTATTACCCTATAGGCCGGCGGCACTCGACAGGAGCAAGCCGGCAAATGTGGTATACCTTAGGATCCGTGACTAGTCGGTAATGGTTGACTGTGACGTCCACTAACTTAGCCCTGATGCTATCCAGGGGAGAGCAGGCATTGCGCTCCGGTCAGCACGCTGCTGCCGAGGACATTGCCCTGCGGCTGCTTAAAATATCCAGTGACGAGCCTCGCTTTGTCTCGTTTGCAGGCCAGGTTTATCTTGCGCGTGAGAACTGGGAAAAGGCTGAGCGCTGTTACCGCAGGGCGCACAAATTGATGCCCGACCATTTACCGTTTCTCATAACGCTATCGGAAATCCTCAGTCGCCTCCGCGGAAGGATGCCCGAGGCGCTGGTCATTGCAGAGCAGATTCTGGCTACCCAACCCTCAGACGAGAGAATTTTCATGTCAATGGGTTCGGTGTTCAGCCAGGCAGAAGACTACGACCGAGCATACAAACTGTTCCTGCGGGGATTGGAGCTGGCTCCGGACAACCCCGACTTGTGCTACATGGCGGCTACCAACGCAAGATTTCTCGGTTACCTGGAGGCAGCCGAGGCCCATGCAGATCGCTGCGTTAAACTTGATCCAGAAAACTTTGAGGGTCTTTTCCTGCGTTCCGATGTGCGTAGACAAACACCAGAAAGAAACCATATTGATGAGCTTGAGCAGAGGATTGCAGAGGGAATTTCGGGTCATCAAAGCCAGTTTCATCATTACTACACGCTGGCCAAGGAATACGAAGATCTCGGGGCGTATGAAAAATCATTTGAGGCGCTATCCCACGGAGCAGCTATACGGCGCCGGGGTATGGCCTACGAGGTAGGCAATGATATAGCCGTGATGGAAGCCTTGAAGGAAACCTTCGATGCCGAGTTTTTTAAACGGGAACACGACCCTGGATGCGCTGAGCCGGGTCCGATCTTCATTATGGGTATGCCCAGGACTGGAACCACGCTACTGGAGCGGGTGATCGCAAGCCAGGGCAAGGTTACCGCAGCAGGGGAATTAAGTGAGTTAAGCCTGATGATCAGTCATATTGTCAGAAGCCTGGCTTCTGACCGCAAGCTGAGCAAAGTAGATCTTGTGCAGGGTTCAGCCGAGTTAGACTTTATGAAGCTTGGGCAGACTTATCTGCATGCCACCCGAGGCTATGCGGCTGGAAAACCGTATTGGATCGACAAGATGCCGATCAATTTTCTGTACTGCGGATTAATTCATCTCGCGCTGCCTCGTGCGAAGATGATCAATTTGGTCCGACACCCCATGGACACTTGCTACTCTAACTTTAAGATGCTGTTCAATGCGGGAGCTCCCTATTCTTACAGCCTTGAAGATCTTGGACATTACTACGTGGCGTATCACCAATTGATGAGGCATTGGAATACGGTCCTTCCCGGTTCTATTTTTAGCGTCCGTTATGAGGCTTTGATTCAGAATTTTGAGCAAGTTGCCAGAGATACCCTGGACTTTTGCGGGCTCGATTGGAGCGCAGATGTTTTGTCGTTTCACAGCAACAAAGCCGCATCAACGACAGCCAGTGCTGCACAAGTTCGGCGGCCGATTTACAGTAGCTCTGTGGCGCGCTGGAAGAGCTATGAAATGCAACTTGCTCCATTGCGCGAGATCCTGGAACGTGGCGGGGTGCCGTTAAGTTAAAAGTGGTTGTAATGCCTGGGGCGGGGAGCGAATAAGTTGACCGACTATTATGAACGAGATTCGGGCCTGTCACATCAGCGGGTGAATCCCATGGAGGAGCCGCGTTTTACCGGCATCCAAACGTTCATGCGCTGCCCTCTGGTTACCGACCTCGACTTGCTCGACATCGCCCTGGTTGGGGTCCCTTATGACGGCGCGGTTACCAATCGCAGTGGCGCCCGTCACGGACCTCAGGCGATACGACAGGCGTCCGCAATGATGCGTTCTATTCATCACGTACATCGTATCAATCCCTATGAACTGAGTAGGGTTGGTGATGTGGGTGATGTCCAGTTTTCCAGTATGTACGACCATGCAGCGGTGGTGGCAGACATCACTGCCCAGTACAGCCGGCTTGCCCAAGCCGGCGTAATGCCACTTAGTGCGGGTGGAGATCACTCGGTGACCTATCCAATCCTGAAGGCCTTTGCGGCAGACAATCCCGTTGCGCTGGTTCATATCGACGCCCACACTGACACGTGGGATGAGTTCTCGGGCTCAAAATTCATGCACGGTACGCCTTTCCGTCGTGCTTGTGAGGATGGCCTGATCGATCCGAGGCGCACTATCCAGATTGGTATTCGCGGCGCTCAAAACACGGCAGAGGGCTGGGATTATTCCCTTGAGCAAGGCATGCGTGTTGTTTTTATGGAGGAGTTCAGCCAATTGGGAGTGGCTAAAGTCGTGGCCGAGGCGCGCTCTATCGTGGGTAACCATCCTACCTACATCTCGTTTGATGTTGACGGGCTGGACCCCGTATTCGCTCCGGGCACAGGTACTCCTGAGGTTGGTGGCCTTTCGACCCTTGAGGCCCTAAGTCTGCTGAGAGGTTGTCGTGGACTGAATTTGATTGGCGGTGATGTGGTAGAAGTGGCCCCGTCTTACGACCCCAGTGGTAATACCGCGCTTGTGGGTGCCACGCTCATGTATGAAATTCTTTGCCTGCTGTCAGAGTCCCGCCATCAAAGGATTGGTTGAAAACAGCCGTGTGAACCGGCTAGCGCCAGGACCCCATTGAAGACATTGCCAGCAGGCAGTGGGTGCTTATCTTTACTTCTCTCGAGGTGGTGTCACCTACTTCTTGCTATGCGTCTGCATCGTGCCTGGGCAGCACCTTTGGGTAGTGAATCAATAAATAGGCTCGGGCGGCGCGAGATGCTTCCAACTTCATTTCTGCCGTAACGCAGGAGTCACGAAGTCGCGAAAGCATGAAGAATAAATCGATGATTTCAACAGCGTGAAAAAAAATTTCTCTGGCTCGTGGCGTTGTCGGTAACTCGTATGCCGCCGACACGGCGTCAACGAGTAATATACCGAAAACCTTCCCGTTCTGCCTTTCCTGCAGCTTTCTGTCGCTGTCCACCTTGGGCCCTGTAACGATCTGTTGGTAGGCGCTGCTGTGTTTGTGGAATTCGCTGCCTCGCTCGATGGCTTGGTCGACGATCTGCAACCAGCCGTCATTAGGGTTGATTGTGTAAGGTTGAGCAAGCACCTCATTAAGTTCGTTCGAATAAGTTTGCGCGAGGGCAAAGTAGACAGCGCCGACGTTGGCGAAAAAATGGTAGGCCGAACCAGTGGGTATGCCTGCTTCGCCCGCAATATCACCAAGAGAAATATCCTGCATCGATTGGGTTTCCAGCAGTTTCTTCGCTGCATCAAGCAGATCCTGTCGTCGCTGGCGGCCTCTAGCCTGGGTGAATGATTTCCTGGAACCTGGTCCGTTACTCATGATGTTCCTTTAATCAAGCGACCCGATTTAAATCGAAAATATTTGGCTTAAATTATTGATTTTAGCCGTAAAACTGTTTATTTTTTAAAAAATAATCGATTTTAACCAAATTAGTTCGAGTTAATCGCGGCGTGTTCTTGCATCTGCCTGCCGCCCGAGGTTCCAATTATATGCCAAAAGCCTCTCCGCCTCTGATCAGTTCCAGCGGTCTCGCGTTTGACCCGCTAGAGCGAGGATTTATAAACGATCCCATGCCCGCGATGGAATCCGGGCTGTCTGAATATCCCGTTGTGATGCACGAAGGGACACTGGATCCCGTTTACAGTCTGTTTCGTTACGCAGACGTTCAGCGCGTTCTGCTCGACTGGGAGATTTTCTCCAGCGAGCCCATTAACTGGGATCTGGATGCGTTGAATTTGGGGCGTGCCACAGAAAATTTTATTCTCATGGATCCCCCCAGGCATACCCGCTTGAGGACCCTGGCTCAACAGGGATTCTCCCCGGCACAGATCGAGAGTTTTCTGCCGCGCGCCGAGCGCATTGCCCAGGATCGCATCAGTTATGCTCTCACCCAGTCGAGCTTCGATCTTGTGAGTAAGCTGTCCGCACAGCTCACTACAGGAATGATTACGGGCATTCTGGGACTGCCGCTGGAGGACTGGCCGCTGATCCGGGATTGGACCAACGTGATGCAGCGTAACACCATGGCCTCTTTCTGGCTTAAGGAGTGGGACGAGGTTCGAGCCCAGGGTGTTGCCCGCGTGACCTCCGAAATGGCCGATTATTTTCACGGGCACCTGAAGCGGCTGGCGCGACAACCTCAGGAGGACAATATCCTCTCGGTTCTCCTGACCACTGAGTTGGACGGCGAAAGATTCACCCTTGAGGAGGTGGAGTCGACCGCAATGTTATTGCTGTTGGCTGGCAATGAAACAACAACGAATTTGATCACAAATTTTGTGCGCTGCATGGTGCATTATCCGGACCAATTCGAACTGCTCAAGCAGCGGCCCGACCTGATCGAAGCAGCTATCGAGGAAACCCTGAGACTTGAACCTCCGCTGCGCATGACCATAAGGAGTGTTACGGCAGATGTGGAATTCCATGGTACGGCCATTCCCGCAGGAAACTCTGTGGCGCTCTGGATCTTGGCTGCCAATCGAGACCCAGAGGCCTATGATCAGCCTCAGGTATTTGACGCCAGACTTGAGCGGGCGCGCCACCTGAGTTTTGCTACAGGACCTCATTTTTGTCTTGGTGCTCGCCTCGCTCGAATGGAAGCCAGAGTGTTTGCGCAAGAACTGCTGAAGCATGTGAAGGACATTGAACTGCTGTCCGATCCAATCAGGTCAGATAATGGTGTTTCAAACACCATAGTATCCCTCGATGCCCGCTTTACTGGGTATTGAGGTCAACACCATGAAGTCAGGGCGAAGTCTCATCGGCTACTGTGACCCACTCACCGTACGTCCCGGCGATTCGGTGCACTTCAAAGTTAGCAGCCATTCCGAGCAGCCCTATCAAGCTGAACTGGTGAAGATTCGCAACGCGGACCGGTTAACTCCCGCAAATCGATTTAGTGAGAAAATCCTTCCCTCGGCTTTTGCCGGCCGCTATCCCGGCAGGGAGCAAGCAATCCACACCGGCTCCTGTATAGAGATCCCGGATAATCAGGCATTGACCGCGCTGCAGAGCTTTACTGCCCCGCTCACGACCTCGCCTACAACCCCAATGACCGGCCGCCAGCAGCTACTCTCCTGTTGGACTGACTTGGATCGCAAGGGATGGGCCGTGATTTTGGACAGCCGCGGTTTTCCCACCCTGATGCTTGCTGATTCAGGGGGCCGCCATTACGAGCTTTCTACGCAAATCCGGGTGCCGGATGGAGTTTGGACCTTTATTGCGGTCAGCTTTGATGCGGTTGCCAAGAGCTGCACGGTTTTCAGCCATCAATTGGAGCCCACAGGCAACACCTTGCTCGACTGGCCGGTGCGGCGTTCATTACCTCTACCGGAGGACTTTGTTCCGGTACAGGACGGCCCTATTTCTGTAGCTGCAGTCATAAATTCCTTGCCGACGGGGGGCAAGCAACCACTGTATTGCTTTAACGGCAAGGTCGAACGCCCCAGACTCTTTGCAGGTGTTCCAACTGTTATAGGTTTCAAAACTCATGGCGAGGAGCTTTTAGCTCTTGGAAGAGACCCCATTCCAGAGACATCTGCTGCCAGACTTGTCGCTGACTGGGATTTCTCCCAAAAGATTGGAACCGCTGAAATCGTTGATCGAGGGCCTTATGGCCTGCACGGTAGGACGATTAATCTGCCGCTCCGCGCAGTCCGTGGTCAGACCTGGACGGGTGACACTCTCGACTGGAGAGACGATCCATCGCAATACGCGGCCATCCGATTTCATGACGACGATCTGTATGACGCCCAGTGGCAGACGGACTTCAGTTACACCGTACCAAACGATCTTCCCAGTGGTTTATACGCAGCCCGTATCCAGGATGAAAGCACCACCGATCACATTTGTTTTTTTGTGGCGCCGGAAAGGGGCGACCCGCGGAACGATGTTGCCGTACTGTTGCCCACTGTCAGCTATCTGGCTTACGCCAATCATCGGCTCAACATCAGCTGGCCCGATCGATTCCCGAAGGTTTACACGAATGAAGATGACTCAGCCTATTTGGAGACCCATTCGGAGCTCGGACACAGCCTCTATGATTACCACAGCGACGGTTCCGAGGTTAACTATGCGTCTCGTTTGAGACCGCTTATCCATATCCGACCAGGTGCGCAAGCTTATAACTTTGTTGCAGATACCGACATTATTGATTGGCTCGAACATGAGTCCGTTGGCTTCGATCTCATCACGGACGACCTGCTTCACGCTGAGGGTTATGCTCTGCTGAAGGACTACCGAGTAGTAATAACGGGAACCCATCCTGAGTACACGACAACCCCGATGCTGGATGCCGTCGAGCAGTTCACGGAGTCGGGTGGGCGTCTAATGTATATGGGCGCTAACGGTTTTTTTTGGGTGACCTCTTATCACCAGTCGCAACCCGGCGTGATAGAGGTCAGGCGTATGATGGCGGAGGGCGAAGGACGGCACGAGTTCGATGGGGCTGCCGGCTCCCTGTGGGCCCTGAATGATCGGGCGCCACAAAAACTGCTGGGTGTGGGATTTGTTGCTATGGCGTTTTTTGGTCCCAGCTTTTACCAACGGGTTGAGCCCATTGACGAAGCGAAATTAGGTTTTATTTTCCAGGGTGTGGATGGTGATGTCATCGGCGACTTTGGCAATCATTTCAACGGAGCGGTAGGGGAAGAAATTGACAGGACCGACGCAGCTATGGGAACACCGGAAGACACCATCGTTCTGGCCAGATGTACAACATTGGGTGGCATAGTCGAGCCTGATGACTTTTATGCTGCCGAGGACGTCTATGCTGAGATGACGTTCCGAACCACAGCCGGTGGCGGAGCGGTATTCTCGACGGGATCAATTGCCTGGTCTTCTGCTCTAAATCACAACAACTTCGATAATGACGTGGCGACTATCACTAGGAATGTGCTCCGTCGTTTTGCCTCACCAGAAGCTTTCGACGCCTGAGCAGGGAGTGGTTTTATGTCAGATGCGGAAGAGATTCGCCGTTACGAGGAGATAGCCCACCAGGCGATTGTGCACTGGTATGCAGAACCCGTTGAACTAAGCTTACTGAAATATCGCGAGAACGCCGTTTTCAAGGTTGTCAGGGATGGCGCCAACGATAGTGTAATTCGTGTGCATCGGCCTGGTTATCACAACAGGTTAAGCCTACAGTCTGAAATCGCTTGGACCAGTGCGTTGAATGCCGCCGGTATAAATGCCCCAAACTATCGTGTCGGCCTTGCTGGTGAGCACATTGCCGAATTGGTGGACACTGCAGGTGGTGTAGAACAAAAGCCCCATTTTCTCTGCGACGTCATTGAGTGGGTAGACGGAGAGCAACTGGGTTCCATAACCGGCGAGACCGAAATCTCCGACCAGGCGATGTTTTCCACCTACCGGGTATTAGGCGGGATTGCTGCCCGCGTCCACAACCAATCCAGCGCGTGGATACCGCCGCCTGATTTTAAGCGACACGCATGGAATGCTGAGGGCCTGCTCGGTGATAATCCTGTGTGGGGGTGCTTTTGGGACTTGGAAGCCTTGGCTCCTGATCAAATAAAGCTGCTGCTGGCAGCTCGGGCGAAGCTGAGATCTGCTCTGGAGCAACTGGGAGAGCATCCACAGTATTACGGACTTATTCATGCTGATATGTTGCCGGAGAATATTCTGGTTAATGGGAATAACCTCAATCTTATTGACTTCGATGATTGCGGCTTTGGTTGGCACCTATTTGAGGTCGCTACTTCACTGTTTTTTTATCTTGGTGAACCCATCTTTGACCCTTTGCTGGAAGCCTTTGTTGCGGGTTATCGACAGCATCGGCCGATGCCTGATGAACATTTGGCACATTTGCCGCTATTTTTCATAGCTAGGGGGTTCACCTACCTAGGTTGGTTGCATACGCGTAGGGCAACCGACACAGCTATGGAGCTGACCGAGGATGTGACCGTCGCTGTTGTCGAACTGGCGATGGAATTCCTTGACACGCCGTGACCCCGGATGCAGTGAAATTTCTTTGCTCTTCGATTGTTAGTAGGCAACACCGGCGGGGTAAATGGTTAGTGGAAACAATGTTTTGAAAGCTGCTGTATGTATTCCCCGTGTCGAGACTCCGGGTGCAAGAGTAAGCTATCAGGCAACGTTGACCTAATTATCCTATCCCCACTATGAAGAATCGTCTATTACCTACTTATATCAGCCAAGAGGCTCAATCCTTCTATTCGGCGGCGACTCCAATCAATCAGAGGTTGGACCCGTCTGATGGAGAAGCGGTTGCTGCCTTGCGAGAAGAAATTCATGGGCATTGGGCCACAACTGTAGATGCAATTGATTACCCCTTCAGTCTGAAAGAGCAGTATCTGGGCGGTGTTCGATGCGTGCGTATCACTACTGAAGAAACCCGCAGCACTGATTCGGTGATTATGCTTCTCCATGGCGGCGCCTATGTTTTTGGATCGCCCGAAGCCAACGCATCATCTGCGATCGCATTAGCCCAAGCTACGGGAATACCTGTGCTGTCGGTGGATTACCGGCTCGCGCCGGAAAACCCCTATCCAGCTGCACTTAATGACTCAATCGAGGTGCTGACTTCGCTCAGCCGAATGGCTGGCGGTGCTGACAACGTCATCATCGTCGGTGAATCGGCTGGCGCTGGGCTGGCGCTGTCAGTGTGCCTGGCATTGCGTGACAAGGGTGGCCCAATGCCCCGAGCTCTGGTACTGATCTCTCCCTGGGGTGACCTAGAAAGAAATGGTGACAGCCTCACTACACTTATCGACGCTGATCTCGAATTCGCCAATGTGGATGCGCTCTATGACTGCGCCGCAGCGTACGCACCCATCACGTCGTTAGCGAATCCGTTAATATCTCCGGTCAATGCTTCACTCCATGACCTACCACCACTTTTAATTCAGGTAGGTGCGCGAGAGATATTACTGAGTGATTCGTTGCGCTTAGCCTACAATGCAAGAGCAGCCGCTACGCCGGTTGATCTCGATGTATGGGATGGTATGGGACACCTTTTTCATGCCTTTCCCGAACTTCCCGAGTCAAAACAGGCGTACCGTCGCATCGACCAGTTTATAAAAGAGCAAAGGCTTCGGTAATGAACATGGGGCAGGAGCAAAATTTTGATGCCTGGCCCACTGTTGTTACAGCGATCTTCCTGTGCTCTCTGGGCCCCGTTTTTTTTCTCATCCAGCCGATCTATGTTGGAACCTTGGCGGATCAGGTGGGTTTTAACCCTCAGCAAATTGGCTGGATCTCTGGAGCCGAGTTCAGCGGTACTGCAATTGCCTCGATCGCCGGTTTCTTTCTGCTCCGTCGACTTGACTGGCAAAAAATTGCAACCATTGCTCTGCTGCTGCAGGCGATCGGCAACATTCTTTCGGGATATTCCAACTCCTTTATGGAGCTGCTATTACTTCGTTTCTTGACCGCTACACTCGGTATGGCGCCGTTGTATGTGCTTTCTATTGCTGTTTTGAGCAATACCTCCCGGGCAAGTGGAAATTTCGCCCTGGTGGTATTTGGTCAGATGCTGATAGCCATAGTGGGCTTGGCGTTGCTACCAAACTTTACGCCGCGCTATGGACTCGCAACCCTTTTTTACCCAGTAGCCTTTATCGGGTTAATGGCACTTACGCTTTTAAGCTTTGTGCCCAAGGGCTCAGGCAGGGACGCCGATGCCTCCCAGCCAAGTGAAGCCACGCTGACCGCCTTTGTTCCCGCTGCTGGGGTATTGTTAGTACAGTTAATTTGGTACACCGGCGTTGGCGGCGTTTGGGCGTTTGTCGAGCGCGTTGGCGTCGCGGGGGGAATGGCGCCGACGGATGTGGGCGATGCACTGGCAACAGGTATGGCTGTTGGTTTGGTTGGAGCGCTTTCGGCTGGTTACCTTACAGAAAAGCGGGGATTCATTCTGCCTTTTCTTGTTGGAATGCTTTCCCAGACGGTTGCTATCGGTTTGCTGCTGCAGAACGTGACCCCAGCGACGTACCTGATCAGCGTATGCCTCTACAATTTCATGTGGAACCTTTGTTTGCCCCCCATATTTGGTCTGATTGTGGCAGTTGACTCCACAAACCGTTTTTCTGTATTGCTACCCACCTGCCAGTCACTGGGCATAGTTGTCGGTTCTGTGGTCGGAGGAACGCTGGCTAAAACGCAAGGTCTTCCAGTTGTGATGTTGGTTGGCATTGCACTTACGCTTGTGGCGCTGGGAGTTTACCTATGGATTGCCAGACAAGTAGGGCGTTCGTACTAAGGCCGCGCTCTACTTGGAAGAGTGAGTGGCGGGCTCGGCCATATAAGAGCCTATTGAGTGAAACTTTTATATTCGTGGTACTACTTGGACTTTTGGCCTTCATTCAATCATCGCAATACTTGGTCAAGGCAAGCCACCACCCGATCGCACTCTTCACGTCCGAAAATCAGGGGTGGTCTTATCTTTAGTACGTTACCATCGCGGCCGCTCAACCCGATCAGCAGCCCGTTTTCCTTGAGACGATCGGGTAGGCTGCGTGCTAATGCTTGCGCTGGGAGCTTTGTGGTCGGATCCTCAACCAGTTCAATCCCTAGAAATAGACCAAGGCCTCGGACGTCACCGATGATCTGATGTTGGTTTTGGAGTTGTTTTAAATTGTCTTTGAGGTAATTTCCCGTGGCCTCTACGTGGGCTACCAGGCTCTCTTGCTTGACTATGTCGAGAACCTCGATGCCGACTGCGGCGGAGACTGGATTGCCACCGAAAGTGTTGAAGTAGACGTTGCTGTTGGTGAATTTGCTGGCGATCTCTTCTGAGGTTACCACCGCTGCAATCGGATGGCCGTCGCCCATCGGTTTACCAAGAGTAACAATATCAGGCACCACGTCGTAGTGCTCGAACCCCCACATCCTCCCCGTGCGAGCCAGACCCGCCTGAACTTCGTCTGCGATACACAATCCGCCTCGTGCCCGCACCCGCTGGTAAACTTCTTTAAAGTAATCTGGTGGTGCTTCAAGAGTTCCTTGAGTGTCAAAAATGGTATCGCAGATAAAAGCCGCTGTTCCTTCTCCACGTGCATCCAACTCATCCATAGCCTTATCCAATAGGCTCGCGTACTGGACTCCGGCCTTGCTGCCGGTGAATGGGCCACGATAGGTGTTTGGTGGTTCAACCGCGACAACATGGCCGGGTAAACCATCTTCCGGCCAAGCCGCAGCAGAGATCTCATGTGCCAATGTTGAGTTGCCATGGTAAGACGCTTTCATAGTGATGACGCCATTGCGTTCCGACACTGCTCTGGCGATGCGCATGGCAAGCTCATTGGCTTCCGTACCGGTGCAGACAAACATGCTGATATCCAGCCCGGTGGGCATCATTCCGGATAGCTTTTCCGCGTACTCAATGACGTTTTCGTGGAGGTAGCGAGTGTGCGTATTGAGCAGTTTTGCTTGCCTGTAAAGTGCGTCAACTACCCGTGGGTGGCAATGTCCAAGAGAGGCGACATTGTTGTAGCAATCCAGATATTGCCTGCCGTGATGGTCATACAGATAGCTGCCTTCTCCACGAATGATGTGAAGCGGTTGGTCATAAAATAGAATGGATGCGCCCAAATGGCGTTGACGTCGTTTGATCAGATCGATGTTGGGTGTGTCTTCAGCGTATTCGGAAAGGTTTGAGTGCGTTGCAGCCAATTGAGGAGCGTCTTTGAGATTTGACATGGTCAACTTCTTTTCAGGGTCGGCGTGGAAGCTCTTCTGGAAGGTAAATTCGCAAATAGGCGTGAGCGGCTTGCTTGGCGTCGGTCAGGTATCCATGTGTTATATAGCCTTATTGCATATACTAAAGCATGAAGAACAGTTCCAAAACCTCTACCATATTAAAGAAGATTTCCTCGCGCCTCGGAATCTTTGGCAGCAGGAAGTGCGCTTCTATCTGCCCTACTATGAAGCTGCTGATACTCTGGTCGTGTTGCCTATCGCTAAACTTGATTTCTGGGGGTGTCTTGCCGCCAAGAATCAGCTCTCGGTATCCGGGGTTCTCGGCATAAAACCCGGAGGAGCGGTCTATGCAGATGTCTACAAGATCCAGCCAACAGGACACATCATCGTCGTTCACGGGGGTACTCAGAGCGTGGTCCAACTCCTCTCCGAATAGCCTTGCCAAGGCTTCAAACACCGCGTTGGTATTGGAAAAAAAATGATAAGCCGAACCGGTTGGGATATCGGCGCGGTCTGCGATATCGTCTCGAGAAATCTCATCCAGTGCATTCTCCGCCAATAACTCTTTCGTCGCCAGCAAACGCATGTCTCGCCTCGCTTTACCCCTGGCCTGCATGCGGGGCGCTGTGTTTGCCAAAGCTATATCCTCGTTGTTCAAAACACTGCTATTAAAATCGAAAAAAATCGAAAAATGAAGTGACATCATTTTGGTTTTATGCCATTTTACCCCAGAATTTTGAGCAAAACCGGCAATTTTTGCTGCGCTAAGCAGAATAATTTCTGTTTAAGCGGCTCAAGGTACTGCTTTGGTTTGAGTTTTAAGAGCTCCAGGTAAGGGAATTCTAACGGGTTTTAAAGCGGTCTTTGGTGGTTCCGGGGCAGTTGCCGCGCATATCAGCTTAAAAACGAAGAAGCTCCAGTTTCTTTGGTTTCATGGAGCAGAACAGGCCAGATTTGCCGATTCGGGCTCCCGACTTTCGAGTATGCGAAGCAACTGTAAGCTTCAAGGAAATTACGACGATGCCGACTCGGCTAAATCTATCAGACGCCAATTACAGTGAATTCCCGGGTCTGGCCAGGCTTGCAGCATCCGAATGGCATGAGGAACAAAAGTGCCCAAGGTGAATCGCTTTAATGAACTGCACCTCGAGACGGCGCACAGCCGTATCCATGGAGCGGAATATAGCCTTCTTAATGCCGATAAAACCCAGGATTTCCTGGGTCGGGATATTGTTTGCTTCGGCATCCCTTTCAGTACAGGTGATCACGCCAATCTGGGCACAAATAAGGCGCCCAACGCCGTCAGGGAGTCAAGCATCTATTACGCAAGCGATATGTATCCCTACCCGTCGCACTACGATCTTCGACGAGTCGCTGATGGCGGCAACCTGTATCCCAGCCTACCCACCGACACCGCCCGCAACTGTCTATTGGACCTCCGTAATCAGGTCAGAGAAAAACTCAGCCAGGATGACTTTCGTCCCGTTTTCATCGGCGGCGACCATACCCTTCCCTACGCCACCCTCGCTGCCCTTAGTGAGCACCTGCAAGAGTCGCTGGCGGTGCTGCATTTTGATGCGCACCCGGACTCGGGTAATTTCGAAGAAATAAACCAGGGAACATTTATGTATGACCTATCGACCAGCGGTCATATTGACGCTGAACATAGCTTTCAGTTTTTTATTCGCAACGATGTTCATACGGAGGGCGAATATCGCCACATTACAGATAAATTCCGCATATTTGACACTTTCGCAATGCACGGTGCCCTGCGGCAGGACGGCTTCGACAACCTCGTAAAGGAGGTGAAGCAGGTCATTGGTTCACGGCCGGTCTGGATCAGTTTCGATGTAGATGCTTTCGATGCGGCCTATGCTCCCGCCACGACCATTCCAATGCACAATGGCGCCACATCTGAAGAGGTGGCAACCCTGTTTCTCAAGTTATCAACAGCGGGTTTGAATGTTGTAGGTGGGGAGGTGGTTGAGTTAATTCCTGACCTGGATGTTCCCACGAAAACAACATGCGGCCTGGCAGCTCGAGTCATGCGTGACATCGCTTACCTGACGCACCTTGCACTGCCAAAGCGTCACTGAGGTCTGGATTGCCGCAAGACCGCACCATGCCCTTAGATGGCTAAAAACCTCCGCTTGTGCCTCCATCCACCGGGATGGCAGTACCGGTAATCTGGGCGGCTTCGTTGGAGCACAGAAACGCAATAACCGCTGCAATTTCCGCCGCGCTGGCTGCTTTTCCGAGGGCGATCATCTCTGTTTCATAAGCTTCAGCTTCTTCGGTCGTGATGCCTTCTTGCGCGGCGAGCAAAGCCAATGCATGTGACCTCATCTGGGTGGCGACAGACCCGGGACAAACCGCATTGACACGAATTTCATTGGCACCAAACTCCAAAGCCATGGATTTCGTCAGCCCAACCACTGCAAACTTCGATGCTGTGTAGGCAGGCGGTATCGCGGGCACTGCTCTTAGTCCACAGAGGGATGCGACGTTAACAATCGTTCCTTGACCCGCTCGAATCATGTGGGGGATCGTAGCCTGACAGCAGTTCACCACGCCCTTAAAGTTAACCGCGAAAGTGAGGTCCCAATCTAAACTGCTGAGTTCAAGAAAGCGCGCTGAACCGCTACCGATGCCGGCGTTATTGACCAATGCATCTATACGCCCGAATTCTGACACGACCGCGTCGACCGCGGCCTGAACCTGTTGAGCCTCTGACACATCAACGATGTGATCTGCCCCATCAAGGTCAAAAGTAATGACTTCAAAGCCCCGCTCTCGCAGTGTTTCAGCTGTTGACGCGCCAATCCCCCTGGGATGGCCAGCCCCTGTAACGATTGCGACCTTGCTTGTTTCCGGTATGTTGGTGGTCAACTGATGATTCCCTTTCGCGGCAGTTGGGTAAGTAGTGGGTGTAAATGGGGCGTAAAATGGTCCCTCTAAATTTGCGTGACTACCTCAATTATTACATCTCTGGCCCGGTGATGGTGGGTCATGGCGATGCACAGCGGTCGGCAGTAAACGTATAGGACAAAACCGGCGGCAGTTCTGTAGGGACTTCACGTCTAATCTGTAGGAACTTCACGTCCAAAAAGGAGGGGGGAACAAGGGAAGAGGGTGAGCCTTGCACTGCCTCATCAGACCATGGCCAGCCACCCCCCGTACGGGTCCACACCAGCATCACAAATTGCTGTGGTTGGAAATGGCTTGGTGCTATTTATTGGCTGAAATAAATAGTCCTTATGGACAGGGGTCGGTCGGGGGCTGGCGCCTGGCTGAGGAAGGAGCCAAGATTGGTCCCATCAGACAT
>JAAXJC010000140.1 GCA_012270045.1 Luminiphilus sp.
CTTCAAGACCGACCCCGGCAAGTCTTTTCTGGGCATCACACCCGAAGTGGTGACCGATGGCGAGCGGACCCTGCTGGTGAACGGTTTTTGGGGACTGAGCCGGCACATCAATTATCTGGGTGAAGTGTTGATGGCCACAGGTATTGCCCTGTCCGTGGGCTATCCGGACATGATTTGGCCCTGGCTGTATCCCCTGTATTACGTGGCGCTGCTATTCCCCCGGGAGCGGGATGACGACCGCCGCTGCGCGGCAAAATACGGTGCCCTCTGGCAGGAATACACCGCCAGGGTGAAGTACCGGATCATTCCTTTTATCTACTGACCCCGTGTGGGCGCGGCGCCGGTTTTGGGCAGGCGGGTGAAGGCCAGAGCGGCGACTGCGCCGATCACCGCGGTGCCCAACAGTCCCATGAACATGTGCTGAAAGCCGGCCAGTCCGGGGCTTTGATCAATCAGGTAGCCCGCCACAGCCGCGACATAGACGTCGGGCGTATAACCGATCACCGAGACCACGCCGATGGCCGTACCGGTAATGGCCATGGGCACCTGTCCCTCCTCAAGCAGCGCGAAATAAAGGCTGCGCAGGCCAAAAATGGCGATGCCGGTGACCACGGTATTGACCAGGATCATGCTGAACATCCCCATGGCTGCTCCGGTAAAGGCAAAAAAGGCGTGACTGCCGATGAGAATAAAGAAACACACGGCGGCCATACGGGAGACACCGAAGCGATCCCCCAGCAGGCCCAGCACCAGCGCCGCCACCGGCCGGGTCCAGGCCCCCGCCGTGACGATGGTAGCGGCGTCCAGTTCGTCAATGCCGTGCCCCCGAACAGCGAACAGGGCGTACTGGTCGAAGGCCTTATAGCTGGTGTACGCGCAGACCAGTATCACGGTCTGTAACCAGACCGCCGGTATGGTCAGCACTTCTTTGAAATGCCCAAACAGTTTCGGGCTGTTGAGTGCCGGCGCTTCCGGCAGTGCCCGCAGGGTGAACCAGACCAGCAGACCCGTGAGGGCGGTGACGCCGGTATAGCCGAAGATAATGGTTTGCAGGGCCTCGCGTTTGTCCGGCAGGGTGGCCGCGTCATAGCCCTCGGGGAAGCTCAGGCTGAACAACAGCACACCCAGGGAGGCCATCACAGCCGCCAGCAGACCCCGGCCGCTGTCGAGTACGCCGTAGGCCAGGCCCTGTTCCTGCAGGCCGCCCCAAGCCCGTGTGGCTTTTATCAGCGCAGCCCAGAAAAACAGGATAGTGCTGAGGCCAAAGAATCCCCAGATAAACATGGCCCCGAAGTAGCCCGGGAACGTGGCCAAATATAAACCGCCAGAGGCGGTCAGCCAGAGCGAGCCGGCCAGTAGTTTGCGCGCGGGGAACCGGTCGGCCAACGGGCCACCCAGGGCATAGGCCGCCATGGCGATAACGCCATATGCGGCTTGGGCAATACCCAGTTCCGTAGCGGTCAGGTCAAATACCTCAAGCACCGTTGGGCGAAAGAACCGGGTGACGTGGTAGGGCAGGGTGAAGATGGCCTCACCCGCGAGGATCAGTGACACCATGATGGTCCAGCGCTGCAGGGGACTGGGGGGCATCGGGCAGGGTCTCCGGTGTTAGGGCTCTTGGGTCGCGGCAATGGCGGAACGGACTGCCATCGCCGGCGCGGTGCCGCCGCAGTATACCTCCCTGCGGCAGGGCCCGCGCTTGCGATGCCAGGGCATTCCTCTTAGGCTCTGGCTTCACATTCTGCGACGGGGTTACCGCACGCATGAGCACAGAACTATTGACCACCGAAACCGACGGCGCCGTGCTGTGGATCACCCTGTGCCGGGGTGACAAGCGCAACCCCATGTCCTCCGACCTGATCGCAGCACTTACCGAAGCTTTAAACCAGGCCTACGGTGATGACGCGATCCGCTGCGTTGTACTCGCGGCCGAGGGCCCGGTATTCAGCTCCGGTCATGACCTGAAGGAATTGCATCCCCGGGAATCCGAGAGTAACGATGATTTTGAGGCCAGGGTGCGGAGCATTCTTGAGGCCTGCGCCGGACTGATGCAGGGCATCGTCAGTGCCCCCAAGCCGGTGATTGCCTGCGTGCAGGGCACGGCCACCGCTGCCGGTTGCCAGCTGGTGTCGGCCTGTGACCTGGCCATCGCCGACAGTGCTGCCCACTTCTGCACACCCGGGGTCAATGTGGGTGCCTTCTGCACCACACCCCTGGTGGGCATAGGCCGCAACCTCAGCCGTAAGCACGCCATGGAAATGGCACTGACCGGCGACATGTTCTCAGCCGATGAGGCGGTCAAGTTTGGGCTCATCAATCGCCACGTGCCGGGTGACATGCTGCGGCAGGAAACCTCGGCCCTGGCCCACAAAATAGCCTCCCGTTCGGCGGAGAGCATTCGGGGCGGCAAAGCCGCCTTCTACCGTCAGGTTGAAATGCCCCTGGCCCAGGCGTTTGATTACGCTAACGACGTCATGCTGGCAGGGGTGACCGGCAGTGCCGATGCCCAGGAGGGCCGCCAGGCGTTTATCGAAAAACGGACACCGGTTTGGAAGCATAGCTAAGCCCGGCCCGGTTGTGCCGCCGCGTTGCCGTTATTGATCTGAATACTCCGGGCCCAGCCCGCCTCAGTCGCCGCTGACGGTATCGGTGCTCGCGGCGGTCCCACGGGGCTGCTCCGCTAAACGTAGCATCAGTATGGCGGCCCGCTTGATCGCCAGGGCCATGGAGCTGAGTTCCAGGGTCTCGTTGGGTGTGTGTCCGCCCGTACCCAGCGCACCCAACCCGGCGAGGGCGTCGGTGTAGGGGGCGACAAAGGCAATATCCGCCGCACCCCGGCGCAGGGGATCCCAGATTTTCATGGGGCCGCGACCCAAATCCACGTTCACCTCCGACAGTGCCTCGGCGAGGGCCCGGTTGCCGGCGCTGGGCGCCATGGGCGGGTAACTGTCATCGAACACAATTTGCGCGGTGGTATGGGGCAGGTGCGCGCTGACCACATCCTCCATGCGCGCCTTGGCCGTCGCCAGTTGTTCCGGTGTCAGGGCACGGATACCACCATGGACCACGGCCCGGCTGGGTACCACATTGGTTTTGCCAAAGGTGGAACCGCTGTTGCGGGCGGGGTCGTAGCTGACCGCCGTGCCGCCCTGGACAGTCCCCGCATTGAAGGTCAGTCCGTACTCGCCCCGGACCTCCTGGTAAAACGTGGCCAGAATGCGAGCCGCCTCATTGATGGCACCGGCGCCCACGGCGTCACTGAATACCGCGGAGGAATGGGCCTGCCGGCCCGTTGTCTCCAGCATCCAACTGCTGGAGCTGCGCCGGGCGATGGTGGCCCAGTCGGAACCCTCGGTGGTGATGGCGCCCTCAAAACCCAGGGCGATGTCGGCCCAGCGCCCCGCTGCCACCAGATCCCGTCGGGTCACGGACAGGGGGCGACCGGGTTTTTCCTCGTCGCCGGTGTAGGCAACGGTGACCGCGAGGTTCTCCAGTGCGCCGATGTGCGCCAGCGCCTTTAACGCGTACACGATGACCACGTTACCCGACTTCATGTCACTGATTCCGGGGCCCGTGCCAATGTCGCCGTCCCGACTGAAAGCCTGAAAGGGGTCGTCGGCCTCGAATACCGTGTCCAGGTGCCCGATCAGCAGGAATCGCGGCCCGGTGGCTTCCTGCCGGGCAAACAGGTGCCCCGCGCGATTCACCTCCTCGGGCATGTCAATCCAGCGCGGGGACAGGCCCAGGGCCTCCAGTTCCCGGGCCATGACGTCGCCGACAGCACGAACGCCCTGGTGGTTCATGGTGCCACTGCCGATATTGACGGTTTCTGCCAGTAAAGCGATCGCCTCGTGCTGGTGTTGGTCTACCCAGCCGGCCATGGCCTGCTCGCGTTCATCAAGGGTCTGGGCAGAGGGAACAGGCATCCAACACAGCGTCAGGATGGCAAGGAAGATTGTCGTGCGCATAGGCCTCCCCGATTTCTCAATAACAGCAGCGCGGCGCAGGTGCGCCTGTCGTCAAACTGCAAATTTACAGGTTTTGGGGGTGGGGTGCCCAACAGGGGCCGTGAGCGGTTCGGCTGCTCTTGCAATCGGGGTTGCCGCCCAGTGGGACAGTAAATGGTTTTAGGAAGAGCGGGATGACATCCTCGCAATAGGATTTTTTCTATTATTGTGGATTTTTGTGTGATCCATATCATATTTTTGGTAAAAATCTCCTTGAGCTGCTCTTTCCTGCCCAAAAGTCGGTGTTAACGCGGACCCAGGACAGTGATATTGATCACAGAGATCACGAGAGCGGCGTCAAATCTAATAAGGAAAGCAGTAGGGGGAGACCACATGAAATCATCAGCATGGCCAAGAGCACTGGGACTGAAGCTTCAGGCG
>JAAXJC010000083.1 GCA_012270045.1 Luminiphilus sp.
CCTTCAAGCTCGCACGGACACCGCCTGCCCCGATCTCATTTTCACCAGCGGTAAGCAAAAAAATCGCATGGCCGTTCGCGTCGGTCAGTGTCGAACCGTTGGATGGGTCGACGCTGCCCAGGCTGCTCTCGAGGTTAATAATCTCGTCAACAACTGGAGTAAGAACTTCTCCGTCCACCTCGAACAGGGACACGGTGACAGTCAGTGGGTCCTGACTGGTGAAGCGTTTGGTCGCAGTGCCACTGCCGTCGGTCGTTTCAAGCTCAACCAGGTACGCGGCAGGCACTTCTGTTCCCGGTGGTGGCTGGTCCCCCAGGAAGCCACCGCTGCCAACGCCGTCACCGCCCCCGCCACAGGCGGCCAGCATCGCCGCACAGAAAAAGGTAACAAACCGGGTCGTTTTCCCTAACCACCGATTGCGCATTGCCTGATCTCCGTAATCCCTTCGTCCCTAAATTGACGGACTTTCACTGGCAGTACCATATCACGGTCAATGCTGGGAAACAGGGCACTTTTGGGCATGAAAACCCCGTGGATTTAGGGAAATTTTCCCATCTGTGCGGGGGTGTCCCCGTAAGCTGCTGCTTCCGGGTCAACGACAGGGAGCTGTGCTGGTATCCTGCGGGTCATGTCCGATCTGAGCGACCTGACCTCCGCCCCCGCTGTCACCGTCACCGTGGTGTTGTGCCGCAGTGACCTTGGGCGACTCGGGGCGACCCTGTCCAGTCTCGATCGGGCTGTCCAGCGGCTTGAGCAGCGCACACCGCTCTACCTGATCGATCACAGTCTGGATGAGCACTACAGCGATGAGGTCCGGGCGCTCCTATCCGACCCGGGGTACAGCTCTTTATTGGATATCCAGCACCTTGTACGGACGCGTAACCCCGGTTTTGGGAGCGGTCATAACAGCATTCTCAGCCTGCCCATGGGCGACTGCCACCTCATTTTAAACCCCGATGTGGAATTGCAGGATGATTTCCTCATCCGGGTTCGGCAAACAATGGCCGAACAGTCTGATGTGGCTGTGTTGGCGCCCCGAGGGACCGATGAACTGGGTAAAGAGGAGTATCTGGCCAAGCGCTACCCCTCTGTGTTGGTGCTTCTCATGCGTGCTTTTGCCCCCGGTTGGTTGCAAAAGCCAGTCCAAAAGCAGATGTCCCGCTACGAGCTTCAGGATTTGCCGATCTCGGGCCCACTGCAGGACGTGCCGCTACTGTCGGGCTGCTGCATGGTGGTGCAACCCCGGGCATTTCGGGCCGTGGGGGGATTTGATGAGCGGTTTTTTCTCTACTTTGAGGATTACGACCTGTGCATGCGCCTGCTCAGCGAGGGCAGGGTAGTCCGTGACCCCAGCCACCTGATTGTTCACCACGGTGGGCAGGCGGCGCGCAAGGGCTGGCGGCACATACTCTGGTTCCTGCGTGGTGGCCTGCGCTTTTTCAACAGTTGGGGCTGGCGCTGGGTATAAGGTGGGACTCCGTGCCACAATGGGCCCATGAATAGAGCTGAACATCAAGCGCTTTGGGAGCGGGAACAGCGCAGGCGTGGGACCCTGCTGCACTTGGGCATTGAGCCATTGGTTTCCCGTTTTAATCCTGAGGGCGCCCGGCCCCACCGTCATCTTGAGCCACTGCCCCAGTCCCCCCAGCCAGCGGAGCTGTCTGCGCCTGGGACCGACAAAAGCAGGGCCAGCGGTTCGGCGACTGGGGTGAATCGGGGTGGTAAAGGCCATTCCGCGGAGGTTGCTGGAACTCCACGAGCTGTCCGGATTACCACTGAGCCGGCCGCTGCCCCATCCCCTGTTTCAGGTGATGGTCCTGGAATCGAGCAGGCCGCAACAGGCAAGCCTGTGGCTTTTCAACTGATGATCGTATCGGCCGGTCCATGGCTGTGGCTGGAGCAGCTGCAGGATGCCCTGATTCGGCGGGAGCAGTTGCAGCTTGTGCAGGGTATGGCGCGGGCCATAACCGAGGGTGATTTGGCTATGAGCCACCTCCAGTTTAGCTGGCCCCTGGCCGAACACGCCCATCTGCCCCAGCATGCGGATGCCGCCAAAGACAGCGTATCGGGTCAGCTTCGACGCCTGGCCCGGGAACGGCAGGCCCGGGGTTATATTTTCATGGGGGCGGCTTGCCGGCAGTGGGTTCATGTGCCTCCGGCGCTGGCCTGTCTGGACATACCTTCCACCCTGGACATGCTGACTGAACCGGCGCTGAAGCGCGATGCCTGGCAGGTCCTGCAACCTCACAGCTCCTGAGGTCCTGCTCAGTGGAAGGCATCGTCAGGGCGGCCGCTGGTGATCTGCGATCTATCGCCCCCGCCGATGAGCCGGCCCTGGTCGATCTTTATTTGGAGCAGACCGGGCCCTCACTGGGATTTCTTATGACTCTGATGGGACAGGGCCGGTGTCAGGGCTGGACACTTGCGCCCGCCGGGCGACCCGTTGCCGCCATCTGGTTCAGCCTCATTGACGCTGAGGCCGAGTTACTGGACATTCGCGTCCATCAATCCTCACGGAACCGGGGTTTGGGACGCCAGCTATTGAGCCTGGGCCTCAGGACACTGGCAGGCATGGGAGCGAGAACCTGCCATTTGGAGGTGCGTCGTAGCAATGCCGTCGCCCAGCGGCTGTATCAGCACTGCGGGTTTGTCGAAAGCGGATGCCGCCGCGACTACTATCGGTCCGGGCAAACTCGGGAGGACGCGATTCTTATGACCCTCGATATGGAGGCCGCGGTGGCCGATGAATATTCTGGAGACTGATCACTGGTGCCTGTTGTTGCCGATTGAGTGGCGTGCGGATTACGAAAACGATGTCGTCCGGATCAGCGACGCTGACGGTGTCGGTGAGATTGAAGTCAGCACCCTGTGCAAGGACAGCGGCACGGTTCTGCCAGCCGAACTGGCGGCCATGGCGCGGGAGGAATCCCCGGAGGTGGCCGACTGGCAGCAGGCTCGTTTCGGTCCTTTCGCCGGTGTCACCGGCGAGTTTGCTGAGGAGGCAACCCACGTACAGGAGTGGTACCTGGCGGCGGGTAATGTGATGCTGTACGTGACCTATGTCTGTGACGAGGAAAACGCGGGTATGGATGAAGCTGCCGTTACTGAAATTCTCGGCACCCTGGTCGCAGCAGCCTAGGCCTGGGCGCTACGAGATTTTGCCCGTCACCCGAACCCGCTTGGCTCCGGCAACCACGGGCGCCCGGGCTGCCTCGGCACGTCGTTTCGCCGCATTATCGGCGGCGTTTTTTGCAGCGATCAGGAAACCGGTGACGATGAAGGCGCCGGGCGGCAGGATGGCGAGCAACAGGGCCGGGTAATCTTCCGAGATCACGAAATGCCAGTTCCGGGCCGATTCGCCAAACAACAGTTGCATGTTGGCGAACAGCCCGCCCGTGCCCAGCAACTCCCGGATGGCCCCCAGAACCACCAGTACGGCACCGAAGCCTACCCCCATGATGAAGCCGTCATACAGCGAGGGCAGTAACGGATTTTTGGCAGCAAAGGCGTCGGCCCGTCCCAAAATAATGCAATTGGTCGTGATCAACGGCAGAAAGATACCCAGGATCTGGTACAGCTCGTAGGTATAGGCCTGCATCAGCAGCTCAATGGCCGTTACCGCAGCCGCTATGATCATGACAAATACCGGCAGACGAATGGTCTCCGAGACGACATTTCTCACCAGCGAAACGCACAGGTTGGAGCTGACCAGGACAAACAGGGTCGCCGCCGCCAGGCCCAGTGAGTTGACCACCGATGCCGAAACCGCCAGCAGCGGGCACAGGCCCAGCAGTTGCACCAGCGCGGGGTTGTTTTTCCACAGGCCATTGTGGGTCAGCGTTGCGTAGCTGGGTGTGGTCATGGGCTGACCTCCTCAGGAGATTCAGGGGTGATCTCGAACAGTGATGCCCGGTGCAGCTGCTGGTATTCCAGACTGCGCCTGACCGCGGCGACCACGGCCCTGGGCGTCACCGTGGCGCCCGTGAACTGGTCAAAATAACCGCCATCTTTTTTGACACCCCACTCAGCCCGGACCGGGGAGGACAGGGAGCGCCGGTCAAAAGACTGCATCCATGAGGACTTACGCATGTCGATACCGTCCCCAAGGCCCGGTGTTTCACGGTGGGACACAACCCTTGCGCCGGCGACAGCGCCGGTGCGGGTCACGCCCACCAGCAGTTCGATGTCACCGCTGTAGCCGTCCCTGGCGGTGGCCGGAAGGATAACGCCCACTACCTCGCCGCCCTGGCGCACGGTGTAGCCCTCCCGATCCCGTCGTAATTCCAGCAGCGCCGTATCTGCCGCCACCATGAAGCGGTCGTCGATCAGGCTGTTGTCGTGGCTGTCCGGCGGGAAAATTTCTAGCAATTGCCTGGCCTCGGCTTCCCGTATGGAGCGTTCAATATCATCCTCGGTCTCCAGCCAGGTCCAGGCTATGACCGCCGAAGCCAGCGCCGCAAAGCACCCCAGCATCACCGCTGAGCGGGAAATGGCACCCGCGGTGTTCACTCTTCATCCTCCCGCTGTGGCCGGTGGCCATAGGTGACGGGTTGGGTGTACTGGTCGATAAAGGGCGCTGCGAAATTGAGAATCAGGACCGCGAAAGCCAGTGCATCGGGGTAGTTGCCGTGGACACGGATGAGGTAGAGCAACAGGCCCACCAGGGCGCCGAATAACAGTCGGCCCCGGTTCGACGTTGCTCCGCTTACGGGGTCGGTGATAATGAAAAAGGCGCCGAACATCGTGGCTCCGGACAGCCAGTGGAACAGGGGCGAGCCACCGCTCTCGGAACTGCCGCTGTCAAAGCCTGCGGCGGCGCAAAGCCCCAGCATCACCAGCATCCCCACGGGCGCATGCCAGGTGAAAACACCCCCGTAAATAACCCACACACCGCCGGCTTGAAATTCAATGTTTACCCATTCCCAGCCAATTCCTGCCCACTGCACCATCTGGGGCGCTTGGGCATAGAGGTCGTCCAGCAGCAGTCCCTTGTTCTGGCGCAGCAGATCCAGGGGCGTGGCCATTGTGACGCCGTCGTAAGCCCCCGGTGTCAGCAGGGCCGTCACTGAGTCGCCCAACCCGGGAACCTCGCCCAGCCCTCGGGGGGCCTGCCAGGTGGACATCTGCAGGGGAAAGGAGATGAGCAGTACCACATAGCCCACCATCGCAGGGTTGAATGGGTTGTAGCCCAGTCCGCCAAAAACATGTTTGCCCAGAATGACCGAGGCCAGGATGCCCGTTGTAACCAGCCACCAGGGTGCATAGGGCGGCAGGGCTATGCACAGCAAGGTGGAAGTGACCAGTACGCTGTAGTCGCTTAGATAGGGTGCCGGTTCCCTGTCACGCAGCCACAGGGAGGCATATTCGCAGGCCAGGGCAACAGCGCCCCCGAACAGGATGTTGATCAGCGTCCCGGGGCCAAAGAACCAGGTCAGCACCACCACCCCGGGCAGGGTCGCCAGCAGCACGGTCTGCATGACCTGGGCCGTGGTCAGTGGCCCGTGGCCGTGGGGTGAGGTGATGCGCAGAAAGCTCACGATTCACCCGACTCCTCAGCCGCCGCCTCTTTTTTCGCTTTGGCCCTGGCAATCGCCGCCGCGACCGGATCATCAGCACCGCCCTGGGCCGCTTTTTGCTGGGCCGCTGCCCTGCGGGCCGCGCGCTGGGCTTCCCTTGCGGCGGCTTCCTGCTCCAGCCGCTCTTGACGGGCTTCAAATCGGCCCCTGGACCGGTCGGACCGAATTTTTTCCGCCCGGGAGTCCGCCATCATGCCTTTTGCCGCGCGGTAGTACTGCACCAGGGGAATATGGCTGGGGCAAACCCAGGAACAGGCACCGCACTCAATGCAGTCGGCCAGATGGTGTCGTTCCAACTGCTCCTGGTCCCGGGCCCGGGCATACCAATACAGTTGCTGGGGCAGCAATGAGGCAGGGCAGGCTTCCGCGCACAGTCCGCATCGGATGCAGGCCTGGGCTGGCGGCGGCGTGGGCAATTCCTGCTCGGTGGGTACCAGAATACAGTTGGTGGTTTTGATAACGGGCACATCAGCGGATTCCAGCGCAAAGCCCATCATGGGGCCACCGTGGATCAGCCGCCGGTTGTTTTTCGGTTCAAAACCCGCGACACCCAATAGGTGGTCTATCGGGGTACCCAGTCGGGTCCGGTAATTGCCCGGGCGGGCCAGCGCTCGACCGGTCACGGTGACAATCCTGTCGGTCAGGGGCCGGCCCTCACAGATCGCATTTTTGACCGCCACTGCGGTCCCCGGATTTTGGCAGACGATGCCCAGGTCCGCGGGTAGGCCGCCGGTTGGGACCTGCTTGCCGGTCAGGATTTCTATGAGTTGCTTCTCGCCCCCCGACGGATATTTGGTGGGAAAAGTCATCACTTCACAGACCCTGCCGGCATCCGCCGCCGCTGCCTGCATGGCGGTCAGCGCCGCCGGTTTGTTGTCTTCAACGGCCAGTAAAATCCGCTCCACACCGAGGATGTGGGCGAGAATCTCGGCGCCCAATACGATGTCCGCCGCCTGTACCTGCATCAGCGTGTCATCCGCCGTGATATACGGCTCACACTCGGTACCGTTGATAATGAGGGTGTGCATGGGCGCCCGTTGGGGGGCCAGCAATTTCACTGCGGTGGGAAAACCGGCGCCGCCCATACCGGCGATACCCGCTGCACGCACCGACGCCACCAGCGTCTCGGGGGCTTCCGACTGCCAGTTTTCAAAACCCTCTAATTCCAGCCAGTCGTCCTCACCGTCGCAGCGTAGTTCCACACAGAGGTTTTCCAGCCCCGAGGGATGGGGCACCGGCCGCGGCTCAATGGCAGTGATGACTCCGGAGGTGGGGGCATGCAGCGGCACGCTGACCAGGCCCTCGGCAGCCGCCAGCAGCTGGCCTCCCTTAACTCGATCTCCAATGGCTACCTCCAGGGTTGGGGGCTTGCCAATATGCTGGGACAGGGGCAGGACCAGGGTCGGTGGAATACCTGCATCAAGTACCTCCCCCGGATTCGACAGGGATTTCTCCTCGGGGGGGTGTATGCCACCGTGGATATCAAACACCGTCGTCATGCGGCTGCTCGATCCGAGGCAATAATGTTGTCCCGCTGTTCCGCGGGTATAGGTAGTTCCCAGCGCCAGTGTTCGATACCGCCCTTTCGGGGCACCATGTCGATGCAGTCCACCGGGCAGGGATCGACACAGAGGTCACAACCAGTGCACTCGTCGACAATGACCGTGTGCATCAGCTTGGCAGCACCGAGAATGGCGTCCACCGGGCAGGCCTGTATGCACTTGGTGCAGCCAATGCACTCATCCTCCCGAATGTAGGCGACGTTGGGCTCTTTCTCCTCGCCGTGCTCGGCATCCAGTGGCTGGGGTTCGACGTCCAGCAGATCTGCCAGCGAGTCAATGGTTTCCTGTCCGCCCGGGGGGCACTTGTTGATGGCGTCGCCATCGGCGATCGCCGTGGCGTAGGGTTTACAGCCTGGGTACCCGCATTGGCCGCACTGGGTTTGCGGCAACAGCTGATTGATCTGGTCCACCAGCGGGTTGCCTTCGGTTCGGAACCGTACCGAGGCGTAGCCCAGCACGGCACCGAAGCCCAGGCCCAGGCCCAGCAGGGCCATCAGGGCCGCCAGCAGCGGTTGGCTTTCCACCCAGGCCGGCATGACTACACCAGCCCCGCAAAGCCCATAAAGGCCAGGGAAGCCAGTCCGGCGGTGATCATACCAATAGCCGCGCCCTGGAACGGCTCGGGCACATCGGCCACCGCCAGGCGCTCCCGCATGGCCGCGAACAATACCAGCACCAGTGAGAACCCGACCGCAGCGCCGAAACCATAAAACAGGGATTCGGTGAAATTATGGGCCTGGTTGATGTTCAGCAGGGCGACCCCCAGTACCGCGCAATTCGTTGTTATCAGCGGCAGGTAAACCCCCAGGACCCGGTGCAGCAGGGGGCTGGATTTCCGCACTACCATCTCCGTGAACTGCACCACTACTGCGATCACCAGAATAAAGCTGATGGTCCTCAAATAGGTGAGTTCCAGGGGCACCAACAGCCAGGTATAGGTCAGGTAACTGCAGACGGAAGCCAGGGTCAGTACGAAGGTGGTGGCCGCCGACATTCCCATGGCCGTTTCCAGTTTGTTGGAGACGCCCATAAAGGGGCACAGGCCCAGGAACTGGACGAGGACAAAGTTATTGACGAGCACTGTGCCAGCCAGCAGCAGTGCGTAATCAGCCAACATGTGAGACCCCGTTCGCCCTAGCCATTACCGAGGCCCCATTCTAGACAAATCCGTGCCGTGTCGTAATGGGCTTCGGGATGCCTATCAGGATTTGCCCGCCTCGACCATGGCCTCAACCTGGGCTGGATCCACCCGCTGCAGCAGCGGTTTGAAGTCTTGCAGGGTGTGACCCAGTAGCGGCTGCTGGAGTTGCTGCCAATCCAGATTGATGTTCAGGAAAATTTCGGCACGGCCAACCATGGCGGGCAGCACCGGTTTGAGGTAGGTGGCCAGTGCCCGGAACAGGTTGATGCCAACCGAACACACGGCCTGGACCTCCTGCTCCCGGCCCTCCTCTTTGGCCATAACCCAGGGTTTGCGGTCATCCACGTACTGGTTGGCACGATCCGCCAGCGCGATGATCTCCCGCATGGCACGACTGAACTCCCTGGCCTCATACAAATCGGCGATACCTTCTCCCGCAGCGATAAATTGCTGCACCAACTCGGGCTCGGCACAGTCAGCACTCATCTGGTTGTCAAATTTCTTGCGCAGAAAGCCCGCACAGCGACTGGCGATGTTGACTACTTTCCCGACCAGGTCGGAATTGACCCGCTGGATAAAGTCGCTCAGGTTGAGGTCGAAGTCATCCACTCCGGAGCCAAGTTTGGCAGCAAAGTAGTAGCGTAGATATTCGGGATCGAGGTGCTCCAGGTAGGTGCTGGCCCGGATAAAGGTGCCCCGGCTCTTCGACATTTTTGTGCCGTCAACGGTCAGGAACCCATGGGCATAAATCGCAGTGGGTAGCCGCAGGCCTGCAGCCTGCAACATGGCGGGCCAGAACAGGCCGTGAAAGTTGACGATGTCCTTGCCGATAAAATGATACAGCTCCGTGCTGTGCCCTGGTTGCCACCAACGATCAAAGTCCTCACCCTCGCGTCGGCAGTAGTCCTGGCTACTGGCGATATAACCTATGGGCGCGTCCAGCCAGACATAAAAATATTTGCCGGGGTGGCCGGGAATCTCAAAACCAAAGTAGGGCGCGTCGCGACTGATGTCCCAGTCCTGCAGCCCCGCATCTATCCACTCCCGGAGTTTGTTTCTGATCGCCGGCTGTAGATGTTCCCCCTGGGTCCATGCTGTCAGCAGATCCTGAAAATGCGCCAGGTGGAAGAACAAATGGGTCGATGCCCTGTCTTCCGGGGTAGCTCCGGAGAGGGCCGACACCGGGTCGATCAGGTCGGATGGGCTGTAGGTCGCTCCGCAGGCCTCGCAATTGTCACCGTACTGATCAGGTGTTTTGCAGCGGGGACAGGTTCCTTTGATGAAGCGATCGGCGAGGAACAGACCCTTCTCGGGGTCAAAGGCCTGGACTATCTCCCGCAGACCGATGTGGCCGCCGGCCTCCAGACGGGAGAATATCTCCCCTGACCAGTGTCTATTTTCCTCGGAATGGGTTGAATAATAGTTATCAAAGGCAATCAAAAAGCCCGTGGAATCCCGGAGGTGGTCCTCCCGCACGGTATCAATGTGATCCTCGGGTGACCGTCCAGCCTGTTCCGCGGACAGCATGATCGCGGTGCCATGGGCATCATCGGCGCAGACGTACAGGCAGTGATGTCCCCGGGACTTCTGGAATCTCACCCAGATATCGGTCTGGACCTGCTCCAGCATATGGCCAAGGTGCAGCGGTGCATTGGCGTAGGGAAGCGCTGAGGTGACAAGAATGTCTCGCGGCTGGGAGGTCATGCGGGGATCGGGCTCTGTGTTAAAGCCGCGAATTCTACCGGAAGGTCACGGGGGTTTCATGTTGGGCGGCCCCGGTCCGGTATACTGCCCCGCTTTGCCGCTGGCGCGGGACAGGATCAGGACCCGAATGGAGCATCAACCCAAGTATATCGTCGCAGTGGCCTCGGGTAAGGGCGGCGTCGGTAAATCCACCGTCACCATGAACCTGGCCCACGCCCTGAAGGCCCAGGGCCTGTCGGTTGGCTTGCTCGATGCCGACATCTATGGCCCCAGCCAGCGACGCATGCTGGGGGTGGCGGCGGAGGTCAAGCCCGAACAGCAGGATGAAAAATGGCTGCTGCCCATCGATGTCTCCGGAATCAAGGCTATGTCCATGGCGTTCCTCACTGACGAGGATACCGCCATGGTCTGGCGGGGCCCCATGGCCAGTGGCGCCCTGGTGCAAATGCTGGAGCAGACGCTCTGGGGTGAGTTGGACGTGTTGTTGGTGGATATGCCGCCCGGTACCGGGGACATTCAGTTGACCCTGGCCCAGAAAGTGACCCTGGCGGGAGCGGTCATCATTACCACACCCCAGGACATTGCCCTGATAGACGCCCGCAAGGGGGTCGAAATGTTCCGCAAGGTTGACGTGCCGGTACTGGGCATCATTGAAAACATGGCCACCCACTGTTGCAGCGCCTGTGGTCACGAGGAGCCGATATTCGGCGCCGGCGGCGGTGAACAGATGGCGACCGAATACGGTGTCGAGCTACTGGCCCAACTGCCCCTGTCGATGCGTATCAGGGAAACCGCAGACCGGGGTGTGTCCATGTTGACCGTGGCTGCCGATGACCCCGGGACCCAGGGCTTTGTTCAGGCCGCGGCCGCCATCCGGTCAAAGCTGGATGCGTCGGTGGTTGAGGCGGGACCAATTATTACCATGGGCGACGAGTAAGCCCCAGCAGGAGAAACCACCTTGACGATTAAATCGGATCGTTGGATACGGGAAATGGCCCGTGAGCAGGGCATGATAGAGCCCTTTGAGCCCGGGCAGGTGCGACAGCGGGGGGATCAGCGCCTGATTTCCTACGGCACATCGAGCTACGGCTACGATGTGCGCTGCAGTCGGGAGTTTAAGGTATTCACCAATATTCATTCGGCCACCGTCGACCCCAAAAATTTTGATGAGGACAGCTTCGTCCATGTGGAAAGCGACGTTTGTGTGATTCCGCCCAATTCCTTTGCGTTGGCGTCCACGGTGGAGTACTTCCGTATCCCCAGGAATGTCTTGACCGTGTGCCTGGGCAAGAGCACCTACGCCCGCTGTGGGATCATCGTGAACGGGACACCGATGGAGCCCGAATGGGAGGGTCATGTCACCCTGGAGTTCTCCAACACCACGACCCTCCCTGCGAAAATTTACGCCGAGGAGGGTGTCGCCCAGATGCTGTTCTTCGAGAGCGATGAGGAATGTGAGACCAGTTATGCCGACAGGGGTGGCAAGTACCAGGGGCAGCGGGGCGTCACCTTGCCCAGGGCTTAGGGATTTCTATTCAGTCGGCAGCGGCGGGAGCCACCGACAGCGACTGCAGCGCTATCTCAATGACTGAATCGTCTTCCACGTGTTGCGTCAGTACCATCATGAAGTCCAGTGATGGCGCGACCCAGATGTCCGAACTTCGGTTGCTGCCGCTGTCCCGGCGCTGCCGGTAGTGCAGGGTATCGAGGTCACCCAGGGGGGTGGTCAGGGTTTCTTCTGCCACCAGGTCCAGCGTGCGGATTTTTATCCGGTCGCCGTCGACAACCGTGAAACTCAGTTCCGACGGGGCCTCGCCACTTTCGCTGGTGGCGGCGGCAGCGATGAGATCTAACCTTAGCTGTTCCTGCTGGCTGAAGCGGTCAAGTACTTCCGGAGCCCATGGGTGTTCTGTCCATTGGTCTTTGCGTAGGCTCTTGATCAGGCCCTGCTGGGGCAGGAATTGCACTTCCCGGCGACGTTTGACCAGGGATTTCAGTTCATAGACGTAGTCCTTGCCCTGCACTCGACCATCCACCAGGTCAAAGTGAGCAACTTCCTTGATGCTGGCCAGGAACGAACTTCCCTCGCTGCTCAACCGGTATCCGGAACCGTCGACAGCGAGTTGACGCTCTACGGTGACATTGAGCCCCATGGCTTTGGTTCGATAGGTGGCTTGGTAGGGCTGTAGATGGCCGCCCTCGGAGGCGGCGCTGGCGCAGGACACAGCGGGCCACAGCAGCACCAGGCACATTAGGCATGCCCGAGTGGGTGTCAGGCGGGCTGCCATTGCTCACCTCCGGGGGGCAGAACGCGGTCATCCAGCCGGGCGCTGTCATGGCCCAGCACCGCCCGTCCCGTCAGTACCAGGTTGGCGGCGCGGGGGTAAAGTTGATGCTCAACCGGTAGCACCCGTGCCGCAAGGGATTCAGCACTATCCCCGGCTACTACCGGCACCCGGGCCTGCAGAATGCCGGGTCCGCAGTCCAGATCGGCAGTGACGAAATGGACGGTGGCTCCCGCTTCCCGCTCCCCGGCATCGATAGCCCGCTGGTGGGTGTTCAAGCCGCGATATTTGGGCAGCAGCGACGGGTGAATATTGATCAGGCGGCCGCGGAATGCAGCAACAAAGGCGGGTGTCAGGATGCGCATAAAACCCGCCAGCACCACCACATCCGGGCTGTAGTTGTGGACGATTTGTGCCAGCTGCTCATCGAATGCCTCCCTGGTCTCAAACAGCGTGTGATCCAGCACTTCGGTGGCGATACCCGCCTCCCGGGCTATTTCCAACCCCGGGGCCTGGGGACGATTGCTGATCACGGCGTTGATCTCTCCGTCAAGCTCACCGGACTGCTGGGCCTGCAGGAAGGCCCGCAAATTGCTGCCACGCCCCGATATCAGCACAGTGAGGCGCCCCGTTGCGTCCCTCATCCGATGAACTCTACTCCGCCTCCACCACCCGCGACGATATTACCCAACTGCCATGCTTTGACCCCCTCGCCCGAGAGATGTTCCAGTACGAGGCCGGCTTTTTGCTCAGCAACCACCAGAATCATACCCACCCCGCAGTTGAAAGTTCGCAACATCTCATGGGCCTGCACATTGCCGCCCCGCTGCAACCATTGGAAGACCTCGGGCTGCCGCCAACTGGCCAGATCGACCCTTGCCGTACAGCCCTCGGGGAGTACCCGGGGCAAATTTTCGGGCAAGCCACCGCCGGTGATGTGTGCCATGGCGTGCAGCCGGAATTCCTTCTGCAGGGACAGCAGGGTCCGGTTGTAGATGGTCGTGGGTTCCAGCAGGGCGTCGATCAGGGTCTGTCCGTCATCGAGTTCTTGGTCCAGCGCTGCACCGGTTACCTCAATGATCTTTCGTATCAGGGAAAAACCATTGGCGTGCGGGCCGCTGGAAGGCAGCGCGATCAGTGCATCTCCGTCGGTGACATGGCTGCCATCAATGATCTGGTCCTTCTCCACGACGCCCACGCAGAACCCCGCCAGGTCGTAGTCACCGCCATCGTACATGCCGGGCATTTCCGCGGTCTCGCCGCCCACCAGTGCGCAGCCGGCCAGTTCACAGCCCCTGCCGATACCGGTCACCACTTCTGCGGCGACATCAATATCGAGTTTGCCGGTGGCGTAATAATCCAGGAACAACAGAGGCTCGGCTCCCACGACCGCAATATCGTTGCTGCACATGGCGACCAGGTCGATGCCGATCGTATCGTGGCGATCCGCCATCATAGCGAGCCGCAGCTTGGTCCCCACTCCATCGGTGCCCGACACCAGCACGGGTTGGTGATATCCCTCGGGTATCTCAACCAGAGCGCCAAAGCCGCCTATACCCCCCATGACTTCGGGTCGGCGTGTTGCTGCGGTGACTTTTTTCAGCCGGTCCACCAACTGATTGCCGGCATCGATGTCGACACCGGCGTCGCGATAGGACAGGGAGGGGCTGTCGGAAGAGTCATTCATGGGTGTTGGTGCCCCCCGGGGGCCAGAGATGGGATGCACAGGGTACTGTGAGACCCTCCGTCAGGGAAGCAACGCGGACGGGTTTTCACTGGTAAACTCCACACATCGCTGTTTTGGACTCATCGATGGTCGCCCGACTACTGACTACCCTGTTATTGCTCGCTCTGGTTTTCCCGGCCGCTGCCCAGGAGGGATTCTATTCCGCCAGGGTTCCGGTTGCCGACAGGAGTGATGCTGCGCTGACCGAGGGCATTCGGGATGCCCTGCGCCGGGTCCTGATACGGGTATCCGGCAATGACGACATCGTTGATAAAACCGGCGTAGCCGCCGCCATTCTCGGGGCCCGGGACCGGGTGGCCAGCTACAGTTACCAGCAGGAGGAAGCGCAGGTCTATTTGAGCGCCACCTTTGATGACGTGCTGGTGAAGGGCATCCTGCGGGACTCTGACGGCACTTTTTGGGCACAGGACAGGCCGCCCGTGTTGTTATGGCTGGTTGTGGATGAGCCCTTCAGTCGACGGTTTGCGACGGTCAGCCAGGACGACGAATTGCTGACAGCTTTGTCCCAGGGTTTTGCTGATCGGGGGGTCACCCTGAGGTTACCCTTGCTGGACCTGGAAGACGCCGCCGCCCTGTCCCCGGAAATGGTTTGGCAGAGCGTGACATCAAGGATTCGTGCTGCCTCCGAACGCTATGGAACCGAGCACATTCTGGTCGGCCGCTACGTGCGGTTGACCACCGGCGCCCTGCTCGCGGACTGGCTTTACCTCGATACTGAAACCCAGCGTCGGGAGCAGGTTCAGGGCAATGTTATCGGGCCCGTGGTGTACACCGGTGTCGATTTGTCCGTGGACGCCATGGCAGATCGCTATGCGGTTACCCTGGAATCACGTGCCCCGACGGGCTACGTAACGGTTGTCGTATCCGGGGTGGAGAGTTACCTGGACTACCGGTCGGTTATGGATATTTTCAGGGATTTACCCCTGCTTGAGTCGGTCAGTGTTGCCGAGGTTCAGGGTGACATTCTGGCAGTCAGGGTTACCGGGATCAGCAGCACCGATGCGCTGAAGCGGGTGTTGCCTTCGCGTTCCCGTTTGGCGGTTTCGGACGACATGACACCGAGCCGGATGTTCCTGCACTGGGGGCGCCCATGAGCCCGGTAGTACCCGTCAACCGGTGGCCCTTTGTACTGGGCTTGCTGTTGGTTTTTGTGCTGTTGGTCTGGGCACTGCACCCCATTCTCGCGCCGTTTCTTGTGGGGGCGGCCATCGCCTACCTGGGTGACCCGCTGGTCGACCGGCTGGAAACCCGGGGCTATGGCAGGACCGGGGGTGTGGCACTGGTGTTTTCCCTGTTTGGCCTGATTGCCGCGCTGTTACTGCTGGTGGGCGTGCCGTTGCTGATCGACCAGCTGGACCAGGCGATTCGGAAGTTGCCCCTGCTCTACCGTTGGGTATCCGAGACCCTGATGCCGGCGGTGCACGAGCGCATCAGCGTCAGCCCCGTCGGTCTTCCCGTTATCGATTGGGAGGCCGAGCTGGCGGCGCGCTGGGATTCCATCGGTAGGCTGGTGGCTAGTTCGGTGGCCGGGTTGACCCGTTCGGGAATGGGCGTCATCGCCGCTGTTTTCAATCTCACCCTGATTCCCGTGGTGGCGTTTTACTTAATGCGGGACTGGGATCGCCTGGTCGCCGGGCTGTTGGATCTGGTGCCGATGACATGGCAACAGGACATTTCAGGGATGGTATCCGAGGCCGATGAGGTGCTGGGCGAGTTCCTGCGGGGCCAGTTTCTGGTCATGCTGGCCCAGGCCTTCCTGTACAGCGCAGGACTTTGGATCATCGGCCTCGATTTTGCCCTCATTCTGGGCACCGTCGCCGGCCTCGCCTCCATTATTCCCTATGCGGGGGCCGTCCTGGGTGTCGGCAGTTCACTGCTGGTGGCCTGGTTCCAATCCGGTGGTGACCTGATGTTTCTGGTTTGGGTTGGGCTGGTGTTTGGCTTTGGGCAAATGGTTGAAAGCCTGTTTTTAACCCCGACCCTGATTGGCGACCGGATCGGCTTACATCCCGTTATGGTGATCTTCGCGCTGATGGCCGGGGGGCAATTGGCGGGCTTTGCGGGTGTCCTGCTGGCCCTGCCGGTAGCGGCGGTCGCACTGGTGTTTTGTCGCCATGCCGTCAGCTACTACCGAAGTACAGAAACCTACCAGAGCGATTGAGCCGTTATTCCACTGTGGTTGACCAGTTAACCCTAAAGATGCGTCTCGACAGTGACATCAGTCTGGACAACTTCCACGTCCGGTCTGGGACCTCTGAATTGATGGCGGCCGTCAGGGGCGCCCAGGCGGGGGCCTTCCCGTCTTTTTTCCTGTGGGGTAACGAAGGGGTCGGCAAGAGCCACTTTTTGCAGGGTGTCAGCCGCGCTGCCGGGGTTGATGCAGTCTACCTGCCGTTGTCAGAGCTGCTCCCCTATCCCCCGGAGGCGGTGCTGGACGGCCTGCTGCAGGCCAGCCTGGTTGTGGTGGATGACGTTCATGTCGCGACCGCCAGCGCTGACTGGCAACAGCAGTTATTTCACTTGTTCAATCGCCTGAAGGACACTGGGATTGCCCAGTGTTACTCGGCCAACAAGGCGCCAGCGGGCATGGCAGATATGCTGCCGGACCTGCGCTCCCGTTGGAGTGCACTTCCCGTGTACCAGATGCCGGCCTTCAGCGAGGATGAACTGGGTGACCTGCTGAAATTCCGCGCCGCCCGCAGGGGGCTGAAGCTGTCGGATGAGGTTGTCAGCTACATCTTGAACCGTGCGCCGAGATCAGCGCCGCCATTGATGCAGCTGTTGGAGCGCCTCGACCAGGCGTCCCTTTCCCGGTCAAGGCCCATTACCATTCCGCTGCTGGCTGAGCTCAGGTTGTGGTCGACGGATCAGTAACCACCACGGCGTAATCATCCGGGCCCAGCTCAAGGTACTGTCGTAGCCAGCGCACCAATACGTAGAGTGGCAATGTGTCCGCCAGGGCTGACAGGGCCTTGAAAGCGTAATTGCTGCCCACCAACACCAGCAGGGTGTTGAATGCCATTTCCCCGCGCCAGTAAACCGCGCCGAAGGTGACAGTGACCACCATGACCGAATCCACCAACTGGCTGAGCAGGGTACTGAAATTATTGCGCAACCAAAGGTGTTTGCCCCGGGTCAGGCGTTTCCAGAAATGGTAAAGCTGCACGTCGCAGTACTGGGCGGCAATGTAGGCGAGCATGGAGGCAAAAACCGCCCCTGACGTGGTCGCATAGATCAGTTGGAACAGACCGATCTGTCCCTCCACGGTCTGGCCGTTCGGCAATGCCAGGGGTTCAGCGAGCTGTATCATCTGCCAGGGTGGCATGGTGTCAGCGGGCACTGAAGGCGCGATATCCCCCAGGGTCAGTACAGCCAGAATCAGGAAATTGAGGCCAAGACCCACGCTGACCAGGAAGTTTGCCCTTGCCCGGCCGTACAGTTCGGAGATCAGATCCGTGCACAGAAAGGTCAGTGGATAGGGCAGCACCCCCACTGCCAATGCCAGGGGTCCAAGCTGAATGAAGCGCGTGATGCCAACGACGTTGAGCAGTGTCATTGCCCCGAGAAAGACCGCGGCCAACACGAGAAATACCCGTTCCCGGCGCTCCCGAAGTTGCTCAGTGATCACGCTCAGTGCTCGACTTGCCCAAGGTTGCCGTGCAGCACCGCACCGTTGATCACCGGATTGCCATGGGCCCAAACGATGAGCCGGGCAATTTCCTCGGGCTGCACCAGGCGACCGAAACTGTTCATGGCGCTGATGGCGCTAACAATTTCCTCGTCGTGGCCGATGTGATTGCGCAGCATCTCGGTGTCCGTGAAGCCCGGGCAGATCAGTGCTGTATGGACGCCCGTACCCATCATGTCCTGGCAGATAGCCCGCATCATGCCCAGTTGGGCGTGCTTGCTGATAATGTAGCTGTAGGCGCCTTTGACCGCTTTTTCCGAAAGGGTTGAGCCAACCAGCAACAGGCTGGAACCTGCGGGCATCAGAGGTAGGAGTGCGCGGTTAAGGGTGTTGATCGCCTGTATGTTGATCTGCAGTACCCGGGCAAGGGCAGCGTCATCCGTATTGTCCGCCGAATCCTTGAGCATCAGCGCCGCGTTGTGCACCAGACAAACCTCGGTGGGTTGTTCTGAGCCTACCTGATCAGCCAGGGATTGGGTGAGTTCGGTCAGCGCCGCCGGTTCGCTCAGATCACCGCAGACGTCCCGGACCCCGGGTACCGGGCAGGGCCGCCTGGAAACATTCATTACCTCGAAATTCTGTTCGATAAACTGCGCTGCGGCGGCGGCTCCGATACCGGAGCTGGCGCCGGTGATAATCGCGATCCGTGTCATGTTGTCAGGGTTCCATGAAGCTCAAAAATGCCTACGCAGGGCCCTTGTCGGCGGATGTCGACATCTCTTGCTAACAGACCCGGCACGGCCCACCATACACGCTCCCTGTAATTCTGGCAGCAGGCAATGTCTCGACTCACGACCCTTTACATCGACAAGGAGGCGCACAAGTTTTCCGCTGCGCACTTCACCATCTTCTCCGAGCAGGAGCGAGAGCGGCTCCACGGTCACAACTATTCAGTGTCCGCCAGAATCGTCGCGCCCATGGGGAACAACGGTTTTTCCGCCGATTACAATGTCTACAAACGCAGAATTGCCAACTTGTGTGTGCCCCTGGACGAATACATGTTGCTCGCGGGGGACTCGCCCTTCCAGACCATTGCTGAACAGGGGGATGAGTACTGGGTGACCTTTGGGGGTAAGACCCTGAAATTCCCACAGGATGAGACCCGAATACTGCCCGTGGTCAATGTTACGGTCGAAGAACTGGCGCACTATTTATTGGCTGAACTGCTGCGTGACAGCGCCGGCGAAGGGCTGGTTGAGGTGGAATTGGGAGTGTCCTCGGGCCCGGGACAGACCGGGGCCGCCATCTGGCGCTGGGACGGCTAATCTTTTTTTCTTTTCTTTTGAACTTTTCCCAACTAGGGGTGTCCTACCTGTAACTGCAGTGATGGCGCCAATTCCGGGGGTGGTGCAAGGGAAACATCCTGCCAGTGACAATGCTGCAATGCGCGTTGTCCCCGATTTGAGTGGCTCCTTCTTTCGCCGGCTGTTTGCCGGCGTTTTTTTTGTTAGCGCCCTAGTGTTTCCAATGCTTCCAGCAGGGAGGCTTTGGTCTGGGGTCCCGCCAGAGTTGCCACCAGGACGCCGTCGGGATTCACAATCAGGGTGGTGGGTAATACCCTCGGACGCGCTATGCCCAGTGCGTCGGCTGGATCAGTGGTCAGGGCCGGAAACCTGATATCCAGGGCGCGTCGCTGTTCCTGCAACTCGTCTCCGCGTTTGCCGTCGTAGTTCACGCCGAAGACCGTTATGCCTTCGATAGTGTCCAGCAGATTCAGTTCGGGAATCTCTTCCCGGCAGGGCGTACACCACAGTGCCCAATAGTTCACCAGGCGCCACTGGCCCTGGGCCGGCAGCGGATCCGCTTTTTCGGCTGCGCAGGCACCGATGAGCAACAGGGTTAACAGTAGCAGCTGTTGGATACGCATTTGGGTTCGGTTAGCCCTGCTCTCGGGACTGAGCGTTGAACAATTCGTCCAGTGACACGTCCAGCAGCTCACTCTGGGCGGTGCGCTGCTCATTGAGTAGTTCAGCCGCCCGCAGTTGCCAGGGCTGGGCGTCCTCACCAGGGCTTGGCACAGGGAGCTCATGATTGATCAGTGATTTGATCGCTATGACCGTCACGTTGTGCAGGTCCTGGCTCAGCAGATACTGACCCTGCATGTTTTGGGTGATCAGATTGGCGCCTATCAGTGCGTCCCTGATGCTGCGCCAGCTGTCGCTGTCGAGACCGTCGACAATCACGTCCCTGTTGCCAAGAATTGCCAGCTCACCCAGGGGTTTGCCGTTTTTCTGGGCCCGCCAAAGCAGGAACAGCACGTCCAGTGCTTTTAGCAGGATGGGTCGTCCCGCCTGGGCCGCTGTCTGGTATGCCGACTGGCTGTGCACCAGGATGGCGCCCAACAGCACTATGGTCCAGGTGATATAAAGCCAAAGGAGAAAAATAGGCACCGCGGCGAAGGCTCCGTAAACCAGTGCATAGCTGGAGTTCGCAATGACGGCGGTGAACACCGCCTTGGCAGCGGCAAAGGCCACGGCTACAAAAAGCCCGCCAATGAAGGCGTGACGGAAGGGCACGGCGCAGTTGGGTACGGCCATGTAGAGGGCCGTGATACCCAGTACGCTGAGACCAAAGGGCAGCGCCGAGAGCAGGGCAGTGGACACGCCCAGCAGGTCGATGTCTTCAACCGCGTGGGCAGCGGCGAACAGGTAGGCCTGTACTCCGATTCCCAGGCCCATGAGCATTGGGGCGAGGCTTAGCACCGCCCAGTACAGTAGGAAACTCGATACCGCGCCCCGGTTCTTGCGGTTGCGCCAGATGTTGTTGAAAGCCCGTTCAACGTTGCGCAGCATCAGCACCGCTGTGGCCGCGAGGATGGCAATGCCGACCCCGGTGAGGTTTTTCGCTTGTTGGGAAAAGCTGGAAATGTAGTTGGCGACTTCCTGTGAGGCCTCGGGCAACAGATTGTCCACCAGGAATGCCTGCAGTTGGTCCTGAAGGTTGGTGGCGGTGGGCACTGCGCTGCCAATGGCGTAGACAACAGTCAGCAGTGGCACCAGGGCGAACAGGCTCATGTACACCAGCGCGGCGGCAATTTCAGAACATCTGTCTTCCTGGTAGCGCCGTAACAGGTAGCGCATTCCGTTAATGACGTTCTGTATTGTCGGGTGCTCTGTCATACTGTCGGTCCGTTTTGGCAACCATGGGGGCAGGGCGATCCCCAAGGCAGCGCAGCAGTTTAGTGCAGGATGCCATCGCCAGTCAGCCCAGCCCAAGCGGCAATCTCAGGTGCCATGGAAAACATGCCTTATATCCTAGTGCTTTACTACTCTCGGGGTGGCAAAACCGCCGAGATGGCTACACACATTGCCAGAGGCGTCAGCCAGGTGGATGGTTTTGAGGTGCGTTTACGAACAGTGCCGCCCGTGGTGACCGCAATCGAAGAACCCGCGGCGTCCATCCCTGATTCGGGCCCGCTGTATTGTGAGGAAGAGGACCTGCGGGATTGCGCGGGCCTGGTATTGGGCAGCCCGACTCGCTTCGGCAATATGGCGGCGCCCTTGAAGCATTTCATCGACCAGACCTCAGCCCTGTGGCTTACCGGCGCGCTGATTAACAAGCCGGCTGCCGTGTTCACCGCCACATCGAGCTTGCACGGTGGCCAGGAAAGTACGCTGCTGAGCATGATGCTGCCCTTGCTGCATCACGGGATGCTGATGGTGGGATTGCCCTACAGCGAGAGTGGCCTACGCAAGACAGTGGGTGGCGGCACTCCCTAGGGGGCCAGTCAGTGGGCGGCAGAGGACAGTGCCCGAGCTGGCGATGAGACCGAAGCGGGCGTGGGCCGGGCC
>JAAXJC010000033.1 GCA_012270045.1 Luminiphilus sp.
GGAGTTGGGTAAGGCCCTGGGCATCAGCGATAACGGTGTTTTCCCCCCATCCCAACGGGAGATGCTGGGTTCCCCTCCCCAGCGCTCCCCGGCGGTCATCTACTGAGCACCAGCATGGATTGGGTCGCAGCGCTGCGCTTCTTTCGGGGTACGGTGGACCCTCGCCAAGCCGCGGTGGTCTGTCTGGTCGTTCTTGTCGCCTGCGAGCCCATCGATGATCCTTCTCTGGAGCGGGGCCGGTCCGACACGGCAGTGACCGAGTTGCCCCTGCGGGTGGCGGAAGCAGCCAACCCTTTGAGAAATCTCTATTGGGGTGACCTCCACATCCATACTGCACTCTCCAGTGACGCCTTCACCATGGGGGTCAGGACCCTGCCGGCTGACGCCTACCGATTCGCCCGCGGCGCCACCATAGAGCACGGCGCGGGGTTCCCAATCACCATCCGCCGTCCCCTCGATTTTGCCGCAGTGACGGATCATTCCGAATACCTGGGTCAGGCCCGGCTCGCGGATCTGGATATTCCGACTACCCGGCAACCCCTGAAACAGCTGCTGGCTCAGGAAAATCGACTGTCTGTGACCCGCGCCTGGGCCGAAACCATGGCATTGATTGCCGAAAACGGTTTCAAGCTGACCTTGCCCGGGGTTGATGCGGCAGTGAATGCGGCGGCCTGGCAGCAAGTCATCGCGGCCGCGGAGCAATACAACGAACCCGGTATCTTCACCACCTTCATCGGTTGGGAGTGGTCCGCGGACGGAGGCGATGTCACGGTACATCTGCACCGAAATGTCATTTACGGGGATGAGCGTGTGCCGGCATTGCCGTTCAGTGCCCTGGACGGTCCCGCAGCCACCGACCTGTGGAACTTTCTCCGGCAGGAACGGGCCCTTGGTCGGCAGGTTCTGGCCATACCCCACAACGGTAATCTGTCCCGGGGCGGTATGTACCGACTCACTGATGAGGACGGTTTACCCCTGCCCGAGCTGGCTGCGCCCGACCGCTCATCCCTGGAGCCCCTCAGTGAGATTCTCCAGGTCAAGGGGTCCTCGGAAACACATCCACTGCTATCCCCACGGGATGAATTTGCGGGCTTCGAAATCGCCGATGCGGTCCCCGGTCGCCGGGCCAGTCTCGAAACGGTGACGGGCTCCTATGCCCGGGACGCGCTGCGCAGGGGCCTCGGCGTGCTTGAGCGAGAGGGGTTCAACCCCCTGGCTTTCGGCGTCATCGGCGCCAGCGACAGCCACAACGCCAGCTCGTCCACCGATGAGGACAATCACACCGGCAAGCTACCCATGATGGACGGCAGTGCCGGGCTGCGAACGGGCAGGGCGGGTCTGGGTCTGCAATACCTCACGCCCGCACCCCGATGGGGGTCCGGGGGGCTTGCCGGCGTCTGGGCTGAGGAAAACACCCGGGCATCACTGTTCGCGGCCTTGCAGCGCCGGGAGACCTTCGCCACTTCCGGCCCCCGCATTTTGCTGCGGATGTTTGGTGGCTGGCAGCTGGGCCCCGAACTGGCGGCTGATCCGCAGGGAGTGCAGCTGGCGGACCGTGCGGGTGTTCCCATGGGGGGGCAATTGCCGGCGCCGGCGCCGGGACAGACTCCGCGGTTTGTTGTGTTCGCCGCCAGGGACACCCTCGGTGCCAACCTCGATCGGCTGCAAATCGTCAAGGGCTGGGTTGGTAAGGACGGTAGCAGCAGGGAACGTGTCATCAATGTCAGTTGGTCCGGCGACCGCGCCATTGACCCGGCCACCGGGCGGCTGCCTCCGGTGGGTTCCACGGTCGATGCCGCGGCCAGCAGCTATGACAACAGCATTGGCGCTGCAACCCTGTCCGGCTGGTGGCAGGATCCTGATTTCGACCCCGATCATCCCGCTTTTTATTACGCCCGGGTGCTCGAAATACCCACACCCCGCTGGTCAACCTACGACGCCCGCGACTTGGGTATAGAACCCATACAGCCTATTGCCATCCAGGAGCGCGCTATTGGTTCCGCAATCTGGTACCAGCCGCCGGAGGCAACAGTGGTAGCGGCTAAGCCGGCTCTCCCATAGCGGTGCTACAGCAGGCCGGGAAAGATGGCGCGGCGCTCCGGCGGGTAGTCATCGAAGTTTTTGTGAAACCAGCGATGGGTGTATAGAGCTCTTGGCACGAGGTTGCCCACGGTCATGGCCAGTACGAAGACCGCGCCAAGATTCCAGGTCATCACAGCGAAGCCGGTGAACGACAAAATCTCCCCGAGGTACTGGGGACAGGTTACCCATCGGAAACCGCCGCCATAGGGAATCCTGTAGCGCGGGGCATCGGGATCGGGCTGCTTGGGCCGCAGGTTCCTGAGAATGCGGTCCGAGTGCAGGTTGAGTCCAAACCCGAACAGGTAGATCACCAGCCCGATCTGAAATCGTGGGTCCTGAAACCAGTCCCTGGTGTACTGGTCACCAAATTCCGTCAGGTAGGCGGCATTGAAATACCCGTGCAGAAACAGGGTAATCCAGCCGGCGATGATAACGCCCAGGGAAAAACTGGCTGCACTCCCGGGCTGGACGCGCATCAGCATCGGGGTGACCAAAGCCCGGTTGCTGTAGTGAAACATCCAGACTGCTAGGAAGAACAGCGGTACCGCCTCGTAGGCATTGGGCCCCATGAAGAAAATCACCGGGAACACCAGTAGCCCGGGGAGTTCCATGATGATCCAGCCCGCCCTGGAGCCCAACTTCACGCCGCCGCGCCGGCCCTTGCTACCGAAGCGTCCGCCGTAGGCAGCGGTGCCGACAAAACTGGCGGCAAACACCAGCAGGGCATAGCCGAAGCCGATCAGTAGCAGGGTGTCGTATAGGGCGTCGCCGGTGTACCAGGTCATGGCAGTGCTCCACTGGATTGCACAGAGGTCCGCAGGGTGGCCTGTGAGCACAGGCGGTGCAAGCCGCAGCCATCGTCCAAACGGAGGCTGATGGGGTTTCTGCGAGGCGCTAGTGTGTCCCCAGTACCGATGCAACGGTGAGCTCCCCAGTATGTCGTTTAGTCCAATATTGGAATCGGATGTTAGTTCCTGGTCTGGGGACAGTGACGTCGTGGTCGTGGGTTTTGGCGGCGCCGGTGCCTGTGCGGCAATTGCAGCCCATGATGGGGGCGCCTCGGTTACTGTCCTGGAAGCGGCGTCGGCCTCCGGGGGAAGTACCGAACTGTCCTCTGCGGAAATCTACCTGGGCGGCGGCACGGCCATCCAACAAGCCGTGGGCTATGACGACAGTGTCGAGGCCGTTTATGGCTACCTGATGGACAGCAATGGTCCCCAGGCCGATCCGGAAAAGACCCGGGCCTATGCAGACGGGGGTGCTGCGCACCTTGAGTGGCTGATGTCCCTGGGCGTCCCTTTCAAAAAGTCCGAACTCAAGGAGCGGGCCATGATGGCCCTAACCGATGACTGTCTGCTGTACACGGGCAGTGAAAAGGCCTGGCCCTATAACACTCGGTACCCGCCCGCACCCCGGGGGCACAACCTTGAAATTGAGGGTGATAACGGCGGGCCGCTGCTGACAAAAATCCTGCTTGAGCAGGTGGAAAAGCGAGGCGTAGATGTCCATTACGACAGTCGGGCGCTGCGCTTGATCGTCGATCGCCACGGTCCCGACCAGCGCGTGATCGGTATTGTCGTGCGCATCGACATGCAGGAGCACTGCTTCCGGGCTCGCAAAGGTGTGGTGCTCTGTGCCGGCGGCTTCATCATGAACGAGGCGATGGTGGCGCAGTACTGTCCCCAGTTTCTCGAGCACCGAACCCCCATTGGCAATCCCAACGACACGGGCAGCGGCATACAGATGGGGCTCAGTGTCGGAGCCCGGGCAATCAACATGCATGAGGGCTTTTTGAGCCTGCCCTTTTATCCTCCCGCCACACTGACCCACGGCATCTTCGTCAATGGTCAGGGCCAGCGCTTCATTAACGAGGATGCTTACCACGGGCGCATAGGTTGCTTTCTGGTAGAACAGGCGTACCCGGTCTATCTGATCCTCAATGTCGAGGACTACGGTAACTACGAAACTGAAAGTTGGCTGCAGGCGCCGGTAGCCGGCACCGGTGAAACGCTGGCGGAGCTGGTGTCAGAATTGAATCTGCCACCGGGGCAGCTGGAACAGACCCTTGAGCGCTACAACCGGGACGTAACAGCGGGGAGTGACACCCTATTCCACAAGGACAGGGAGTGGCTTAAGACCATAAAAGCCCCGTTCGTAGCCCTTGACTGCAGTCCCGGATCGGGCGCCTATTTTCCGTGTTTTACCCTCGGTGGCCTGGATACCACCCCGGGGGGTGCCGTGCGCTCTGTGCTGGGAG
>JAAXJC010000021.1:0-3382 GCA_012270045.1 Luminiphilus sp.
GGGAGGGGGGGGCTTCCCGGGACTCAGGATCGGCCTCGATGAGCTGCAACTCACTGTCGGTTATCCGGGGGTGCTCCCGGGGGCTTGATGTCACCATTCGGTGCCAGAAGAAAAACCAGAATATTCCCGCCAGGCCGAAAGAGTAAAAAGCCCACTGCCAGTTCCAGGCCTGCACGATAATGGGCGTCACCAGTAACGCAAAAATGGTGCCCAGGGGAATGGCGCTGTTGATGAAGCCAATCGCCCGGGATCGCTCGGTCAGCGGAATCCAGCGTGCAAACAGGCTGTAGATGGCGGGAAAGGTAACGGCCTCTCCCATACCCATGGCAATGCGGGTCAGAATGAGCAGAGTAAAACCAAGGGCGGCAGCCGGGGGGGTCAGCATGGTAAACAGTGACCACAGCACGACCCCTGCACCCAAAACCGCCTTGCCGCCGTAGCGATCGGCCAGTCGTCCTCCGACAACCTGCAGCAGTATGTAGCCTGCAAAGAAGGCAGACAGCACCGTACCCTGCTGCTGCATGCCCCAGCCCAGGTCCTCCGCCATGGGAATGATCGCGACCGATATATTGACCCGGTCGATGTAGCAAATGAATACCGCCAGAAAGGCGAGCACTGCGACATGGACACGTCGGGGCTGCTGCCCAAAAAATGCCATTCAGCCTGCTCCCCTACGGGTTTCGAACGGGACAGGGCAGCCTGTGGACGCTGCCACGGCAAGGCATTCCAGAAGACTCGACTGCCAGGCGTCTATCACAGGGTTGCCAACCTTTTGAGACAACAGCGGGTGCGCATCTAGCCCAGAGCCTTCTCTCCTGACTCTACCGTCTGCTGGATCAGGGTGTTGATGGTCATGGGGCCCACGCCACCGGGTACCGGCGTATAGGCGGAGACCCTCTCGAGCAGTGGCCCAAGTTCGATGTCGCCGACACCGCCAGGGTGGTAGCCCGCATCCACTACAACCGCGCCGTCCTTGATCCAGTCCGCGCGAATGAATTCGGGACGGCCGACGGCACCGACAACAATGTCTGCCTGTCGTATGTGATCGGACAGATTCTGCGTGCGCGAATGACAGATGGTTACCGTGGCATTGGCCTGGAGCAGCATCATGGACATGGGTTTGCCCAGAATCGGGCTGCGCCCTACAACCACGGCATGCTTGCCCTCAAGGGGGATTTCATAATGGGCCAGCAGTCGCATGATGCCCTGGGGTGTGGCGCAGCCATAGGCCGCTTCGCCCATTGCCATCCGGCCAAAGCCCAGGCAGGTGACGCCGTCGACGTCTTTGGCCAGATCAATCATGTCAAAGGCTGCGCGCTCATCAATCTGGCTGGGTACCGGATGCTGCAGCAGGATGCCATGCACGTCCGGGTTGTTGTTAAGTTGTTCCAGTTCCCGCAGCAGGTCATTGGTTTTGAGGCTGGCCGGTAACTCAATGGCCAGGGATTCCATGCCAATGCGCCGACAGGCATTGCCCTTCATTTTGACGTAGGTGGCGGAGGCCGGGTCGTCCCCCACCAGCACTGTCGCCAGCACCGGCGTGCGCCCCCCGGATTTCTCCTTCAAACCCTCAACTCGAAGTTGCAGTGCCTCCTCAGTGAGTTTTGCCACGTGTTTGCCGTCCAGAACCACCGCCGTCATATCGCCCCCTGTTGGCCGCGCTCAAAGTGTGGCGCAGTCTCCCAGAAATCGACCGAAAATAACAAGCGTGGAGGTCGCGAATTGACCCCTAACGGTCAAATCAGTATCCTTCGCGCCGGTCGCAGGGACTTGCTAGACTGGCGGTTTGCCGTAGCACCCTCCCGGTTCGTCGGAGTGTAGCGCAGTCTGGTAGCGCGCCTGCTTTGGGAGCAGGATGTCGGGGGTTCGAATCCCTCCACTCCGACCATTCAATGGTGGCTGTAGCTCAGTTGGTAGAGCACAGGATTGTGACTCCTGTGGTCGCGGGTTCGATCCCCGTCAGCCACCCCATCTTCTCAATGGCTTCACTTCCTCGCTGAAAATGTGGGGTGACCCTGGCCACTGACGCCCGGACCCGCAGTTGCTCTTTCAAAACCACGACGCAGTTTTATGACCCGTTGACGATCGCGTCGGGTTAAGGTCTCCCACGTGATGTCCAGTGCGTTGTTGTCACAGCTGTACTCAGTCCTATATACCGAAAATAGCTTCTGGCAAAAGAATTGGCTTGGGTAAGCCACTGGAGTGGGGTAGCAGAACACAATGTAGTTGGCCCCATTGTCCCTGCGGCGCCTTGGTGGTGTATGCCCCAAACACCCATTATGCCTGTGGGATGTAACGGGCATTCTCAGAATATTGCGGTGCCGAGTGAGGGCTCAGGCGGCGTCGGGACCCTGTTCTGCCGCCGCGTTTACAGCGATAGTCTCAAGGGGCAGCGTGACCCGGAAAGCGTGTCCGCCGCGAGGGCTCTGGGACACGGCAAAGGAACCTCCCATTTCCTCGGTCCAGGTTTTCGCCAGCCAAACCCCGTCCACGGTGCTTCCCCCAGAGGTCTCCTGCTCAAAGCGCAGCAATGCGCCCTCGGGCAAATGACCGTTGTCTTCAACGCTGAAGACGACCTCGTGACAACCAGCCTGGTGATTGTCTGGCTTTTCCTGCACGACTAACCACAAACGGTGGCCATCAGAGAGCGCGGCAGCAGTACGAATCAGGTTGATCAGGATGGTTCGCAACCGAAAGCGATCAACCCGAACCCTGAGCGATGGTAATAACGAGGTATCACTGAAGAATTCGAAGGCTCGCTGCTCCAGTTGGGGGGCCATTTGCAGGGCGACTTGTCGCACCAACAACTCCAACTGCACTTCTTCGAGGTTGACGGGGCGATCCACGCCGTCAGCCAATTCACCGGCAAAGCTGTCGTAGATCTGCAACATCTGTTGCACAGCATCCCGGATAGCAGTTGCGTCCAAATCCGCGGCGCTTGCGTCGGTTAACAGGGCCAGGTTGGCTGCGGGAACCTTGAGCTGATCGCCGATAACCTGCAGGGTCTCCCGCTTGTTATCCAGGTCCCGTGAGGTGTTGATCTGGTCCCAGCGGATTCTCTCCAGTAACACCGCCACAAAAGTAGCCACAAGCAGCGCCCACAAAAGACCCGACATAAAGGACACTACAAGATTGATGCCCGCGGCATTGCCCGATGCCAGCGTCAATGCGAACAGGACCAGCACAAAGCCTATAAGCGCAGACAGAGCGGCCTTGCCGCCATAAGCCACGAGCATCAGGGTGGACAGGGGCGTCAATACAAAAAGTGAGAAGAGGGGGTTGTTCTGCAGCCGGAATTGCGCCAGCGCAATAATGCACAGGCCCACCGCGGTCAGCATAACCCGTAGCCGGCGGGGGATGGGCAGAGCTGCGAGGCGCAGTG
>JAAXJC010000021.1:3392-4334 GCA_012270045.1 Luminiphilus sp.
ACGATCGGCAAGTGGTATTTGAAAATTACAGACGGGTGGTACGCGCCAAACACGTGAACACTGGTGTAGCCCGTCACTGCACAAACCAACACAAGTCGCGCGGCGAGCAGTGCCGTGGCGTCAATCAGTTCGTCTGGGAGCGGCTTGGCCCACAACACCCCCAGCAGGCCGCCACCTGTGAACTCTGATGTCGAATCAGTCACGGGGACCGACGGGGCGTCAGTCGATGTGGCGGGTTTTTCCATTAATCTTGAATCCTGTAGGGGCAGCTAGTGTCGCCAACTCATGCCACGTAGGCAATAGGAGGCCAGACCCAGGGATTTCAGCGCTGGGCGGCTTTTACACATGGGCCATACGGGCAGTGCCAGTTCCGCTGGCTAGCCCTCTTCAGCCACCCTAAACCGCTCCCTCAAGACCTGCCCGGGCCCAGTCGAACCATCACCCCACCATAGCCCTGCGTTCAGGCAGCGCCCCGTAGTGGTGTTTTTGAGCTGGGGCTGTCGGCCGCGGCGATGTTCTCCTCTGCCATGGCCTCCGCTACCCGCTGGCTGCCGACACCGGATTGCGCGGCGCGGCCGAGAATTGCGGCTACCCGATCACCGATGCTGGCCAGGGCCTGACGGCGAACGTCTGTCGAGGCGCCCTGTTCCTGATGGTAGATATCGACGATACCGCCGGCGTTGATGGCAAAATCCGGGCAGTAAATGATGCCCCTGGCCCTGATCCGCTCGTCATCGGCTTCGGTGGCCAGCTGGTTGTTGGCGGCCCCGGCGATGACCCTGGCCTTGAGCTTGGGAATGCTGGCTTCGTTCAGGATGGCACCCATGGCGCAGGGGGCCAATACATCGCAGTTCTGATAGAGGATGTCATCTGCGGCAACGGCAACGACACCCAAATCTCGCTCGGCCCTGCGCAGGTTAATGGTGTTGATATCACTGCCCA
>JAAXJC010000076.1 GCA_012270045.1 Luminiphilus sp.
CGCCGACCATGCCAACAGGCTGTATCCCGGGGCGGATTGGCCGGGAAGGTGGGCGGCTATGGGGTGGCATGGCGATATGAAATGGACTAATCGGACAGAAAATCCTTGCCGTCAATGGCAACGACCAGTCACTGGCTGAAATATATATTCCTGACGAACAGGGTTCGGTCCGGCGCTTTCTCCTGGCTGAGGAAGGCCACAATATTGGTCACATCGGACATATTGGCGCCGCTGCCAATGTCGGGGATCGCGAGTTCCACGGCCTGCCATTCCTCACCGATGGGGTGGTCTGTGCCCGGGCCAAAATCTGCGAAGTTGTTGACCTGGTCACCCCGCAGGTAATTGCCGGTCTGGAATCCCAGGCCGAAGTTGACGTCGCTGCTGCCGCGAATCTCGAAGTGCATGCGGCCGCCGCTGAAGTTCGCCAGGTTCTCGCCGACCTCGCCCTCGATCTGTAGGCTGGCTCCCCACCAGTCACCGGCCCGGGTTTCCACGCGAACCTCGCCGTCCGGTAACAGCTCGATGGTGGCCGTACCCTCCCAGGGCGTGAGTTTCAGGGCCGCACTGGGGTAACTGGCGTCCGGGTCGTTGCCGGACAGGGTGTTGTGGACGACTATGTAGTTCGCCTCGGTTACTCCCTCACCCGGACTGCGATCGGCCTGCACGGTATCGATGCTGCGAACGGCCATCTGGCTCCGGAACGGCGGCACCAGCGCACTCGCCAGCAGGGCGTCCCGGTCGCCGGCAAAACTTTTTCGTAAGGGTTCGCCGTCCCGGGTCAGACCATCGAAGGTGCCGGCGTCAAAGGCATCCCACAGTGCGTATTTGACCTCATTATTTAGGGCGATCAATCCAAAGTGGTTTTCCGAATCTCCGGGGCTGGTCGCTTTCTTCCACTGCTCGTCAAAGGCCTCAAAAAAGAACAGGGATATACCGGCCTCATCGGTCCACTCGCGAAGCAGATCGTGAAATACCTTCTGTTTGTATTCATCGGCGGCCTTCGAGCCGCCAGCGCCATAGGCGGTCTCGTCGATACTGGCCCAGCCCGTCTCGCCAATGTGCATGGGCTTGCTGATACCCACACTCGCCATGTAGTCCGCCACCGCCTGGTACTGGCTCTTGGCGTAGTCCACCGCACGTCCCATGCTCGCTGCGGTCATTGCTTCGAAGGGCAGGGCCTCCTCCTCAGGCAGGACACCCCAGAATGAGGGGTTATAGAAGGAGTCATGGAAGGGGTAGGTATGTACCGAGATGAAGTCCACGGCCTGCATCAACGCTGTCAGATCCGGCGTGTGATAGATGGAATTGCCGCCACCCCAGGACTCGTAGTTGTCTGAGCTGGTGATCCAGACATCGCCCGGTAGGTCGCCAGCGGCTTTGGCATCCTGCAGAAAGTTGACCCACTTCAGGATGGTATTGGGATACACAAAATAGTTGACTGCCCACTGGACCATGGCCTCGTTGCCGACCGCAATGGCCTTCACGATGCCGGGGTAGTCATTGGCCAGGCGCACCGCCGTCTCGATTTCCTGGCTGTTGTTAACCACGTCGCCCTGGGTGTGATCAGGTCCTGTGCCTTCCACCCAGGCATTGTTGTCAGCATCCCAAACTGCTTCAGTCCAGGCGTTTTTGGCGTCTATCCAGGCGCCGAGCATGACGTACATTTCAAAGTTCGGGTCGTTGGCTTTGACCAACTGGATGGCTTGCAGCAGGCGTTCAGCCTGGGGGTATTGGGAGGTGTTGTAAGTGCGCAGCAGCTTTATGCCCATGGCGTCGAGGATTTTGACGTCTTCGACCAGTTGCTCAACGGTGGGGCCCTGCTCCCTGCTCAACCCCCGGTAGCCACCATAGGAGACGGCGCGGTAGCTGGGGTTGCCAAAAATATCCGCCGCCGAGGGCCCGGTGTCGCTGGTCGGTGGCGTGCAGCCCACCAGTCCGAGGCTGAACAGCAAACACAGGAATAAAGGTTTTATGGCTGAGGCAGACACAAGATTTTAACCGGGTAGGAGAATCGAAAGGAAAGTATGGCGGCCAGCCAATTTGACGTCATCAAGTGCCGGGAATCTTTGTCTCACCGGTCGACCGTTTTACCGCGAAAATTGTGGCGGTGTGGGAAGCCGCAGGGCAGTTGCTGATTCAACCCGGTGCTTGGGTTGCCGCCGGATAAGGGTGTCTGGGGCGGACGACACTATAGACGCGGCATTTCCGGTGTCTTACCGTCATCATCAGGTTCTGGCCGTCAGGACCCGGAGAGAAAGTAATGCCCCAGCGACCAGCCGTCCCATCACAGACTACCGACCTCCCCATCGCCGCCATCTCGGAAGGACAGCGGATGGTCTTTGCCACCCCAGAGGATCTGGACCGGGCGTGGCAGCTTGGCATCTTCTACCTTCGGGTACCGGCTTCGCTGGACCTGGAGTGCGCCCGCGCTTTTGGCCGCGAGCTGATAGTCAGTGACAGCCCCTACCGGCAAACACCTCAATACGGGGAGCTGGAGGGGTTTATTGCCCTGGAGAACAACCAGCAAACCAAGCTGGCGCTGTGCCGCCATCACTGGGACCGACACTACCCCGACACCATTGCAGGCTTCGGCCGCCAACTCGATGCCATTGGCATCGCGATCATGGCGGAGGTCCTGCGCCAGTCGGGTATTCCCGAGACCCTTTGGGGCCGGGCTTCAGGGGGTTACTCGGAGGGTGGTGGCACGGCGTTTCTGAATTTCGTTCACTACGACACCCGCACACCGGATTGGGGTCTGCGGCCCCACACGGACTATGGTTTTGTCACCATTCTCGATGCCAGCGCCCCCGGGTTGCAGATTGAGGTTGAAGGCGAGTTCCATGATGTACCTGTGCTGCCGGGTCACCTGGTGATCAATTTTGGCGAGGCACTGCACTTCATCACAGCCTATTCCCAGCGTAGCGTGGGCGCGATGGTGCACCGGGTAGTGAGCCAGAAAGCGGAGGATCCGGTGCGCCACGGCATTGTCTATTTTGCCAACCCCGACCTCGATGGCATGTTGTGGCAGTTCGACGCCGCAGGCCAGATCAGGGGCAGCTCGTCAGTGGCCGACCTGTTTGCGCTGCTGGAAAAAAATCTTACTGAATATGCTTAACCAGCCACTCGGCGAACGGGCGCACGGTCTTTGATCGCTTGGATGGAGTCGTAACCTGCCAGCAACATGCACCGGCGGGTTTCTGAAGCCAGTATGTCAATAGCTTTGCTGACCCCAGACTCTCCGCCCGCGCCCAGGCCATAGAGGTAAGGCCTTCCAACCGAGCAGGCTGAGGCGCCCAAGGCCAGCGCCTTAAATATGTGGCTGCCACGACGCACGCCGCCATCGACGATCAGTTCCAGGTCATCTCCCACAGCGTCCCGGATGGCTGGGATGCAATCGATGGGTGCGGCCGCCGAGTCCAACTGACGGCCACCATGATTACTCACCATAATCGCCGTGGCGCCTATTTCCCTTGCCTGCCGCGCATCCTCAGTTGACAGGATGCCCTTGATGATCAGCGGGCCTTGCCAGCGCTCCCTCAGCCACGCGACGTCATTCCAGCTGACGGATGGGTCAAACTGCTGGTTCACATAATCAAAAATGCTGAGCGCACCAGACTTCCGGGGGTCAATGCCCTCGCTTAAGTTGGCAAGGGTAAAGTCTCTGTTCCGGGTCAGCCCCCAAAGCCAGGACCACTTGGTGACGACGCTCACTACTGACCGTGCTGACAGGGATGGGGGAATGGTCATGCCAGTGACTATATCCCGCTCCCTGTTGCCCGCTATTGGCGTGTCCACCGTAATGCACAGCGCGTCATACCCCGCTTCAATACAGCGTTCTACGAAACTGCCCGTCAGCTGGCGATCCCTGAAGACGTAGATCTGGAAAAATTTGGGCCCTGTCCCGGCCGTGGACACCTCTTCTATGGTACTGGATCCCATTGAGGAGAGGCCGTAATAGATATTGGCCTTGGCCGCGGCGCGTGCGACGCCCAGTTCCTTGTGGTGGTGAAAAAGCCGGGACATTCCGGTTGGAGAGAGTACCAGTGGCAGGGCAAGCTGACGGCCAAACAGCGCAGTGCTCAAATCCACCTGGGTAACGCCAGTTAGCGTGGAGGGCACGACCTCCCAATTTTCAAAGGCGCTGGTGTTTCGACGCAATGTCCACTCATCATCAGCGCCGCCATCAATATAATGAAAAATAGGCGAGGGCAGCTTTTTCCTTGCTGTCTTTCTCAGCTCGGCGACATTGAAGCAATGGTCTACACGGGCCATATC
>JAAXJC010000211.1:0-6647 GCA_012270045.1 Luminiphilus sp.
GTAACCTTGCATCCGTTCTAATCAGGCAACCGGTAAGCATCAACTTTTTCACGGGACTTGAGCAGATCCACCTTGCGCTTGCCATCAGCGCGCTTCAGCAAGCCATCTACTTTTTTGTATCGGGCATAGGCCACGCCGGTCCGCTCACCACGATAAAACTCTGCCTTGACCGCGACTTCGGCCTTTTCACTGCCAACAAAGGCAAGGGGGATGGTCAGTCGCCCCTGGGACAACCGGATCTCTGCCTCGCCCGCGAGATCCTTCACCGCCACCAGGTTGGAAATCCATTTGGGTGGGTTGTTTCGGTTATCAATGAAAGCCACCAGCGGGCGAGTGTCACTGACGCTGAGCTCAGCTTTGGCACTTAGATCGATAGGTCGTGGAAAAGCCCCCTGTGCATCGGTCAATTTGAGCCCGGCGGACCAGTAATCCCCATCGAACTGTGCTTTTTTGCCCATTACATAGAGATTAAAAAGGCGCAGCGTGGAGCCACTTAAGTCAGCTTTGAGTTCCCGTGGCACCCCGCCAGCTATGTTGATGTCAGCATTCAGGTCGCCTTGAAAGACCTGGTCATCAAACTCAATCTTGACCCCGGAGGAGTCCAGTTCAATGGCGCCATCCATATCGTCTTCACTGAAGAACACATCGGCATCAAGGCGGGTCGTACCGCCCACGAGTGAAAAGGCAGTCTCGGGCGGCAGGTAATAATTAAAGGTGGCCATATCCAGCAGCGTTGCATTGTCCACCGAAAGATTGAAGGTGTTACCGGCGCGCCGTTGTCGCGCTCGCTCGTCGTTCCACAGGTCTTTGAAGCTCAAATCTGGGTCGGGAATAATGAAATTGGACCCGCTGTAATTGAGTTTCAGCATATTGCCCTCTAAAAACGGCGTGTCCTCACCGGACCGGAACGCGGTAAGCGCGTCATAGCGGACGTCCAGCTGCATCGGCTTGTCTGCATCGGTGGGTGTATGAATCAGCACCGTGCCCTGGCCATCGATATCGATGCCCCGGATTGCCACCCCGAGATTGGCCGCGGTCGCCTTGAGTTGGGTGCCGGCCCGAACATGACCATCGCGTATGGCGACACGGCCCGACACTTCTCCGGCCCCCGAGATATCGAGATCCCCCAGGCCGGCGGTAAAGACCTTGATAAAATCAAAGCTGTCCACATCCAGGTCGAGCTGGGCATCGAGATAACCATAGGGCAACATGCGCCGCCCCCTGTTTTCCCGGCGGTTGAGCGGCGCAAAACCCAGGTCGCCGCTGACCGTACCGCCGCTGTAGATCTCGGCGTTGTCGGTCAGGTAAGCGGGACCCAAATTCAGCGCCACGTTTTCAACGTCCAGCCAGAAGTTGCCCTGCCGGGTTTCTATATACATGTCCCCAGACGCCGAGCCACTGCCGCTACCCTTGAGATTAAATATCCAGAACCGATGGTCACCCCGGGCCTTCATGTTGCTGATATGGACTTTCCAGGGTCGCTTTTTTTTCAGGGGCTGGGTCTCTGCGGGAACAATGTCGCGGCCGGTGATGGGTGGGAAATAGGCGATCCGCTTGCTGTAGTCACGGTCAGGTTTCAATCGGGGGCGCTGTCGGTAATCGACGTTCTCGGCTTCGACATCGGACAGGTAGACGTGCTTCAGCACCAGCGGCAACAAAGTAATGGAGCCCGACCCGGCATCCGCGTACACCTCCCACTGCTGGGTGCGGCTCTGGCCATTGGCAGCGATGCCCCTGGCATGGACTCGAAAGGGGTAGAAGCTCCAGGCAGACTCCCAGGACACCTGGAATTTCTCGGGACGGATCTTATTGACCAGGGTTTGGGTCAGGGGCAGTTGCAGCGCTGCGTTGATGACCAGCAAGTAGACGAGCTCAGCCACGACAACAAAGTAGGCGACGCGCTTGATCATGACTTTGACGTGGCTCCCTGGTTACCGTCTTTCAGTAGCATCTCCGGGTCACCTGGCTGAGGGTGGCATCGGGATGGCGTCAGTTAACCCCACAGTGGGCAATATGGATAGCGCAATCAACGAAAATTCCGCCTCGGTCACAGCTGGTAGCAACAGGTGGGCGCGGGGTCACTTCATGGTGCTCCAACGAACTTCCCCAGGCCAGCGCATGCGGTACCGGAGGGCATAGTCCAAAATCCCGGGCCCGGGCAGAAGTTTTTGAGGGTGCAAGAGGCAACGATCTGGACACCCAGGAAAATGGGCGCCTGTCTTACCCGCTGGCTGTTCCAGGGGAGTAAAGACTAAGCGAGTTAGCGCCCCTCCGGACGCGGTAAGAGTGCACGGAATCCTTACCCGGCTTGCTGCAACGCCCCGCAGTCAGTCGTAGGAAAGCTCCGTGGCTTTACCCGAGAACACCCGATGGACATAGACCGTGTAGCCCAGGATCGCGGGCAACGTGACAATGGCACCCCAGAAAATGAACTGCAGTGACTCGGTGGCGGCTGCAGCCTCCCACAGGGTCATGCGACCGATCACGATGTCGGGGTAGATGCTGTAGGCCAGGCCAATGGCGGCCATCAGGCAGATGACCATCAGCGCAACGAAAATAAACCAGCCGTAACCCGCGTGCAGCACCTGTGGCCGACGCAGCATCCAATTCATGCCGAGAATGGCCAGGGCACAGCTCATGGGAATGGGCAGCAGTCCAATGGCATCCGGCAGTTTGAACCAGCGGTCGGCGATATCCTGGCTTACCAGCGGTGTGGCCACTGACACCAGCAGCAGGGCAAAGGTCATGGCCGGCAGTGCCAGCCGGCACCAGTGGGCGGCCTTATCGAATAATTCACCTTCGGTTTTGATCAGCAGCCATGCGCCCCCGAGCATGATGTACAGCGCCGGCAGCGTCAGCGAGATCAGTAGCGAGAACGCCAGGCTCATCGTGCTGCCGGTAAGGCCGGTGATATAGGCACCCAGCATCCAACCCTGGGCCATGGCCGCCATCAGCGAACCCAGGGCAAACAGCTTGTTCCACATAGGCTGGCGGTGGTCAGCGGACTTCACCCGGAAATCAAAGGCAGCGCCGCGCAGGATTAGCCCCACCAACATAATGGTCACGGGGATGTAGAGTGCGGTGAGGATAATGCCGTGGGCCTTGGGGAAGGCGATCAGGAGTACGCCCACGCCCATGACAATCCAGGTCTCGTTGGCGTCCCAGAAGGGGCCGATTGAAGCGATCATCACATCCTTTTCGCTGTTGCTACCGAAGGGCAACAACATGCCGACACCCAAATCGAAGCCGTCGAGAATGACATACAGCAGCAGGGACAGCCCCATGGCTGACACAAAGAACAGTGGCAGGGCTTCACTCACGCGCTTGTACCCATCAGCGGCGTACCCAGGGGGTTGGAATCCTGCTCCAGGGTCTTGGCCGGTTTGACCGCCATAATGCGCAGCGCCTTCATGTAGGCAATCATCAGCGCAATGTACAGGCCCACATAACCAAACAGCGTGCCCGACAGGGTGGCCGTAGGATGCTGTGCCACCACATCCGCGGTGGACACCAGACCCTGCACAATCCAGGGCTGGCGACCGATCTCGGTCACGTACCAACCCGCGACGCTGGCCACCCAGCCAGAGAAGGTCATGAGTGACACCGCCCGCAGGGCGAGGTTGTTCAAAGCGCCGCGACGGAACAGCTGCCAGGCACCCCACCACGAAACCAGCAGCATGAGGGTGCCGACGCCGGTCATGACGCGGAAAGACCAGAACACCGGTGCCACCGGAGGATGGGCCTCAAAATCATTGAGGCCTTTTACCTCACCCTCGAGTTCGTGGGTCAGAATCAGGCTCGCGGCGTAGGGAATCTTCACCGCAAAGCGGGTCTCCCGGGCGTCTTCATCGGGCAGCCCAATCAGGGTAAAGCCAGCACCCTTCTCGGTTTCCCACACCGCCTCCATGGCTGCCACCTTCGCCGGCTGGTGTTCCAGGGTATTCAGCCCGTGCAGGTCCCCCGCCAGAATCTGTAGCGGGATAATAATGGCCGCCGTGTAAATGCCGGTCTTCAGTACCATCTTGGTCGCCGGACCATCTACGCCCTGAATCATGCGCCAGGCACAGACACCCGCCACCAGGAACGCCGAGGTCAGCAGACTGGCGAGCATCATGTGGGTGAAGCGATAGGGGAACGAGGGGTTAAAAATGATCGCCGCCCAGCTCTCGGCAAAGAACTGCCCTTCCCGGATTTCGTACCCCGCCGGCGTGTGCATCCAGGAATTGAGCGCCAGGATCCAAAACGCCGACAGGGATGTACCGAAGGCCACCAAAAAGGTCGAGATCAAATGGGTTCGGTTCGAGACCCGCTGCTTGCCAAACAACATGATGCCGAGGAAGGAGGCCTCCAGGAAAAATGCCGTCAGCACCTCGTACCCAAGCAGGGGACCGGCAATGTTGCCCGTGCGCTCCATAAAGCCGGGCCAGTTGGTGCCGAACTGAAAACTCATGGTAATACCCGATACCACGCCCAGAGCAAAGGTCAGGGCGTAAACCTTGACCCAGAAATTGTAGGCATGCTCCCAGTACATGTTGCCGGTCTGGGTGTAACGCACGCGAAAGAACAGCAGGAACCATCCGAGGCCGATCGTGATGGTCGGAAACAGGATGTGAAATGTGATGTTGGCCGCAAACTGAATGCGGGACAGTACAAACGGATCAAGTTCCATGGGGCACCTTTCTCAAATCGCCGGGAACTATACGGAACTTGCCCCCTTACCGACGACTCCACGCCATGTTTTTTCGTCATGACGCATATTCGTCCAATTTATGGCCCATCTCAGATCAGGCAGGTGCTTTGTCCATTATCAAAAAGCGCGATGTGACGTTGACGATGAGTCACCGCAGGCGCCCGTTGATCTCCTACCCAGTTCGCTCTGTACCCTGATCGGGATGGGCTTTGTTGGCCACGTACATCAGACCGAAGCTCAGGATAAGCAGCACGAGGCAGCATAGAAACACTGGTGTGGAGCCGAAATAACCCAACAGGTAAACCCCCATTGATGGTCCCAGGGACGCGCCAACACCCTGGACAAGGGATACCAGGACCACCGTTCTACCGGTGGTATCGAAGGCAGAGAACCAGGCCATTTGCATGGGCATGGTAAAGCTGAAAAAGAAATTGTAGAGACACAACCCGGCGGCAAACAGGATCGGTAGCGCGCCCTGGTCGACCAACACCAGTGACAATGCCAAGGCGCCATACGACAGTGTAATTAATTGAAACCGTCCCACTTTTCCAATAACCAGGGCGGGCGCCACCGCCCCCAGCAAGCTGAATAACAGACTGGCAGAGAGTGCAACGCCGATCAGTCCCGCTGAAAGTCCCACATCCGCCGCAATCTGCTCCGCCACTACCCAAACGGCCGTCAAGGTCGCCATGTAAATCAATATGGAACAGAGCGCAGTGATATTCGACGTGGGCAATCGCGCAAGCCTTTCTGACGCCTCCTGTGCCGGGTTGTTCTTGGGGAGTGCCGGAAGTAGCAACCACGGCAACAGCGACAACAGTGCCAGGATAAGGAACAGCGAATCACCACCCCACCGCTCCAGCAACATAGGGGTGCACACCAGAAACAAGGCGCCGATGGCTGTTTGAAAGCCCAACGCCAGGGAGAACTCCCGGTCCGCATTCTGGGTATTCGCCAGGCAAGCATATGAAAAGGCCATGAGTGAGCCCGACGCCAGGCCGGCCAGGGTGCGGCTGGCCATAAACTCCATGATGGTGGTCGCATACACGGAGGCGGCATTGGCAGCAAAAGCTACGATCGTGGCGGCTATAAAAACGCCATGCCAGGGCCATTTGGACAGCCAGTATCTGGCGGCCAGGGCGGCCAGCGCCCCGCCAGCCATATCTGCAGACATCAGGATGCTGAGCTGATGGGTACCGAACCCGTGTTCCTCACTAAAAACACTGAAAAAGTAAGGCAGCAGGTAATACGCCAGGACGCCGTTGGTGAACAGCAGGTAGTTCAGTAGGCGGAACGTTGGTGCCATCGGCATGTTGCAGCACCTCGAGCAAGCGTTCAACGAAACCCATGATAGATGAAAACCGCGGAGTGGTTCAGCGACCCTGAGAACGAAAGCACCGGTTCAGTGCTGCAGAGTTCACTTAAGCAGCCATAGTCATTAGTCGCGCCCACCCACCCTGAAAACTCTTTCCGACCAGTTGAAACTGGCGATCGGCAATTCGGCCCAATGGGTAATACCGAGCATCAGAGCTAACGCCATGGTGGCTCAGCTAAATCAGGTTCATCGGCTGCGTAACCACCGTCTATGTGCGGGTGTGCGGGCCCCTGCCGACCCCGCGGTCGGATTAGTTGCCCGTAAAAACCGGCTCACGCTTTTCGGCAAATGCGGTCAGCGCTTCAACGCAGTCATCACTCACCTGCATACACTGTTTCTCGCGCAGCAGGCCGTAATCCAAGGTCGCATCGACCGCCTGCCGCAGCAGGCAATTTAGCGTCTGCTTAGTGCCCTCGATGGCCATCCGAGGCCCTGTGGCTAATCGAGCGGCCTTGCCGTGGGCAACCTGCATAAGTTCCTCCGCCGGTACCACATGGCGAATTAACCCCAGTTCCTTGGCTTCCGCGGCCGTCAGTCGATCGCCGGTCATGAGAAATTCTTTGGCATTGTGCATCCCCACCA
>JAAXJC010000211.1:6747-21197 GCA_012270045.1 Luminiphilus sp.
GCCGTCAGTCGATCGCCGGTCATGAGAAATTCTTTGGCATTGTGCATCCCCACCAACAGTGGCCAGATGGCGGCGCCACCATCACCCGCCACATAACCGGCAATGACGTGTGTATCGGCGAACACCGCTCGCTCTGAGGCCACCACGATGTCAGAAAACAGCGCCAGCGTTGAACCCAGGCCCATGGCGTAACCATTGACTGCCGCGATGATGGGCTGGGGCACCTCGAGGATATCGAGAATAATCTTTCTGCCCTCCTCTACCATCGCATCAGTTTGTTGCCGGTTCATGGACAGGCCATGCTTCAGGTCGCCACCCGCACAAAAGGCTTTCCCGGCTCCGGTTAGAACAACCGCTCGAGTCGCCTTGTCCCGGGCGATGTCAGCAAATACCCGGGACAGTTCCCGATGCAGCAGCTCGTCGGTCGCATTCAGCGCATCAGGGCGGTTCAAGGTCACGGTCAGTACACCTCCCGTGCGCTCAAACTTTATATGCTGATATCCGTCGTATTCCATTCCGGGCTCCTTCTACATTCCCACTAACACTGTTCCCCATCTTGCCGCACTTGACCTTATCTTATTAAGTAATGCAGCGGTCCATTCATACGACCGAGCGGATTGCGGCGGGGTGCTCAGCCCGCGGGTCGGCCCCTGATTGATGACCTCGGCCGTGCCGGGATTGACAGAGACTCTGTTTTGAGCCGCTATAGACTGACCAAAAGCCAGCAGCAAGAGAGTGGGCCATGCGTACGCAGTTTTGCTCTGAGGTAGGGATTGAAGCGCCGATATTTGCCTTTTCACACTGCCGTGATGTGGTGGTTGCGGTGAGTAAGGCGGGCGGCCTCGGCGTGCTGGGCGCGGGCTTTATGGATGTCGACAAGTTACGCGAGGAGCTCGATTGGATAGACGCTCATATCGGTGGGCGCCCCTATGGCGTGGATGTGGTTATTCCGCAGAATTATGTGGGCCGTGAAGAGGGCAGCCTGACCGAGCAGGAGTTGGAAGAAAAGCTTTGGGCCATGATCCCGGACCAGCATCTGGCTTTTGCAGAAACGCTGCTGGCCCAGCATGGGGTACCCCCATGGCCCGAGACCGGCCGTCCAAAAATTTTTGGCTGGACCCGGCAAACCGTGATGCCCTGCCTCGAGGAAGCACTCACCCGGCCAAACTGCCGACTCATTGCCAACGCACTGGGCACCCCCCCATCTGATGTCATCCAACGGGTGAAAGACAGCGGACGTTTGATTGGTGCGCTGTGTGGTAAGCGCAAGCAGGCCATTAAGCATCGGGATGCAGGCTTGGATTTCGTCGTAGCCCAGGGCACCGAGGGCGGCGGACATACCGGTGAGATTGGCAGCATGGTGCTGTGGCCCGATATCATCGAAGCGGTGACACCTCTGCCCGTCCTGGCTGCAGGGGGCATTGGCAACGGTCGACAGGTTCTGGCCGCCATGGCCATGGGCGCCGCCGGCGTATGGACCGGCTCCCTGTGGCTTACGGTAGAGGAGGCAGACGCCCAGCCAGCGCAAAAAGAAAGTTTCTTGCAAGCAGGGGTCGATGACACTGTAAGAACCAAAGCCTGGACTGGCAAACCCGCGCGAGTACTGAGAAATCGTTGGACCGAAGCCTGGGATGACCCTGGCACCCCGGAACCCTTGTCCATGCCGTTACACGGCCTGGTCACGGCGGACGCCATGCGTCGTACCGAGACCTACGCCGGCGCAGGCGAGACACAGGAGGTCGCAATGAATATCTGCGGTCAGGTGATCGGGCAGATCAACGAGGTGGAATCCTGCAGATCCGTTATCTACCGCCTGCTAACGGAATATCTGGAGGCATTGGACAACCTGAACCAGCTTGCAGTCACTGACTAAAACCACACGGTCAGGCGTGAGCGGTCCCCCCACGCTTCGCTTCCTGCAATCGCTCATCAGCGATCTGGTTCGCCACCCGGTGAGGTGGCTGCTGGCGACGTTCACTCTCGTTCAAGACCTGGGTCATGGTGTCGTAAATTTCTTCCGCACCTTTCAAAACATCTTCCCGTGGGGTCTCTGGATTTTCTCGCTGAATGCGAACATAGATAGCGCCACCCGCGTTCACCACGTAGTCAGGCGCATACAGAATGCCCTTTGTGAACAGCGCGTCCCCATCCTCCTCCGTAAGCAACTGATTGTTGGCCGAGCCACATACAATACGGCAGTTGAGAAGCGGAACAGTGTCCGGATTGAGCACAGCGCCCAATGCACAGGGGGCAAAGACGTCGGCTTGGCACCCGTATATCGCCTCACCCGACACCACCGATGCTCCAAACTCTCGCTCAGCTCGCTGACAGGCCGCAGGGTCAATGTCGGTAACCACCAGCTGACCCCCGGCTGAATGAATGGCTTTACCCAGTTCGTAACCGACGCTGCCCATCCCCTGAATCGCCACCGTTCGTCCATCGAGGTTCGCGTCGCCGTAAACTGTTTCGAGACAGGATCGAATTCCGCTAAAAACACCCCGTGCCGTCACCGGAGCACTAGGACCCATCTGCTCAGACAGTCCCAAAATATATTGGGTCTCTTCCGCGAGTATCTCCATGTCCTGACGGCCGGTATTAACATCATTACCGGTCAGGAAAGCGCCCCCCAATCGCTCCACAAAACGGCCATATGACCTGAGCATAGCCTCGGTTTTCTGCTCGGGAGACGCCATGATCACCGCTTTTGCACCTCCGGTGCCGGTCCGGGCAAGGGTACATTTGCGGGTCATACCCGTAGCCAATCTGATGGCATCCTCCAGCGCTGCTGCCTCGGAAGGGTATGCCATGAGTCGTGTACCACCGGCAGCCGGGCCAAAGGTCGAATCGTGGATGACAATCACAGCCTTCAATCCCACCGATGAATCTGAGCAAAATATAATTTGCTCAACGCCATGCTGCTCGGCCAGCTCAAGGATCACGATAACTGTTCTCCGGGAGTTCTCTTTCCCACGCCCATCAGGGTTGTGCTAACAGCGTGTTCTTTACAATCACGCCATCTTTCATAATGAAATGTATATTGGCATCCGGTGCTCCCAGCACGGCTACATCCTGAGTAGGGTCGCCTTTGACCAACAGCAAATCGGCATAGGCACCCGGCCTGATCACGCCCAGCGCCCCGTCCCTATACGGATGTCTCTCCCCCGCCAGGGCAAACAGGCGAGCGTTACCGGATGTTGCCTGTCGCAGAATTTCCACGTCACTGAAAAACTGGCGGCGCGCAGCAAATTCCCGGCTTTGGTTTTGTTGTAAATCTGCTGGGCCGAAAGTATCAGTACCCCAGGCGATGTCGACACCGAGCTCCCTGGCGAGCTCCACTACCCGAGTGGAATTCTCATTCACCTTCTCCATCTTGCTACCGTTGGGTGTACCTTCAATGCCAAGTTGCTCTGGGGTCAGAGCCGTCAGAAAAATCTGTGGTGACAACCAAACGCCCTCCGCCGCCATCCGCTGCAATGTTCCCCGGCTGAGAAAAGGACCGTGTTCGATGCTCTTTGCGCCCGCATCCATGGCGCGATTTGCAGCAGCATCTGTAAAAGCATGCACGCTGACATAGGTACCCCAGTTGGCAGCCTCTGCGGCTATCGCTCTGAGCTCCTCCGGGGAATACTGGCTCGCATCCAGCGGATCATAAGGGCTGGAAACGCCGCCACCCACCATCACCTTGATCTGACTCGCTCCCGTTCTGAGCACCAGCCTTGCGGCTTTCGTAACCTCGGGCACTCCATCCGCCAAAAAAGACCAGCCAAACAGTTCCTGTTTACTTGGCGTGTCGGGAAACGCGTGGGCAAGGTACTGATCGGTGATCTCAAAGTCACCGTGGCCTGACGTTTGGCTAATGAGCGGTCCCGATGGCAAGATCCGTGGCCCAAGCACCAGGCCCTGGTCGATGGCCTTTTTCAGACCTGCAACCGGCCCGCCGAGGTCTCTCACCGTGGTAAATCCGCGCATGAGCATTTGTTCCGCCATTTTGGCGGCAACCGCACCATTAAAAACCCAATCATTCTTGAAGATGGCGATCTCGGGTTTATCGATAAGGGTTAGGTGGACATGCGCATCAGTGAGCCCAGGAATGAGTGTGTAACTGCGGCCATCGATGGTGGTCGCATCCCCGGCCTCGAGATTTCGACCGACCGCGGTAATCAGCCTGCCCTCGACCAGCACATCGTGATCTCGCAGCAGCTCCTTCGACTCACCGTCAAATACAGCTGTATTTTGAATGACGACGCGCCGGACATCCTGCTCGGCTACAGCAACACCGGCGACTGTGGCCGCCGACACCAAGGCCAGCATGGCAAATATTTTCATTTACGTCCCCCCGCTCCTGATAGGGCTAGCTGGACGCGCCCTGCAGCCGCTCTGACATGGTATCCCGCATCACAAATTTCTGAATCTTCCCCGTCACCGTCATCGGATACTCGTCCACAAAGTCGATATAGCGCGGGATTTTGAAGTGGGTGATTTTGTCCTGGCAAAACGCTTTGACGTCATCCGCTGAGAGCTGGTGGCCCGGGTTTAACTGAATCCAGGCACAAACTTCCTCGCCCATTTTTTCATCCGGAACACCGAATACCTGCACCTCGGAGATCGCGGGGTGCTGATAGAGAAATTCCTCTATCTCTCTGGGATAAATGTTCTCCCCTCCCCTGATAATCATGTCTTTGATTCGGCCCACAATCTGCACGTAACCATCCTGGTCCATGACCGCCAGATCACCCGAATGCAGCCAGCCACCGGCGTCAATGGTCTCGGCCGTTCGCTCCGGGTCATTCCAATAGCCCTGCATAACCGAGTAGCCGCGGGTACAGATCTCCCCTTTTTCACCAATCGGGACCACACGATTCGACTCGTCAATAACTTTGATCTCAACCCAGGGCACCGCGCGGCCCACGGTTTCGGTTCTGCGTTCCAGGGAATCGTCGGGCAGGGTCATATTGTTTATCGGGCTCACCTCGGTTTGTCCGTAACCGATCAGGATGTCCTTCATATGCATCTCAGCGATCAGGCGCCGCATGACCTCAACCGGGCAGGGCGCTCCGGCCATGATGCCCGTTCGCAGACTGGACAAATCAAAGGTCGAGAACTCGGGATGATCCAGTTCCATGATGAACATGGTCGGCACGCCGTGGAGTGCCGTGCATCGCTCTTCCTGAACGGTTGCCAGCGTATCCAGGGGATCAAAGGCCTCTCCGGGAAAAACCATGGTAGAGCCATGGGCCACACAGGCCAGCACCGACAGCACCATGCCAAAGCAATGGTAGAGCGGCACCGGTATACACAATCTGTCCTGTGGCGTCAGGTGCATCGCGGCACCCGTCAGGTAGCCGTTATTGAGGATGTTGCAGTGGGACAGGGTTGCCCCCTTTGGATTGCCCGTTGTACCGCTGGTAAATTGGATGTTGATGGCATCATCCGGCCTTAACTCTCCAGCCAGCTCAGCAAGACGGGCGTGGTGCATGTCCGTTCCCATCTCACACACATCGTTGAAATTGAGCATCCCCGGGGTCAAATCGCCACCCATGCGGATCACCCTTCTGAGATGAGGCAGTGTCTGGGATTGAAGTGCACAGGGCTCGCAACTGGCCAGTTCAGGGGCCAAGGTTTGCAACATGCCCAGATAGTCACTGGTCTTGAAACTTTCGGCCGTAATGAGCGTGCCGCACTCAACCTTGTTGAGTGCATACTCAAGCTCGTAAGTTCGGTACGCCGGGTTGATACAGACCATAATGGCGCCGACCTTGGCTGTAGCCAGTTGCACCATGACCCACTCGACGCTGTTGGGCCCCCAGATTCCCACGCGATCGCCAGGCTCAACCCCCAGCGCCAGAAGCCCTGCGGCCAGTTGATTCACGTGCTGCTGCAACACTTTGTAGGACCACCGGACATTCTGATGCCGCACCACCAGCGCATCCGTGTCCGGATGGGCGTGGCAGGTTCGATCGAAATAGTTTCCGATGGTTTCGTAGATGATCTGCGATGTCGACGCACCACAGTAATAACTCTGGGTGAGCTGTGTCATTTGCTTGCCACTCCCGTAGTCATCATGAGGCCAGCTTAGGGCCTGGCTTCCTTCAACAACCTGCCCAGCCGCCCGATACCCTCACCAATTTTGTCTTCCGTCATCTGCGAGTAACTCAGTCTAAGCGTATCGAGCCGCGGCTCGCTGGCGTAGAACGACTCCCCCGGCACATAGGCAACGCCAATCTCATTCATGGCGTACACAACCATTTCAGTGGCATTGATACCGGGGGCCTCCACCCAGATGAAGTAACCACCCTCTGGGCGGGTGAAACTGACATCGTCGGGGAACGTTTGCTCAATTGCGGCAAAAGCAGCGTCGCGACGCCCTCGGTAAACATTGCGGGACGTCACGAGGTGCTGATCGAGGTCAAAGTCCGCCAGAAACGTGGCGGCCTGGTATTGGGCGACCGTGCCGGCCTGAAAATCGGTGGCTTCCTTGAGCACGCGGTACCGCTCAATCACTGCCTTGCTTGCCACCACCCAACCGAGGCGAATGCCCGGGCACAAGGTTTTGGAAAATGATCCGAGATAAATCACACGATCACTTTTATCGTAACTCTTGATCGAGGGGATGAACTCTCCCTCGAAGCGAATTTCGAAGTAGGGACTGTCCTCTATGATCATGACGTCGTATTGCTCGGCCAGCTCAACCATTCTAAGGCGTCGATCAGCGGCCAGCGTGATGCCCGTTGGATTCTGAAAATCAGGCACCGTGTAGATCAGTTTGGCCTCGGGATGGGCAATCAACGCCGCTTCCAGCGCATCCATCCGCATGCCTTCCGCATCGGTTGCTACCGACACGTACTTGGCGCGCAATGCGCTGAATGTATTTAGCGCCCCAAGGTAAGACGGGTGCTCAACAATGACCGTATCACCCTCATCCAGATACAGGCGCGCTGCATAATCAATGCCCTGTTGGGAGCCGCTCAGTATGAGAATATCATCAGCGGTGACATGCACTCCCGTACGGGTCATCCACCGGGACGCAATGAACTCCCTTAGTGCCGCGACCCCATAAGCGCCGTCATAGGCCATTATGGCTCTGTCGTGAACCTGGAATGCCTTGTCTGACGCAGCGCGGAAAGCGTCCAAGGCGTAGAGCTCTGGAGCAGGCGCACCCCCAGCGAAGGAGATCATGTCCGGATTCTTGGCGGCAGCGAACATCTCCTTAATGAAGTCGGAACCATAGCCTTGCATGCGTCGCGCTTCCTGAACCATGGTAGGCCCCCCTATTTTTATTTCGCTAGTAGGATTTCGGCAGCCCCAGAACGTGCTGGCCTATAAAGTTCAGGGTCATCTGTTGGGTAAGCGGTGCGAGGCGGAACAGCTGCACCTCACGCCACCAGCGCTCCTGATGGTATTCCCGTGCATAACCGGCCCCCCCATAGGTCTGCAGTGACTGGTAACAGGCGTCGATGGCCGCCTCCACTGCGACGTATTTCGCCACGTTGGCCATGCCCGCTGCGCGCTCCGGACGCGTTCCTTCATCATCCAATGATGCCGCCTCGAGAACAGTCAACCAGGCGGCCTCCAATTTGGCATGGGCCGCCGCAAGGGGGTGTTGTATTGCCTGGTGACCGCCAATGGGTCCGCGAAACACTTCACGCTCTTTGGCATAATTGACCGCCGCCTGCAGTGCCAGTCTCGCTGTACCCACAGCTCCGGCGGCCACCAGCAGTCGCTCTGCATTCAGTGTGGGCGCCAGACTGGCGAAGCCTTTACCGGGCTCGCCAATCATCGATGACTTGGGAACCACCAGATTATCGATGAAAAGTTGGTTGGATTTATAATAATTAAAGCCGTGCTTGGGAGTCGGCGAAAAAGACAAAGCCTCGCTGGGCAAATCCACCAGAAACAAACTCAATCCGCAGGATTCGCTGCTCTCCAGCTGCCGTGTTTGGGTTACCAATAAAAGACGCTGTGAGTGCTGCAGATTGGTTATAAACCACTTGGCGCCGTTAATGACGTAGTCGTCCCCTCGTTCAACCGCGGTAGTGCTGATATTGAACGAATTGGTGCCGGCATCGGGCTCAGAGAGGGCGAACGCGCACAACCTTTCGCCACTGGCCAGCGCTTTTAAATTCTCCAGCTGATGCTCAGTTTTTGCAGCGTGCGAGAGTGTCATGGTCCCAAGGAGGCCAAACAAATACCCCAACGCCGGACCACCTCCGCCGCCCCCGCGACACAAGGCCTCCATCACCAGCACCAATTCGACCAGACCCTGACCGCTGCCACCCAAAGGCTCGGGCACTGTCAGCCCGAAGAATCCATGCTCGGCAAGGGCTGTAATAAAGTCCTCGGGATAAGCTTCCCTTTCATCATGCTCGCGCCAGTAATCGGGCCCAAACTGCTCTGCCACCGCCTCGGCAGTGGCAATTATCATGGACTGGGTCTCGGTTAGGGACGCCATATGCTATCCAAAGGCATCAATGCCGGTGAGCGCACGACCGATGGAGAGCTTTTGAATCTCATTGGTTCCCTCTGTCACCATAAAGGGCCTGACTGCGCGATACATATACTCTATGGGATACTCGGTGGTAATGCCGTTACCCCCATGAATCTGCATTGCTTCGCTGACGACATCGCAGGCCATCTGAGTACCGAACCACTTTGACATCGCAGCACTAATATCTGCACGCTCCCCCTGGTCAACGAGGGACAGTGTCTTCAAAGCCAGCAGCTTGCCCGCCTCGACCTTCGTTGCCATCTCCCCTATTTTCGCTGAAATCAATTGATGGCCCGCAATAGGCTTACCGTGTTGTCGGCGATCCTGGGAGTAGCGTATCGATTCATCCAATGCCGCCTGCGCCACACCGAGAGCCATCAAACTGACCAGGGGCCGAGATCCCCCAAGGGAAATGAGCAGGGTTTTCATGGCCGCTCCGGGGGCAACCATCAAGTTGCTTTTGGGTACCCGAACATCCTGAAAGGATACTTGCGCAGTAGACTGACTGTTGAGGCCCATTTTGGAAATATCAGAGGTGCGATAGCCGTGGTCCCTGTCCACGAGAATTAATCCAAGTCCACCTACCGGGTCATCATTGAAACGAGCGAGCAGAAAAATAAAATCAGAGTACCCACCATTGGATATCCACATTTTTTCGCCATTGATGACGTAATCGTCGCCATCCTCCACCGCGCGACACCTTACAGCCGTGATTTGCGAACCCGCATCTGGCTCAGACATGCCGACACAGCCAAATCGTTGCACCGACAGCACATCATCTAGGTAGCTTTGTCTCATGGGTTCAGGGACGTATTGGATTAACTTGCCAATAATATTCTGAATCAGGGCGGTGACAGCCAAATCTGGGGAACAGCGGGACAGCTCAAACTGTAAGAGGCCGGTGGTTACGGCATCGACGCCCATACCGCCTAAACGCTCCTCCAGCACACCAGTGCCCACACCAAAGTCCTGCATCGCCCGCTGCATGGATCTCATCTCGGAGACTGGTATCAACTGATCCCGGTAACGCTTTACCAGTGGTTTGGCTTCCTGATTCAGAAACTTTCTGAACCCGTCTAGCAGCAGCTGCTGCTGCTCGGAAAGCTGAAAATCCATTAATGCACCTCAGTTGCAAATCGATTCGGCAACCAAAGAAAAGGCCGCATGAAGCGGCCCTTCCCGTTGGCGCCAGCACAAACCTAGAACCGGAACGTGCCCTGAACCGTGACCGTGCGGGGCATGGTGGGGTACACCATGTCATAGCCGAACAGCGGCTGTCCCCCAGCCCAGATTTTTTCGTCCGTCAGGTTTTTCCCCAACACTACGAGACTCCAGCGATCGTCCATTGCAGCAACCCCGACCCTGCCTGCCACCTTGGTCCATGAATCCTGGATCAGGGTAGGTTCCAGGGATCCCTGAACAGGGTAGGAATCGCTGAATGAGACCGTTACATTGCCAACGAGCTTCATGCCCGCAGTGATGGGTACCTCAAGATCCGCATATATGTTGCCGCTATAGTCCGCGGCAAAGGGCAATTGACCACCGCTGAGGTCACAGCCCGCTGCAGTAGTCGGGAAAGAGCGCGAGCGGTTGCAGTCGGCGCCGTCATAACTGTCGTAGGAAGCATCCAGGAATGCCAGACTGCCGCCCATGGTCAGCCAGTCAGCGAGCAGCCAGCGACCATCGATTTCCACCCCATCTGCTGTCGCCTCAGCGGCGTTCCCAATCACGGTAAGAATACCGGCGTCAGTCACGGAGCTGCTCTTGACCTGAAGGTCCTGGTACTCGGTGGTAAAGGCCACAACGTTCAGTTCAGCACGGCCGTCAAGGAAGCTGCCTTTCATGCCAATTTCAAAGGATTCCGCTGTTTCATCGTCGTAGATCAAGCCGTCCGCACCCACCGAACCTGCCGTCGCTATACCGCCCGATTTGGCACTTTCTGCATATCGACCAAACAGCATGATATTTTCGGTCAGGTCCCATTCAACGGCGACCTCGGGCATCGTATTTGTGGAACTCAGCGAGCCATTAGTAGCACCCACCGCCGCGCCATTGGCATTGAGAATAGAAAAGCCAAGACCGGGGCCCAGGGAGCCGTCAGGGAGCTTAAGGTGCACCTGTGAACCCGGCGTCGAACCCTGCCGCTGGTAATCCTTTTCTTCATCTGAATACCGCAAACCGCCTGTGAGCCTGAACTGGTCAGTGATGTTCCAGGTAGCCGAGACGAAGGGGGAGAACAACTTCGTGTTCTGTCTGAGGTCTGCTCCGCCAAGCTCAAGTAGCGGTGCCCCCAGTAGCTGCGCCACTACCAACTCCTCGGGCAAGCCAAGGAACGTGCCATAAAATTTGCCGACATCAAAGGTATTGGGCTGATCGGTGAACAGGTCAGCGTCGTGATAATACATGCCCACGATCCACTCCAGGGCCTGCCCGGTCGGCGAAGCGAGCCTTATTTCGCCGCTGGTCTGCTCGTATTCCTCGTAATTGGTGCCGAAGTAGAACACTTCAGTAGTGCCAGAAATATTGACTGCCGCATCATAGAAGTAATCGGAGTACCCCAGCACCCCAGAAAGCGTGTAGTCACCCAACTGCCACTGGAAGTTCAGGCTGGCATTGTCGATTTCCTGATCAGCACCGAGCGCATCCCGGTAATTGCCGCCGTCAATAGCCTCATGCATTCTCTGGAAGGCCACGTCCTCAGCAGCAGTGCCCCGGAAATCAAAGACCGAGTTCTCGCCTCCGTCATCAAAGGGCACGTAGCCAAAGGCCCCAGCCAAGGCGTTGTACTGGGCAATCCTCGCTTCATATCCACCCGGTGTACCCGCATCGCCCGGTAAGTTCAGGTTGCCATTGACTATCTCGGTTGTCTGGCCCTCCTGTGAGGCATCACTGTGCTCCCAGCGAAAGGTTGCCTCAAAATTGTCGCTGGGTTGCCACACCAGGGAAGCACGGAGAATATCGTGCTCCATTTCGCCGGCATCTCCTGCAATATCATTTGCAAGCCACCCGTCGCCGCTATCGAGGGTTTCCGCCGCGAGACGCCAGCCCAGTGAGTTACCAATGGAGCCGCCGGCAACGGCGCGCAGGCGCGTCCCGCTGTACTCGGTCTCGTACTCACCGGTAAGAGTCAATTCAAACTCGTCCCCCGGACGATTGACCTTACCGTGAAAACTGATTGCGCCGGCGGTCGAATTCAGTCCAAACAGCACAGCCTGGGGGCCACGCAGTACCTCTACACGATCAAGGTCAAAGAAAGGCGACCTGGATTGACGATTCCTGGGCAAGTAGACGCCATCTTTGAAGGTGGCAATTGGGGTTTCAAAACCCCGATCCTCCCCCGAACCGACACCGCGCATGGTGATTTGGCTGACAGTCAAGGTGTCACTGACCGTGAAATTGGGGATCATGGATGACAACTCACCGAGGTTGTCGATCGCCAGGTTCTGTATTTGACGACCAGACATCACAGATATTGACATCGGCACATCCTGAAGGCTTTCCGACCGCTTGGTCGCTGTAACCAGTACTTCCTCCAGCTGCTGGGCAGCCAAAGGGAGACTGACGGTCCCCGCGACAGCAGCCGCAACGGCGCGGATGATCAGTGTTTTTTTCATTATTGCTTTCATATCGTCCGTCCTCAGGTCACTCGGGTTTTGGCGGGCGTGAGTGAGCGCATTGGCCCCCATTGAAGTCCAATCCTATTAAGCCGCTCCCTGATCGAACCATGTCAATTTCGGAAGACAAGCTGTCGTTTGGAAATACACCATCCAACATCTGCGCTCAGCCACCCTCCCTCAGGTGCCAAGACTGGAGCCTTTGACTGCACTCGCGGGTATGCCCATACCCTCAAACAATGCCTCAGCGGACGTGCTGGTGGCCGCCGAGGTTGGATGCTCGAAGGGCGTCACGCTGAAACGTGGAGCCGGCGCCGGAAAAACCTGGTTACCCATGGTCATATGTGCGGACCGAGCCTTGAATTGGGGGTGTTCAGCGCTCTCACCGTAACTGAGTAGGGGGCTAACGCAGGCGTCCTTACCGGCAAAAACCGCCGTCCAATGCGCCCGGTCGCGGCTCCCAAATATGTCGGCGAGTCGCGCCTGCTGGGCAGGCCACCGGTCCCGGAGCCATTGGTTGGCATCCTCAAATAGAGGATGGTCATGAAGCGACAGCAGTTGTAATAACAAGCGGTAAAAAGCAGGTTCGACCGCCGCCACAGCCATGAACTTCCCATCAACGGTTTCATAAACGGTATTCCACGGTGCGGCGCCATCAAGCCAGTCGCCCTCACGGATATCGGTCAGATGTCCCGCCTGGTAGAAGCTTTGGGCGTAGGTCGACAGATAGGAAGTGCCCTCAGCTATGGCGGCATCTATGACTTGCCCCTCCCCCTGCCGTACTGCATGGACCAGCGCACTGCTGATCGCGGCTGTGAGGAGTGCTGCGCCCCCAGCGGCATCTGCCAGCAGTGTGGGTGGCGCCATGGGCGCGGAATCGGCTCGTCCAGAATGGAACAACACACCCGTGGCTGCGACGTAATTTGGGTCGTGGCCCGCCGCCTGGGCCCAGGGCCCGTCCTGGCCCCAACCCGTGAGACGTGCATAAACCAGCCGGGGATTACGTTGTGCGCAGATATCAGGACCCAGACCCAAACGCTCCATGACCCCCGGACGAAACGACTCGAGCAGAACATCTGATCGCTCAATGACCTCGAGCAACAAATCCCGATCGCCTGCGGCCTTGATATCCAGCCGAATTTCAATTTTGCCCCGCTCAAGGGGGTCAACCTCAGCCACATGCAAAACCGCCTCCAGCGGTTGCGCACCGGGCCTGCGGACCACCAACACCTCCGCACCCAGATCGGCCAGCATCATTCCGCACATTGGTCCGGCACCCAGTCCCGCCATTTCCACCACTCGGATTCCAGCCAACGGTCCCATGATGTCGCCTCCCGTCAAATTGGAATCACAGTGGCGGCCAGTCCTGCAAGGCACAACCCGTTTGTCCGGGGTTGATCATCGCTTTGCCGAATTTGACACGCCGCAGAAAAATCCAGTGTGTAGGGTGATTTCGCAGAGTTAAATTTCGGTCGGCCCGACATGCCAAAGCACAAAGTTTCCCTGACAGACCGCTACACACAGCTTGAGGGGCGCATCCACCTCAGGGGCAGCCAGGCCATGGTGCGCCTGCTGCTGATGCAGCGGGCGAGGGACGCTGCCCAAGGCCTCAACACAGCGGGTTTTGTTTCGGGTTACCGCGGCTCACCCATGACAGCCATTGATGAAGAGCTCTGGCGCGCGGGCAAACTGCTGCCAGACAACCACATCACCTTCTGGCCCGGCATCAACGAAAACCTGGCCATGACTTCGGTGTGGGGTACGCAGCAAACCAACTACTACAACGACAGCACCTTCGACGGTGTATTTGGCATGTGGTATGGCAAAGGGCCCGGGCTGGACCAAACCGTCGACGGCTTGCGCCAAGGCAACTGGCACGGCGCCGATCGTAACGGCGGCGTGCTGGTCTGCGTGGGCGATGACCACAATATGACCTCCACCATCAACAATTACAGTTCGGAACTGCTATTCCAGGACATGTTCATGCCGGTGGTCTACCCCGCCGACATTCAGGAGGTTTTGGATCTGGGGTTACTGGGTTATGCCCTGTCCCGGTTCTGCGGTGCCTGGATCGGTTTTAAATTACTCCCCGAGACCATCGAAACATCCGCAACAGTAGACGCCGATATCCATCGCGTGCCGGTGCGATTACCCGAGTTCGACTTCCCTCCTGAGGGCGTCAATGCCTTTCTTGAAGACTCGGTCTATTTGCAAGAGGCCCGCATAAAGCAATACCGGTTGCCCGCTGCCATTGCCTTTGCCCGGGCCAATGGCATGAACCGCATCAGCCATCGAGCGGAACAACCCCGCTGGGGTATCGTCTCAATGGGCAAAAGCTGGCGAGAAACCCT
>JAAXJC010000224.1:0-993 GCA_012270045.1 Luminiphilus sp.
GTCCCATCGGTCAGGAAAACATGGGCGTGGGGCAGATTGTGTCGGTGCTCACCGGTTTTCTCCCCCGGTGCCAGGCGAATGCGATAGACGCTTGCCTGGGACTTCTGCTGATCAAGGGTAAGGCCCTCCGTGTCGCCCTCGATGGCGACGGTGCCGGACTCTGGTTGCACAGACCCTTTTCGGCCAATTCCTATGATATGGAAAGGACGTGTCCCGACGTTGCCCACCTGATGGATATGAGGCAGGTCGTGGTTGTCGGAACTGAAGCGAAGGTCACCGGTGGCCACATCCGCATGCATGCGCTGCCCATTCAGGGGCTGGGCCCAAACCTGGGTGCCCGAGATCGTCACGTAGAGCAGGTCAATCCGGTGTTCGTGGTACAGACTGACGTAGCCCGGCGGCAAATTAACGTCAAGGATGATGGCCTGTTCATTCTCAAATACCGGCCGGTGTCTGGGCTCCTCGGCAACAGGAACCCAATCGCCTGCCATGGCCCCGGGGAGGGATAAGGTCAGCCCGAGGACGAGACCGGCTGCCCGGCCCCTCACCCCAGCGAAAAGCCTGTTGTTGTCACTACCATCATTCATAAAAATACACCCACTTTTCTTGGTTTACCCTGAGGCCAAACCGGCCTGAAAACAAGCCATAAAGCACGTCTCCCGCCGGACGAGACGCGCCAAAGGCCATCATTACCCTGCGCGGTACCTGCGGCCACAGGCGCCCCCATGAAAACAAGTATCCCGCTGGCCCATTCCCGCTTCCGGACCTGTGATCTCTGCCCGCTATCGGACCTGCTGGTTCAAACGCAGCCACCAGAAAAGATGCGGATTAAGGGGCGTTGAGTACTAACACTGATGCGCAGTGATTTTCCCGTGATCGGCAAAGCTGTAATAAGCTCAACACACCTGACCCGCGGAATGCAGCCAGAACAAAGATGTTAAAGTATTGGTTGGGATACCTTCCGCCGTTCGCCCTGGGAGTGCTGGGGGCGGG
>JAAXJC010000224.1:1003-4198 GCA_012270045.1 Luminiphilus sp.
CCCACAGCCCTTGTCGTGGGAGGGCAAGGGGAAAACTGCAGCAGCGATGCCGACTGCATCAACCGCTTTCATCACGATATCCCGATGCCCAAGCGCGCCCAACCGGGCCAGACCCTCGTGTTCAAAGCCCGGGACGCCATGGATGTCCTGGGTAGCGTCGACCAGCAAGCCGCCGCTCCACAGGAGTGGAACTCCCAGCGTTTCCAGACGCTGGAAGCCAACTTCAACGTGGTGCACCCCATGGCCGGGCCGGTCTACATAGAGGGCGCGGAGGCCGGCGATACCCTGAAAGTGACCATCTCGGCCATAGAGGTCGGCCAGTACGGCTACACCTTCGGCGGCGGTAGCGGCTTCATAGGCGACCTGGTGGAAGGCAGTTTCGTGGCCGTGTGGGATCTGACGGATACCTATGCCACCAGTACCGACGTGCCCGGTATTCGTATTCCCAACCGGAGTTTTCCGGGGATCATCGCCACCCTGCCGGGGCCCGATCAGCAACAGGCGATGCTGGCGCGGGAACGCCAACTCCATGAAGCTGGGGGTATGGTTTTGCTGCCCACCCCCGACGCCGCCCTGCCCGTGTCACTGTGCGGCCCCGAGGGTGCGGCTGCAGCTGACTGCCTGCGCACCATTCCGCCCCGAGAACAAGGCGGCAACATGGACATCCGCCACCTGGGCGTAGGCGTCTCGGTTTATCTGCCCTGTCAGGTGGCGGGCTGCGGGTTGACCGTAGGTGACCCGCACTACGCCCAGGGGGATGGTGAGGTATCGGGTACCGCTATTGAAATGTCCGCGGATATCACCGTAACCACTGAACTGATCAAGGGACATGCCTCACTGGCCACGGGCCCTCATTACGAGGGCGATGCCTCCCTGCTGGATATCCCCTCCCAGCGCTTTTACGCAGTCACCGGCCTGCCACTGAAAGGCGCCGGTGCCAGCTACCCGACCATGCAATACCTCGGCTCCGGGGTCAGCGATGACCTGGAAAATCTGTCCAATGACCTTGACCTGGCAGCGCGCAATGCTGTTGAAGGCATCATCGACTACATCGTGGCGACGTACGGTTACAGCCGTAACCAGGCTTACGTGATCGCCAGTGTCGCTGTGGACTTGCGTATCAGCCAACTGGTGGACACCCCAAACGTCGGGGTCACAGCAGTACTGCCGCTGGATATCTTCATTGCTCCGCCGCAATAAGCAATTGTGTGGTTGGAATTCTGTTGCCGCTAAACGGTCTTCACGTCAACCCTGAAACGTCCGGCTCCTGGGCGCGTAAGGAATCTGCCTTGATGTCCAGACCCTCATTGAGCTTCCACTGTAATCTGCATAACCAATCTGCTGCCACAGGACTCAATGAGGCGATCGTTGGCATCAGCATCCTCGGGCAATGGCACCAATCGCTCAAGATTCTTGTATTGTTCCAAGGAATCGATCATCTGATCACTGAACCCATAGTCCTGCATGACTGCCCTCCGCGACGCGGCTCCATAGGGCTCGGCATGGGCCATGGCTCTACAAACCTCCGCGCCATATTCTTTGGCCTATTCTGATTCAAACGAGGGAGCCTGTCCTTCTGTAATCGATGAAACCAGATTTTCATAGGTGTTCTTTTCCGATGCAGGTTTGGCTGCCGCAGCTTTGTTGGCTTCGGGTTTTCCGCACCCTGCCAGAAGACACAGGGCAACGGTAACAAGCAGGTATTTCATTTGATCTGCCATAAATAATCCTCCATGATTTCGTTGCGATGGTAGTTAGCTGCCGGCGCTGTCGACCATACCCCCAAAGGGTAGGGAGTTAGCGGGCGCTGCGCGGGCTCCCCAATCCACTCGAAGAACCCCACGTAGCTTCAGTGAGGTCTGTGTAGTTGTCTCAGGCAAATCGAGGCAGGTAGTGAGTGTCAAATTTCAGGTGGCATGAATGCTGAAAGAAGCGCTGACAACGGCACTGTCCTGGCTGGCTTTTTTAAATGCGGCCATGGTTGTGAATTTCCCGATCGCACTGATCCTGTGTAGCAAATGCGGCATGAGTGAAAACGAAGGGTGGTATTCGCTGCTCGTCAACGGACATTTGAATGCTCTGGACACCCTGCCAGGGGGCTCAGTCTTATGGTTTTTCGGCCTGTCGCCGGCCATCTGGCTGCTGCTCTACGCTTGGACCGGCAGCCCCAGAATCAAGCCTTGGAAGGCGTCGAATTAGACAACCGATCCCCTGCGAAGTGGGCATCCTACCCCCGGGGCCGTCCCTGACAGAGATATAGTGCTATGCACTCACTGCAGGTGCTGTGCAGATCGTGCCAACGGCTGTAAATTGGACGCCTAGTCCGCTCACCCAGAAAATTTCGGCCGGAAAGGCTGGAGGCCGGGTCGCTCCAGGTGGGGTAGAACCCGTAATGCGCGGAGACGAAATGAAGAAATGGTTTATCAGCGGACTAGTTGTCGTGGCTCTGTTGGCTACAACCGGGCTGCTTATAAAAAAATCAGTTCGTGCCGAGATCGTGATCAATGCCTCTCAAAAGGAGGTTTGGTCGGTAATAACCAACCCAGCGACCTATGGGGATTGGAATCCGATTTTCGTTGATTACGAAGGCACTTTCGCTGAAGGCAACACCCTTACGCTTCAGCTCAAGATGGGTGAGAACCCAACACCCGTAGAAGTTTCAGTTGAGGACTTCGTGCCTAATGAGTGGATGCATCAAAGCGGGGGTTATCCCGTCATCCTCACTTACGACCACAATTGGCACTTGGAAGCCGTACCAGAAGGGACGAAGGTTACTCAGTATGAGTACTACACGGGGCTCTATGTCCTCTTCTGGGACCCTACGCCAGCAAGACTGCTATACAAGGCAGGCAACAAAAATCTCAAAGCAAGACTCGAAACGAACTGAGTCAAATCCTCGATTCAAGGAACAACCACAGAGACTGCTCGGGCACAGCGGACTGTTGTCCCGCCCCCTGCCGCCTAGCCCCACGGTGCGCTAACGGGGCTGACCAATAGGCGCAAGGAAGGAAATGACTTTTTGGCCAAGCGATTGGGGACTAGCGATCGAGGCCTAAACATCCCTAGGTTACGCCCTAATTACGCCCCAAACTCTTAACCCATTGTTTTTATTTATAAAATGGAGGCTCGGGTCGGAATCGAACCGGCGTAGACGGATTTGCAATCCGCTGCATCACCACTCTGCCACCGAGCCAT
>JAAXJC010000036.1:0-2723 GCA_012270045.1 Luminiphilus sp.
ACTGACGTCAGTGGCGGCGTAGCACAGATTGTCCCGAAAGGTGCCCCGGAATATCACGGGCTCCTGGGGCAGGATGCCAAACCGCTGTCGCCAACTGGAGGGCTTGCTGTCGCCCTGGTCAATCCCCCCGAGCAGTATCTTGCCAGCCTGTGGCTCCAGGTGCCCCACCAGCAAATCCAGCAGGGTACTTTTACCGGCTCCCGAGTCGCCGATCAGCACCCATTTCTGCCCCTGGGCGAGGCTGAAAGACAGTTCGCTGTACAGATCGTCCCGGCCCGGGAAGCCAAAGGTCAGCCCCCGTACCTCTAGGTTACCCGGCGTCTCTGCCGGGACCTCGCCACCGGAGCGTTCAGCCTCGGGGATGGGCTGCTGGCGAAGAAAGTTTACCCGATCAAGGCTGACCCGCAGTCGCTGCCAGGCCAGGTAGATGCCAAGGAGGGATTGCACCGGGCCAACCGCCATACCGACATAGGCGGTGAACGCAATCAGCGACCCTACCTGCAGGTCTCCCTCAATAACCCAGTAGCCGCCGACCAGAAATACCGCTGCCCGGGCGCTGGAGACCATAATGGCGGGCACTGCCGAAGTGACAAATTCAGTTTTCTGTAAGCCCAATAAACTGCGCAGCAGATTCCGAGTCAGTCGGGCTAGACCAGAGGCCTCCCGCTTCTGGGCAGAAGCGCTTTGGATAGTCTTAACGGCAGGAAGTTTCTCGGCGAAAAACGCCGAGATATCGGCAGACTTCTCGCGAAACTCCCGGTTTTTACGCTCGACACGAGGTCTCATCACGCGCAGGAACGCCAACTCCAGGGGTATCAGTGCAAGCAAAATGACCGACAGCTGCCAGTTGATGAACACCATCATTCCTGCGGCACCCAGTAAGCCCAGTACGGCAGAAAAACTGGAGAACAGGGTGTCGACGGCAAAGCGCTGAATTTCAGCGACATCCCGGTCCATTCGGGAACTGATGTCGCCGACCCGCTGTCCCGCAAAGAAGTCAGCGCGCAGCTGCAAAATGTGGCTGAAAACATTCTCCCGCAGGGCGAACAGGATGTTGCCGGATAGGCGGGTATGGGCAATTCGAGACACACCTGAGAGCAGGGTTGCCAGGACCCCCAGGGAAAGACCCAGCAGGGCGTAGACCATTAATTTTTCGAAGTCTCCGGCGAGCAGGCCGTCATCAATGATCAGCTTGGTAACCCAAGGCTGGGCCACGACCAAGGCTGTGGTCACCATTGACAGCAGGAGCAGCCCGCTGATGGCCACTCGCTCGGGCCAGAGAAACCCATACAGCCAGGTCAGGCCCTCACGTCGCTGCTCATGGGACTGGGTTGCCCCGGTCAATGGTTGTCAACTCCCCCGGCGTGGTGCCAGGAAGCGATCATAGAAGCCCGGGTTTTCGGCCATGATGCGGGTGTAGACACCAATGCCGAAATCAATCCAATCCCGCATCAGGTCACAGTAATGGTAGGTGGGGTGTATGGGATCACCGTAGCGGGCATAGCTTTCGTGATAACAACCACCCGCACAAAGATTTCGTATCCGGCAGGTCGCGCAGCCGGTCTCACTCTTGTCCAGGCGTTGGTTCAGGAAGTCGTTGAGCACCGGCTTGTCGAGACCGGTCTCAACGCTGCCCAGCAAGGGTACATCCGAGCCGGTGAAACGGTGGCACAAATTCACGCCGCCACTGTGAGCTACGGCCACCATGCCCACACCGGCGCCGCAGGGCAGGGCTTTGTTGTTGCCCTCATGCAGGTCCGTCATCAATTGATGCAGGTTGGAAAAGCCTATGTTTTCGTTGCGCAACGCCGCCGCTAAATAGCGCTCGCCCAAGCGTTTCATGCCAGCGAATACCTCGCCGAGTTCTTCGGGCTTGAGGTTGTAGTCCGCGATGTCGCCTGAGGTCACTGGCGCGAAGCCCACTTCGGCGAAACCCAGGGTGTTGTAAAGGTGGTCCCAAATGGTCTCAATGTCAGTGACGCCCGTTGTCAGCGTGACCCGAGCGCCGACCGGGCGGTGTTGGTATTTTGCCAGCAGCAGCCCAACCTTTTTCTCAACGGTATCGTAGGTGCCTTTACCACCCACAGTAATGCGGTTGCGGTCGTGATAAGCCTTGGGGCCATCAATGGAAACCGCCACGCCTACATTATGCGCCGCGAGGTAATCGACGGTTTTTTCATCCAGCAGCGTGGCGTTGGTGGTTAGGGAAAAATCTACCCGTCGTCCCAGCGCGCCGAAGCGTTGCTCGCAGTAGGCGATGATCTCCTTGATCAGGGGCAGGTTTGACAGTGGTTCCCCGCCAAAAAAAACGACGTTATAGCGCTTCTGGTCGGGTGATTCAGAGAGCAGCATTTCAATGCTCTGCACCGCCGTGTCCAACTCCATCTTGCGCTGGTTTTGGGGGGTGTCCAGGTCTTCTTTGTAGCAATAGGTGCAGCTGAGGTTGCAACCGGTATTGATATTGAGAACCACGGTTGTCAGGGGAATCTGTTTGAGCTCGATGGGTTCAAAGGTCGCGACCCCGGTACTCTGATCGGCGCTGACAAGCGACAGTTTCTGGAGCTCGGACAGCGCCGACTGCACATCGCCCGCCGGGTGCTCAGCCGCCAGTTCCTCTGCCAAGCTGCCGGCGTCGTGCTCGCCTGCCCGCACTGCCCGAAGTATGTCGGTGGTCAGGCGATCCGCTTCGAAAATCGCGGTGCTGGGAATGTGAAAGAGGAGGG
>JAAXJC010000036.1:2823-4142 GCA_012270045.1 Luminiphilus sp.
GTGGTCAGGCGATCCGCTTCGAAAATCGCGGTGCTGGGAATGTGAAAGAGGAGGGGACGCTCATCCACGAGAACTTCGTGGAGATTGTTTTCCACTACCGTAAGTGTCATGGCTTGCCCTAGTGTTGTATGACCGCGCTGTTGGCCAGCGATCCATCGCCGGGTAACGGAATCACTGCCAGTTGTTCCAGACTTTCCGGATCAAAGACCCCGATGTCTGCATCGGCACCTAACAGGTACAGCTTTTTGCCGTCTCGCGTGAAGTTTAGGGTGTAGTACGAATGCTCTACGGGGATCGAGCGCAATTCCGTTTGCGTGCTGATGTCGTACGCCTTGAGGAAATTAAGCACCCCGTACATTTCGTTGGGGTGGCCCGGGCGCCGGGCGCCTGAGAACAAGGCCACTTCCAGCGGCCCAAAAATAGTGCTGGCGGCTTCACCGGTTTTCAGGTCGACGCTCTCGTAGCCCCACACAAATTCTGCTGCGTCCATATCGCCCGGCTCATCGGTCCAGCGGACTGTGCTGTATAGCCGGATAAATTCGTTATTGATGCTGCTCAGAGGCCAAACTGTCAAAACATCCCTGGGGCCAAAATCCGGGTCCTCGTGGTTGAGGCTTTTCATCAAAACGGAATATTCCCCGGTCTCCTGGTCCATAAGGTATACCTCCTGCCCCCCCAACAGCGCTTCCCCCCTCTCCAGTCCCGGTCAAATCACCAAAATCAGTTGCATTTGCTGTGTTTGACATTGTTATGAATTCAATGATATTCTGGCCAGCACCACTATATCCACCAGCACCAATTCCTCTTGTTCTTGATGCAAATCCAGCAATACCATTTCCTCTAGCATTATTTAAATCACCAAATTTAGTTGCATCACCTAAAGTTGATATTGTAAAAAAAACTATATCCGCAGTATATGTATTTGCTCCATTAGGGCCTTCATGACCACCAAAAGCGAATCCACGATGACCGAGACCAATATTAGATCCTGTTCCTCCTCCTAGTGGTGCTGTAAGTTCTGCTTCTATATCTGACCAACCTATTGTATCTCCTCTATAATATTCTAACTTCGCACTATCTGTGTTAAATCTTAATGATCCTGGTGGGCAATCTTGTGGTCTACTTGCAGTATCTCCCTGTGGTGGCACAAAGAAATATGGGCTAGAAAAAGTGGTGATACCTGATATCGTAGGGCCACCTGATAGACTTTCGTTTGATAAATTGTTGACCCTTACTTCTGACATCTATTGCTGATTCCAAAAATCATAGTTAATATATTTATTTATCACTTCTGCACTCAACACTTCTGTGTAAGGTTT
>JAAXJC010000192.1 GCA_012270045.1 Luminiphilus sp.
TACAATGGGCGGCGTGCACGCGTAAAAGTTTGAGGGTGTCGAACTCGGCGAGACGGCGGTCGTGGGATACACCGAAGCCCTGGCCATTGGCCTCGAGAAACTGGCCGACGCGTCGATGTAAATACCGATACGGATTCCGGGTGTGGGTAACAACCCCGCCCGGACACCGTCGCTGCACATATTCAGCCTGATGCGGGAGGGGCAGTGTCTCTCCTGACCCGAAGCCCCCGTCAGCCCGTCATCATCCACCGTCCCGGAATCGTGGATCTCTTTATCCCCACTGCCCGCTGCAAACCTGCAGCCGTTGCACGGGTTGCCGTTCTGATCATCAAACTACTGGCGCTCATCGCCGCCGCGGACCTGTTTGCAGGTGCATCGCAGGCGCAACCCAAAGCCGCCCCAGCGGCCTCAGCCATGCTGCAAATCAGGGTGCCCCTTCTGAAACAGGGCGCAAAGGGCTCTGTTCATGTCTGGGAAGAATGCTCTGGCACCCTGGTAGACAGACACAGGGGCACTGTCCTGACTGCCTGGCACTGTTTTGATGGCGGTCTGGATCTGACCCGCCCGCCGCTGGCGTTGATTGGCGATCAGTGGCAGCCACTCCGGCTGGGCAAAGTCGGCGGCTCCATGCACGACGACTGGGCGCTGACCTTCCTCTCGAAGCCCATCCTACCCTCCCTCCAGCCACTGCCGGTGTCGTTCGCAGCGCCGGCAATCGGCGATGCCTTGACCATGCTGGGTTTTCAATCACCCGCAACCGAGGGAACCACCGGAGCCCGTGTTTTGGTGAGTGCCACCTGCAATGTAACGGGAATAGGCCCGCACTGGACCCAGACGGACTGCAGACTCGCAAAGGGCGCTTCGGGTGGCGCGGTCATCAGTGGACAAGGGGTCGCTGCGAATCTGGTGGGCATTGTCTCCGCCCAGAGAGGCGATCAGGGGGTGATGTTCATACCCTTGAGTAAGCTGGAGCGCTACTTCTCACCGCCATGACACTTGGGTGAGTCGGGCGCATCGGGGCTGGACTGCCATTCCTCCGGACTGTAAAGGTGCAGGGCAAGGGCGTGGACAGGCCCCGAAAGCAGCGTACTGAGAACCTCGTAGACCATTTGATGGCGGCGCACCTTGCGCAGGGAACTGAACCGGTCGCTCACCAAGGTGACCTTGAAGTGGGTCTCCGAACCCTCGGGCACATTGTGCATAAAACTTTCGTTACGCACCTGCAGGACCTCGGGTTCGAGGCTATCAGTAAGCCGTGTTTCAATTTGCTGCTGGACTGACATGCCAGTACCCCTCGCTGCCGTTGTTAGCAATGTCGGCAGATTACCATCCTCTCCCGGATTGCAAACCGTCGGCAACTGACCCATCATTTCCAGACAGTAAACCAACCCCGGCGACTAGCGATACAAGGAACGTTGCGATGGAGTCGACCTTCGACGTCTTTCTTACCGGTGAGATTTTGCCCGGCTATGAGCGCGGAGATGCGGTGTCCCAACTGGCCAGTGTTTTCAAGCTTGATTTAGCCGTAGCCGATCAACTGGTGAACGGACAAAAACGGCGGGTCAAGGCAGGCTGCAATAAGGCGGCTGCGCTTCAGTTTCGCCAAATTTTATCCGCCGCCGGCTTGCAGGTTGCCGTGCAGCGTGCCGGAGGTCAGCCCGACCCGAGCCCAGCGGCGAGCCAGGAGCCTGCACCATCTCCCTATCTGGAATCCACCGACAAGGCGGTTTTTGAGTCACAACCCTTAAGTAATGAATCGGTAATACAAGAGAGCGTCAGTGTCGATGCCAGCGCTCCCCTGGACTATCAGCCCGTGGAACCCACGGGCGCAATCGCTACTTCGAAGCCCAAAAAAGTCGAAATCGTGGGTGAGTTGGAAATGGCTGAGGTGGGCGAACTGATCGTTGAGCCGCGCCAAGAGGTGCCACCCCCGGTCACGGCACTGAACTTTGACTTGGCGCCAGCGGGGGCGCCAATTCCGAATCTGAAGCGTGACCTGGAACTGCTCAATCCAAATGTGGATCACCTGAAGCTTGTCGAAGGGGATGGAGACTGACACCCGATGGCCGATCGACCCGCCCTTTGGCGGCATTTGCTGGCGATGGTTTACGACACGTTCCTGGTTGCCCCGCTTTTGATGGCCAATGCCTTTGTTTTGGTCACCGTTTTTGGCCCCACCGCCTCTGCCACTGAACCCGCTGTGCCCTCGTGGTTGATGCAAATCACCTCATTAATGGTGATCTTCGCTTTCTTCATCCTTTTTTGGCGCAAAAGTGGCCAGACACTGGGCATGCAGGCCTGGCGTATCCAACTGGTGGATGAACAGGGTCAACCGGTGGGGGTTCGTCAGGGCCTGACGCGCTGTGCTGCGGCGTTACTGAGCCTACTGCCCCTGGGGTTGGGCTACTGGTGGTCACTGTTGGATGTGGACGGACGAAGCTGGCACGACCGCCTGTCACGAAGCCGGTTGCAACTGGTCCCGAAAAAGAAGTGACCGCCAGTGCGGGCCACAGTCCGCAGTCAGGGCCTGCGGGACAGCAGCCAGAAGCCCGCAACCCAGCACAGCCCTATGGGTACCAACGCAGCGAGGATCGCCGGCAGACCGAAGATCAGGCTCGCGGGACCGAAGAAGTCCTGGGAGATGCGAAATACCACACCGACGATAACCCCGGCGAAGATCCGTGCCCCTAAATTACCATCGCGCAAGGGCCCAAAAATAAAAGACATGGCAACCAGAACCAGCCCCGCAACCGCTATGGGCTGAAACATTTTGCGCCAGAAAGCCAATTCGACGTCACGATAGATCAACCCCTGATTCTTCAGGTAGCGCGCGTAGGGCCACAGTTGGCGGGTCGGAAGGCTGTCCAGGGCCACCACCTCCAGGGCCAAAAGCTGGGGCGTGACTTCTGTGTACCAGGCCTGGGTGGTGACCGAGTCGATGCTGGCCTGCTCTGGGGTGAGCTCGGTCCTTTGGACTTTTTCCAGCAGCCAATGGTCACCCATGAACGTACCGCGCTCGGCGCGAAGGCTGTGGGTCAAACGGCGCTGCTCGTCAAATGTCAGCAGCTGAACCCCGTGAATGACTCCGCCGCGCTGCACTGCCGATACGTGAATAAAGGTACTACCGTCCCTGTTCCACACCCCGCCCTGCCCGGTAAAGCTGCTTTCCGCCCCCTGGGCCAGAGCCTTGTGGCTTACAGCCATCTGTTCGGACACCGGAGAAACAAACTCACCGATCAGGAAGCCAGCAATGGCAACCAACAGGGCCGGCTGCAGCGTGGCTGCCGCCAGTTGCAGCAGGGACCGACCAGCGGTTTGAGCAACGGTTAGTTCGCTGGCTGAGGCCATGCGGCCAAGACCGACGAGCCCCCCGATCAGGGCAGCAAACGGGATATATTCGTGAATCCTGCGCGGCAGGGAAAAGCCCACGTAAACCAACACATCCAGGAAACCATAGTCAGCGGACAGGTCATCAACCTCATCGATCACCGAACTCAGGGCATCCAGGCCTACCAGTACCGCCAGCACGGCCAACGTCGCCCCGAGAACATTGGCAGCGAGGTACCTGTTAAACCGCTGCACTGCGGCGCCCCTTGAGGTGTGGGCCCAGGGAATCCCAGAACAGCATCAACACCGCCAGTCCGGCAAACCCCAGGTGGGTGGCAATGAGCAAGCCCAGCCCTCCACCGGACTCAATGTGAGAACGGGATTGAGTCAGCGCAAGAAAGTAAAAAAGGAAGATAAGCAGCGCCGGACCCAGTCTCGCGTAGCGCCCACGACGTGCATCCGTGCGACTCAAAGCCAGGGCTATGACTACACCTACGGGCACCAGTAGCGGCAGGGAGAGACGCCACCATAGTGACGCCCTGTCTCTGGGCACGTCACTGGACCAGAGTTGGGCTGTGGGCACCGCGTCTATGCGCGTACTGGCACGCAGCCCGTCCCGTTGCTCGGGAATAATCTCCCCATAACGCTCGAAAGCGACCGCCTCATAGGTCGGGTCCCCAGGCACGCCCCGGTAGCGGGTGCCCTGACGCAACTCCAGGTAGCGTCTGCCGCTGTCGCCGTCGGATACGATTTCGGCCTCCAGGGCATAGGTAACACTGGTTGTCTCGCGGTCTGCCTGGCGTTCAACGGTAAACACGTTGTGCATCACCCCGCTGTCGTCAATGCGCTCGGCGTAGGTCACCAGTCGGCCACCACGCTGGGATTTGAAACGGCCGGCAGCCATCACCTGCAGACCCTCGGCATTCCTGGGATTCTCCAGTAATGCCTGGGCCCGGGCGGAGCCCTCGGGGGCGAGATACAACGCCAGAAAAGCGACCAGCAGCATTATGGCCAGACCCGGCACCAACAGATATCCCGCCAGCCGAGCCGGGCTGACGCCACAGGCTTTTAAAATGACCATTTCACTCTCGGCATACAGCCGGCCCAGGGAAAGTAAGATCCCCAGGAAAAGCCCCAGTGGAAGTATCAGTTCAAAGAAGCTGGGTAACCTGAACAGCATCACCGGAAACAGAATATCCGCCGTCAGACTGCCCACGGCTGCCTCAGCCAGGTAGCGAATAAAGCGTCCACTGAAAACCACAAGAAACAGAACCAGCGTCACCGCCAGGGTGTGATTGAGGACATCGCGAGTCAAATAGAGGAAAATGCGCATCGCCTGAGGGCCCAGAGGGGCGTCTGTCGCCTGACGTGTTTTGTTCGGCCTTCGCTCATCATACACTATGGGCCCTTGTTGTTTTCCCAAACTCCGGAGTAACCATGCCTCAAATCACCATCCATTCGAGAAAACTCGATCGTATTGCAGACGCCAGTTCAGCCTGCCTTGTGATACCGGTTTTTGAAGACTCCCCAATAGCCGACGACCTGGCCCAACTGGACAAAAAGCTATCCGGAACCGTATCTCGAGCTCTGGACCTTGGCGACTTCTCCGCCGCCGTCGGCACTTCAGCCGCGTTGGTAGGCGACCAAAAGATCAAGCGAATGCTGCTGATTGGATGTGGCAAGGCCGACGACTTTGACAATGGCAAACAGAAAAAATTCGCTGAGACCGTGGGTCGTGTGCTGGCAGCGGGTAAGGCCCAGGAAGCCACAGTGTGCCTGGAAAGACTGGGCTTGGATGCAAAGGAACTTGCCGGCTTGGTGGAAGCGGTCGCTACGGAGATTGTGTACGCAAACTATGTTTACACACGCACGCTCAGCAAACCCAAGAACCTGCCCAAACTGGCAAAGGTATACATCGCGGCCGGATCAGCAATCAGCGCCAACAAAACCAAAGCAGCGATAAGCTCCGGCATGGCTATCGGATCGGGCATCAATTTCGCCAGGGAGTTGGGTAATCTTCCCGCCAACATTTGCACACCCAGGTTTCTTGCCAAGCAGGCGAGGAGCCTGGGCAGGCAGCACGCCAAACTGAGCGTCAGCGTCCTCGGCGAAAAGAAGATGCGCGAACTGGGTATGGGCTCGCTGCTCTCCGTGGGCCATGGCAGCGATGAGCCATCCCAGCTCATTGTGCTGGAATACAAGGGTGGCAAGGCCAAGGAACAGCCCTACGCCATCGTCGGCAAAGGCATAACCTTCGATACCGGTGGCATTTCGCTGAAGCCGGGCCCCAAGATGGACGAAATGAAATTTGACATGGGCGGCGCTGCCTCTGTGCTGGGTACGGTCAGGGCAGTGGCAGAGCTCAACTTGCCCATCAATGTGGTTGGCGTGGTAGCGGCAGCTGAGAACATGCCCAGCGGCCGTGCCACCAAACCCGGGGATGTGGTGACCAGCATGAGTGGTCAAACGGTGGAAATTCTGAACACCGATGCTGAGGGCCGGCTGGTGCTCTGCGACGCCCTCACCTACGTTGGACGCTACAAGCCCAGGGAGGTTGTCGATATAGCGACCCTGACCGGTGCCATCATCGTGTCCCTGGGTCACGAGGCCAGTGGCATTTTTGCCAATGACGATGATCTGGCTGAGGCGCTGCTCGCCGCCGGCCAACGCAGCCAGGACCGCGGTTGGCGAATGCCCATCTGGCAGGAATATCAGAAGCAACTCGACTCGAAGTTCGCTGACATGCAAAACATCGGTACTGGCGGAGCCGGTAGCGTGACCGCCGCCTGCTTCCTGGCACGATTTACAGAGCAGTACAAATGGGCGCACCTGGATGTTGCCGGGACCGCATTCCGCAGCGCACCAAAAGGCGCTACCGGTCGTCCGGTACCGATGTTGGTCGAGTATTTGAGAGCGCGGTCGGGCTGACTCGGTCATGACACGGGTGGATTTCTATGTCGTATCCGCTGGCAGTCCTTCGACCCGAACCGAGGTGGCCGTCAGGCTGGCGGAAAAAGCACGCAGTCGCGGGCATAAGCTGTACATCAATGCCCAGTCAGAGATTGAGGCGGATCAGTTGGACGATCTGCTTTGGTCCATGCGACCCGCTAGCTTTCTCCCCCATCACACCGTACGTGATGGTTTTACCGGGGACATAGTTGTCGGCTGGGGACAGGAGCCGGTTGATCATGACGATGTACTGATCAATCTCGCGCTGGCTCCCCCGCCTTTTTTTTCCCGATTCCAGCGCGTGGCGGAGGTCGTCAATCAGGATCCGAGTGCCCTGGAGGCAATGCGGGACGCCTGGCGGTTTTACCGGGAACGCGGCTATCCCCTGCAAAAACACGACCTGTAATTAACCCCAGCAACCTCTCCACAACGATTTAACCCGGACAGTCACCATGGATAAAGTATTTTCTCCCGCAGGCATAGAAAACCGCTGGTACCAGACCTGGGAAGAAAATGGCTATTTCGCGCCACAGGGCGGTGAAAAAGCGTTCTCGATCCCGATTCCACCCCCCAATGTCACTGGCTCCCTGCATATGGGTCACGGCTTTCAACAAGCCATCATGGATGCGCTCATTCGCTACCATCGCATGAAGGGCGACGACACCCTCTGGCAGGTGGGAACCGACCACGCCGGCATCGCCACCCAAATGCTCGTGGAAAGGCAGTTGGAGGCAGATGGCGTCAAAAGACAAGATCTGGGCAGAGAAGCCTTTATTGAGAAGGTTTGGGACTGGAAAGCCCAGTCCGGCGGCACGATTACACGCCAGTTACGCCGCCTCGGTGCCTCACCCGACTGGAGCCGTGAGCGATTCACCATGGACCCTGGGCTCTCCCAGGCAGTGCAGACGGTTTTCATTCAGCTCTATGACCAGGGTTTGATTTACCGCGGCCAGCGACTGGTGAATTGGGACCCCAAATTACTGACGGCGATTTCTGATCTTGAGGTGGTGTCCGAGGAAGAGGATGGCCACTTATGGCATCTGAAATATCCGCTGAGCGATGGCTCGGGCCATCTCATCGTGGCCACAACAAGGCCGGAGACCATGCTGGGGGACGCCGCGGTGGCGGTACACCCCGACGACGAGCGCTATCAGGCTCTAATTGGCAAAACCGTCGCCCTGCCCCTCTGCGATCGGGAAATTCCCATTATCGCTGATGATTATGTAGACCCCGAATTTGGGACCGGCTGCGTAAAAATTACGCCTGCCCACGACTTCAATGATTATGAAATGGGTCTGCGACATGACCTGCCACTGATCAATGTCTTCACCCGGCACGCGGCCATCAGTGACGCCGCCCCGGAACCCTATCGGCAACTGGACCGCTACGAAGCACGCAGCACAATCGTCAATGACCTTGAGGCATTGGGTCTTCTGGAGCGCATCGAACCGCACCGACTGAAAGTCCCCAGGGGTGACCGCTCGGGCGTGGTTGTGGAGCCCTGGCTAACACCACAGTGGTACGTTGATGCGAAAAAACTGGCCGGACCGGCGATTGAGGCAGTCGAGAGCGGAGCCATCAAATTTGTGCCCCAACAGTGGGAAAATACCTACTTTGCATGGATGCGTGACATACAGGATTGGTGCATCAGCCGACAACTCTGGTGGGGGCATCGCATCCCGGCCTGGTATGACGCTAACGGCAATGTCTATGTGGGCCCCGACGAAGCAGCCGTCAGGTCCGCCCATCAACTGACAGACGATCAGCCGCTTACCCAGGACGAGGATGTCCTGGACACCTGGTTTTCTTCTGCGCTGTGGACGTTTTCAACCCTGGGCTGGCCGGAAAAAACCGAGGATCTGTCCAAGTTTCACCCGACCTCGGTCTTGGTGACGGGCTTTGACATTATCTTTTTCTGGGTCGCCCGCATGATCATGATGACCCTGCATTTCTGCGACGAAGTACCCTTTCACACGGTTTATGTCCACGGACTCGTGCGCGACGGCGAAGGACAGAAAATGTCCAAGTCCAAAGGCAACGTTATTGACCCGATTGACCTGATAGACGGCATAGAACTGGAAGCACTCGTTGCAAAACGCACCGCGGGCATGATGCAACCCAAAATGGCCGAGCGGATCGCCAAGCAAACCCGCAAGCACTTCCCCGAGGGCATACCGGGCTACGGTACCGACGCACTGCGCTTTACCTTCTACTCCCTCGCATCAACGGGGCGGGACATCAAATTCGATATCGGCCGCATGGAAGGCTATCGCAACTTCTGCAACAAGCTCTGGAATGCTGCCCGCTACGTCCTGTCAAACTGTCAAGACAGCGATATCGATGTCGCTTCCATGAAGCTGTCATTGCCTGACCGGTGGATACTGAGCAGACTGCAGGCCGCCGCTGAAAGCACCGAGCAAGCCATTGCCAACTACCGTTTTGACCTTGCCTCCCAGGCGCTGTACGACTTTGTCTGGAATGAATTCTGCGACTGGTACCTTGAGCTATCCAAGCCGGTGCTGTGGGATGCGGATCGAAGTCCGGCAGATGCGGCTGGCACACGCCACACCCTGTTGCAGGTGCTGGAGAGCACGCTGCGACTACTGCACCCGATGATGCCCTTTATCACCGAAGAGATCTGGCAGACGGTCGCTCCGCTCGCCGGGGTCAGCGGGCCCACTATCATGCTGCAGCCCTGGCCAGCGGCCGATCCGGACCGGCACGACGCCGAAGCAGAGGCGGAAGTGGCCTGGATGCAGGGGGTCATTGTCGCCACCCGAACCATACGGGGAGAGGCGCAGCTGGGCCCGGGTAAGGAACTGGATATCCTGATCCGTAATGCCACAGAAGCGGACCGGTCGCGCCTGGAGCGCAACGCACCGTTGCTGCAGAAACTGGCGAAACTCGCGTCGGTAACACTCATTGAAGCGGCTGATGAAACACCCGCCGCGCTATCAGCGCTGTACGAGCATCTTGAAATACTGGTCCCGATGGCGGGCATTATCGATGTAGAAGCAGAAACAAGCCGTCTCAACAAGGACTTGCAAAAACACCGCAAGGAGCTTGAACGACTACAGCAAAAACTTGCCAATCCCAACTTTACTGACCGTGCCCCCCCTGAGGTTGTTGAAAACGAGCGGGTGAAAGCGCGAGCTGCATCGGACGCCTGCGACAAAATCACCGCCCAACTGTCTCGCCTTGAGGGATTGCACTGAGGCTGGGATGCTGTTATGAACGCCTTATAAGAAGAGCAGGAGAGGCGTATGTCAGAGCGTCAAACCGGTGTTGTAAAGTGGTTTAACAACGCAAAGGGCTTTGGATTCATCACCATCCCGGACAAATCCGAAGATATTTTCGTCCATTTTCGTGCTATTCAGGGTGAAGGTTACCGATCCCTGAACGAGGGCGAAGAGGTCGAATTCACTCTGGTGGAAGGGCCCAAGGGTTTACAGGCGGAGGAAGTCAACAAACGCTGATCCCCCTTCGAGCAAGTATTTGTTAGACTCCCCCGGCCGCAGTAATCCGGATATCCCATGCCACCCCATCAACACCAACTCAGCCTGCTCGGCAGGCTGCTCGTTAATGCCGTTTTGGCCGGCGCCATTTTTGCCGGCACAACGTTTTTGCCCCTCTCCGGTACCACCCTTGCCCTGGCCCTTGCTGTATTGGCAATTGCTGCCGCATTCGCTGCAGGTATCAGTCTGTCCCCATCCTCAGTGGGTGCCGGCGAGGCCGCCCCTGCCAAAAACCAGACAGGCAGCATCAAGTGGTTCAATGCCACAAAAGGTTTCGGTTTTATCGTCGGCGATGACGGCGCGGAAGTGTTTGTGCACTACCGAAATGTCGAGGGCCTGAGCAAACGGAACATCAAGCAGGGACAAAAGGTCAGCTATGTGGTCAGGCAGAGCGATCGCGGCCCCCAGGCTGAAGACGTACAGCCCCTATGAGCAAAGACAAGGTTACCAAGCGTGCAGCGCCCGTGAAGGAGCGCAAATTCCGTGGCGTGACACTGCCCACGGCCAGCCACAAGGCCATCCGCAAGGTTAAGCGAGCCGGCCATGAGCCTGCAATTCACGGCACCAAGCTGTGGCGATCAAGTTTCCTGATCATTGACTATCTCCATAAGAACCCGCCCGAACTCTGCAGCAAAGTTTTGGACGCCGGTTGCGGCTGGGGCATCACGGGCATCTGGTGCGCCAAAAAGCTGCGTTCCGAGGTGGTATCACTGGACGCCGATCCCGCGGTTTTCCCCTACCTCGATGCCGTGGCAACCCTTAACGGCGTGACAACGTCTCCCTGCGTGAAGCGATTTGAGCAATTGATGAAAAAAGAGCTGGCGGAATTCGATCTGCTGGTGGCGGCCGATGTCTGCTTTTGGGACGAACTGGTCAAGCCGGTTAGTAAGCTGATTGACCGGGCGCTGAACGCCGGCGTCTCTCAGATCATCATTGCAGACCCTGAACGACCAACGTTCCACGAGATGGCAGAGAAAACCATTGCGCGGCACGGCGGCGAACTTGTGCACTGGCGCACCTCGGGTAAAGCAAAAGCCACCGGGGCACTGTTGGTCATCAACAACCAGTAAGCGGCTAGCGCAGCACGTCTATACGCCAGGCTATGGCAGCGTCCACGGGCTCTCCAGCGGCGTCCAGGGCAGGCCGGAATCGGGTTTCCCGCAGCTGTCGACGCGCGAACCCTTCCGCGGGTTTCCCATCCTGACTCACCTGCGTTATTTGAACATCCCGCAGTCCGCCTCTGGCCGTTACCACGGCGGTCACATCCACCGTGGTAACACTGTCACTGAGTCGTGTGTCGCGAGACAACGGCGGACTGGTGGGCGTAGGCTGGGGCATTGAAAAGTCTACGCGGCCGGTCACCTGCAATTCTCTGTAGATCGACAGCGCCCGTGAGCGACGCCCGTGATTCAACAACCAGTCCCCTTTGGCGACGCGCAATTCGTCGTCATCCGGCATAAGTTCTAGTGCACGGTCGAGCATGCCCCGGGCTTTTGTCCCCAGCGACCGCTCCCTACTCCTCAGGCGATACTCCCCCGGTGACTCGTCCATGCTCTGCTGGTAGGGCGAGTTGTAACGGTCCTGGGCTACACCAAACTCGTCGACCACCAGCGGGTCAATTCGATAATCCAGCAGGTAATACAATTTCAGGACGGACAATGTCAGCTCTTTGCACCATCGCCCTGCCCAGGCTGGGTCTTCACATACTTCACTGACAAGGTCAGCTCCGTGGTCGATTACGAAAAGGACATCTGATTCCCGACCACCCCATGAATAACTGGCCAGTAGTTCGCTGTGCACTGACAGCCAGCGCACGGAAGCCGCCAGCCTCTGATCGGTCCAGGGTTTGGCGCCACGGCCCAGCAGGCGATAGAAATAATCGATCTGGTTCGCCAATTCTTCGCTGTCTCCGCTGTCGCGCCGCAGGGCGATGATGGGCTCAAGTAGTGGCACTTGATCAACACTGCTCAGGCCCTTGTTGATACGAGTGCTGTGCAATGCCCACCGGTAGAGCTCAAGTGCAGTCGCCGTCTCCCCATATTCCTCAGCCTCACGGGCCGCGGACTCCAGAGCGGGGGTCAGCTCTGGGGCATAGGGTCCCCACTGGGCCTCGAGCGCCTGAATCTGCTCAGCAGAGGCCTCCAGAGCCCTCCTGATCAGGAGTGGGGATACATCCCCGGAGTCTGCCGTTACAGGGGATGGTGTGTGCCACTGGAGGTGTACACCCCAGGGCTGGGGCTCAGCTGCGAAAACGCCCTGGCTGGCTGGCAACAGTCCGACCAAAAACACAACTAACTGGCGCGTAGTAATGGTGTCTCTCCCCGAGGCGGCCCTGATCAGTGTAAACCCAGCAGGCAAAAAAAAGCCCGCAATAACGCGGGCAAAAAAGAGATTGGACCTGAGTGGCGGTGGTTTTTGGAGCTTGCCTCCGGCCAAACCACCGCTACGTCCGATGTGACCAATTATGGTCTCGCTTAAACATAAATCAAATGTATTTCTTTTATTTTTAATATGCTTTCATGGCATACTAGGGGTTATGGAACTAAAAAAACTATCAAAAATTGACCTTAACCTATTGGTTTCAATGCAGGTTTTGATGGAAGAAAGAAGCGTTTCCGGGGCTGCCCGGCGAATGTCCATCACCCAGCCTGCCATGTCCAAAACACTGGGTCGACTGAGGGAAACTTTCAATGACCCGCTCTTTGTGCGTTCAAAGAGAGGAATACAACCCACCCCCAGGGCCCAGGCGATCGCTGCAGAGTTGCCGCAGATACTGGCCGCTGCGGAAGCCCTGCTCGAGAGCGGCAATTTTTCCCCGCAGAGCTTTAGGGGCGAAATAACCATTGCCATCTCAGAATATGTGGGTTTGTCCCTGTTACCACCACTGATAGCCCGACTGCAGAAAACCGCGCCGGGCCTGCGCCTGCGCACCATCACGCGGGTTGAGGGGCAACTGGACGAACTGGCCGCGGGCGGTCTCGATTTTGCGGTGCAGCTGACGCGACAGGACTACAGCGAAGAGTTTCGCTACCAGTCCCTTGGAGGCTCGCCCCTGGCGGTATTTGTCAGGGAAGGCCACCCACTCATCGGCCAGACCCTGACGCGCGAGGAGCTGGGCCGTTTCCCCGCAATCAGCCTGTATGTGTCAGACCGGAACGACCTCGAGTTACCGCCCCTTCCCAACAGCAGCGCGGATACCGGTCCCTCAGGTATGCTGGAAACATCGCACCTGCTGACCGCGCTCGAGGTTCTGAGGGAAACCGACTTTACCCTGGTGTGCCCGGCATATCTCGCGCGCAACCACGGCGCAACCCGGGACGTTGTGGCCCTACCCCTGCCCAATGAAGATGCTCAGTACGTTGACTATGCACTGGTGGCCCATCGCCGGACGCAAACTTCCCCCGTGCATCAGTGGCTTTGGAACGAGATTATCGATACCGTGCGTGGCATGCGCTTGCGAACAGTGCATCGAGGCTAAAACATACAGAAAGTTTCTAAAGGTCCCGGGAAGTGTCATAATTCTGTCCTCGGCCATCATTGTTGTTCATGTCAAAACGCACCCCCAGACCCGTTCCCCAATTCAGTACGCCGATCATCGAGACCCCATGCCCCCTCGAGTACCTTCAGGCCCCTGACCGGGAGCGCGAACGCGCCGCCATTACCGCTGCTGGTATCGACCAAATCATCACGATCGCCGTGTCGCCAGACAACCTGTCCGTTGTTATGGATTTGGTGGGGCGGTTCGAAGCAGTTTGGGGCACCCAAGGAATACATCCCCATGAAGCCGATCACTGGCACGACGCCCTGAGGCAAACGATCAGCGACGGTGCCCGACACCCAAAGATCGTGGGGATTGGTGAAATCGGTCTTGATTATCATTACCTGCACTCGAGCAGAGACGCACAGATCAAGGCCTTTGAGGAGCAATTGGCGCTGGCCGGTGAGTTGGACCTGCCGGTAGTGATCCACACCAGAGAGGCGGATGACGATACCCGAGCAGTGTTAGCCAACCACGCAGGGATGTTGAGAAAAAAAGGGGTGATTCACAGCTTCACCAGTTCACTTGCCCTGGCTGAATACTGCCTGCAAGAGGGGTTTTACCTGGGGTTTAACGGCATTTGCACGTTCAAGAACGCCGATAATGTACGCAGCGTTATCGCCGCTACCCCACCAGAGAAAATCCTCCTGGAAACCGACGCGCCCTACCTCACACCGGTCCCCTACAGAGGTCGCAGCAACTCGCCACGCTACCTGCCCCTGGTGGCGGAAAAAGTGGCTGAAATTAAAAATTTGCCAGTGGAAGAACTGCTGCACACCGCGCGCCGCAACAGCAAATCACTTTTCTTCGAGGTTTCATGACTGAATTTGCTCTCGGGCAACGCTGGGTCAGCCATGCGGATGTAGAACTCGGTTTGGGTGTCGTGGTCGAAGTCGACGGTCGACGCATCAATCTGCACTTCCCCGCCGTCGGTGAGGACCGAACCTACGCCCTCGAGAGAGCGCCACTGACCCGGTTGATTCTGGAAGTGGGTGATCGGTTCCAACACACCAATGGCAGCGATTACACCGTGGTAGAACGCCATGAGACCGAGGGCATCTACGCCTACCTGATCGAAGACCGGGAGGCCCAGCAACAGTTGGTGTCCGAGTTGGATATCGACCCACACATCCAACTCCGTTCCCCCCGGGATCGATTGCTCAACAACCAACTCGACAAGCTGATCGATTTCCAACTTCGATATGCCACGTTGCAGCAGCGGGCCCAATGTTCAGGCAGCGAGGTACGTGGCCTGCTGGGCGCCAGAACCTCACTGCTATCCCATCAGGTATACATCGCGTCGGAGGTGGGAACCCGAATTGCACCCCGTGTGCTCCTGGCCGACGAGGTAGGCCTGGGCAAAACCATCGAAGCGGGCCTGATTATCTCCCAGCAATTGGCCTCGGGCCGGGCAAATCGCATCCTGGTGCTTGTTCCGGATACGTTGATACATCAGTGGCTGGTAGAAATGCTGCGGCGTTTCAGCCTGGCATTTTCCCTTTTTGACAGTGATCGCCTGCTCGACCTTGACCAGGACTCGCCCTTCGAAAGCGAGCAACTGGCGTTGTGCCCTTTCTCTCTATTTGCGGACAATGCCACGGCGAGGGACCAGGCCCTGTCAGCCCATTGGGATATTGTCGTGGTGGATGAAGCCCATCACCTGAACAGCGACAGTACCGGGGAAGCCATGCTCTCGGGTTTTGTAGAAGCCCTCGCCAAGCGCGTCTCTGGCCTGCTGCTGCTGACCGCAACACCCGAGCAGGCCGGCATAGCCAGTCATTTCGACCGTCTCAGGTTGCTGGACCCCGACAGATTCACCGACTTCGATAGCTTTGTTCGTGAACAGCAACGCTTTGCCGAATGGAACGAGTTGATCGTCGGCCTGCAATCAGGACAGCGGCCCAGTGGCTTGCCCGAAGGCATCGATAGCCATGCCGAACCGGCAACACAAATTCGCCAATTGCTGGATCGCTATGGAACCGGTCGAGTGTTGTTCCGCAACACTCGCGCCTCAATACCGGGTTTTCCCCAGCGGGTCTTGAATACCTATCCGCAGCAGCCCCCAGAACTCTACAAGGGCAACGAGACCGAACTGTTCCCGGAAACCGGGCACTCGGAAAACGACTGGCTGGAAGCTGACCCCCGGGTAGCCTGGTTGGAAAGCAAACTCAGGGATCTCAAACCGTCAAAGGTTCTGGTTATCGCCGCCCATGCCGAGACCGCATTGGCCCTGGAACATTATCTTCATCTGCGCGCGGGCATACGATGTGCCGCCTTCCATGAAGGGCTGACACTTGTTGAGCGTGACCGTGCAGCGGCCTACTTTGCCGACGAAATGGGTGGCGCCCAGGCTCTGATATGTTCGGAAATCGGCAGTGAGGGGCGTAATTTCCAGTTCGCCCATCACCTGATTTGCTTTGACCTGCCACAGAATCCCGACCTGCTGGAGCAAAGGATCGGGCGGCTGGATCGCATCGGGCAGACCGACGATGTGGTCATCCATGTACCCTACCTTCAAGCGACCGCACAGGAAGTGTTATTCACCTGGCAGCATGAGGGCCTGGCCGCATTCGAGCACAGCTGTGCAGTGGGTTACACCGTCATGCAGCACTTCAGGGAACAATTGGACGCCGCTCTCCGCAGCCCCGCTGGGGAGCACGCCACCCTGATCAGCGGGACTTCAGAGCTACGGCGATCCCTCGAGGAGCAGATGCGTGAGGGACGGGATCGGCTACTGGAACTCAATTCCCACGACCCCGAGCAGGGGGAGAAAATCATCTCAGCGATACGCCGGGAAGAAACCCCGGAACAGCTTATGGATTTCGCTGAGCTGCTTTTTGACCGCATTGGCATCAGCCAGGACTATCACAGCGAAACGACCCATCTCCTGAAACCCACAGAAATGCTGATTACCGGGCAACTACCCGGGTTGGATGAGGACGGTACGGTGGTCAGCTTTGACCGGGAGACCGCGCTTAGCCGGGATGATGTCTTGTTCCTCACCCGGGAACACCCGCTGCTGCGCGAGGCAATGGCTGTTGTGGTGAGCAGCGAGCTGGGCAATTCGGCTTTGGGCACCATAAAGCATCCGAAAATTCCGGCCGGCACCGTGCTGCTGGAGTGTATCTACAGTGTCGAGTGCCTGGCCCCTGCCCACCTCGAGATGGGCAGGTTCCTGGACGAAACACCGCTTCGGTTTGTCATCGACCCCAAGGGCGTCGACCGCGGCAAGGGCATCGGTCATGAGGCGCTTAATCGGCTCATGGCTGCTGTGCCGACCGCCACAGCGGCTAACGTGATGCGCAGGATCCGGGAACTGCTGGAACGCCAATTGACAGCCGCCGATCAACTGGCCCAAGCCGCCCTTGTGGAGCGAAAACGCGAGGGGCTGGCAGCTGTTGAGCAACAACTGGGAGAGGAGTACAGCAGGCTGTGTTATCTGCAAACCGTGAACCCCGGCGTCAAAGCCGAGGAGGTAGAGCAACTTTCGCAACGTATGGCTGACAGCAGGGCCAGCGTCGATGACACCCAGGTCGTCAGCCAGGCCCTCAGGGTGATTGTCGCCACCTGAGCTCCCGTAGCGCACCCATAGAGCAGATTTAGTTCCCCACCGAATGGGCGACCAGTTGCTTCAGGGCCGGTACCAAATAGCCGAGGTGTAAGCACGCTCCTGCAGGGTATCCGGGCGTCTTGTGTCCACATCCCCGCCCAGGGCGAGCTTGTCCAGCAACGAGTGCCTGGCGGTGGGAATCTGTAACACCCTGACATAATAAAATGCCGACTGGGCCGGATCGAACTCAGGATCGCGCCAGGCGGAGGTGAGGCGACCGGCACCGACACTGTTATCGACCCGGCCGGTGCTCAGATCGACGCTATTGCGTACCGGCGTCAAACTGCCATCCGCGAGCAGGCGGTCCTCCCCAGCCCACGCCACGTTAAAGATTTTTTCTGATGTGCTGCCGTCGGCGTTTATCCAACCCTTGATCACCTGGATGCGATCCAGTGCGCCGGATTTTGGGTCTGCCGTCGCCTCGATCAGTAGGGAGGGACTAGCCCCCTGCTCCGCCTGCATCAGCTCACCGCCCATGGGCACGGACCGGGTGGTGACGTTGTCGGGAAACCCCGCGGAGGCCAGGTCGTCCGCCGATAAATCCCAGCCGGCGTAGACCCGCACCCCTATGCGCGGACCACTGGTGGCATAGACCTCTCGCCGGCGCATGGCTGCCACAATGCTCTCCCGGGTGTTGTCCTCGGCCCAAACAGCAGCGAGACCGGAGGCGGACATAGCCCAGCCAAAGGGTCTCTGGGCCTGATCGGCCCAACCGTTCATTTTGTTGGCAGGAATGGAATCTGTGGGGAACTTGCCCTGGAAGTTATTTTCCTCGGCGCTGGCCAGGGCCGTGTGGCCATCGGTAGAACCGATGACACCAAACTGGTAGGGATTGAGACCCAGCTCCGACTCCAACACCAGTCCCCGGCGTAGCGCCGAACGAATGTAATCCCCCGCCTTGGGTTGGTATTCGCGCCACTCCTTCTGTATGTAATAGGGGTAGGTCTCGAAGTCGGCAAAAGGGTCATCCGGGGACAATACGGGGTGCGTCTCGGAATCCCCCTTTATTTGCGTGATTTCAACTACAGGCTCCCAGTAACGCCGAATTTCCGCATATCGGGTATCTATGGGGATGACACGCAAAGTCGTCACATCAAACATGTCGTCCTTGGAAATGTTGGAGTTATGGGGGATGGCAAGGAACGAACCACCGGTGGCCTCGGTCGTGGTTTCCAACCAGTTCCACAGATCCTCTGGAAACGCGCTGTTGTCCAGGCCATAGGGAACAAATGTTTGGGCAGTTGCCGCATCAATGTCGCTGACAACAATGCGGTGCAGGTTGGCGCCACCAGGGATAGAGCTGTATTCCCAGCCAATGAGGGCGGTAAATTCCCCGGGGGCATTGTGCGCGTCTGCTGCGTCGGTAATAGTTTTCCACGCATCTGCCTCAACCGCCGGCATGTCGGGTATCCAACCCACGTCCGGGTTCCAGTCCGCAGCAGCCCTGGCGATGTCATCTTCGGGTTCAGGCAGCACATCCAGAAACAGACTTCGGGCAGTGTTGGTGTCGACAGCATCGCGCAGCACAGCCGCCGCGATCCAGGCTTTTGTGCGCTCCATGAGAGAAAGGTCTTCGCGGGTAACACCGTTGTAATAGACGCTTCGAATGACACCCATCAACTCGGCATGATCCGATACCACCAGAAAATCCAGGGGTGTTTCCAGCTGAACTCGACGGCCGTCCCAGGCGTGCACCACCGGCGCGCCTTTGGCAAATCGGTACGCCATGTCCGGCGTCGCCGTCAGGTTGTTATTGGCGAAGGCATCTGAGGAATAGGTGGTATGGAGATGGGTGTCCCCCCACAGCAGTCGCTTGTCAGCGGCGGTCACCGTGGCACTTATCCCTACCAGCAACGACGCGAGCAATATCCGTAGCTTCATTCTGAACCGACTCCCTTCCCGCCTGTCCACGCGGCGGCTATTTGCCCTGCCACACGTAGGTTTCCTTTGAGAAGAAAGCCGCAACGGCATTGGGACAATCCTCACTCGCGATACAAACTTCCTGCAACTGCGCCTCCCGCACAATGGTATCCCCCAGTGACGCGGTGGTAGCGAAGCGAAGAGCCTCTTTGGTATAGCGCAGGGCAAGGGGGGAACGACCGGCCAGATCCTCGGCGAAAAAAGCAACCTCGTCAGCGAAGCTGTCTGCAGGGAAGACCCGATTGGCCAGTCCCCATTCAAGGGCTTTCTCCGCTCCTACCTTTTCGCCCAGAACCATCAGTTCGTAGGCCCTGCGGCTGCCCACTAGCTTCTGCAACAACCAGGTTGACCCTCCGTCAGGAATCAAGCCGATGGCAGCAAAGGGCTGGTAGAGGTAGGCAGAGTCTGACATCAGCACCAGGTCACAGGCCATGGCGTAGCTCTTGCTGATGCCGGCGCAGGGGCCGTTGATGGGGGCCACCCAAACTTTGGGGCCCTCGGCAATCGCCAGAACACCGGGCTTGAATTCATGAATCAGGTCGTCACGGGTTTGTGGTCCGACCATCAAGCCCCCCGACCCCGAATCCTCGGCGAGATCAGCGCCGGCGCCGAATGCCCGGCCCTCGCCGGTCAACACCACCACCCGAATAGCAGCGTCAAGGTTGAGTTCCCTCGCTGCTGCAAACAACTCCCGCCGCATCTGCCCGTCCATGGCATTCAAGCTGGCGGGACGATTGAATGCGACCCGGGCGACATGACCGGTACGGCTCACATTCAAAGTTTCAAATTCAGGCATGTTTCCCTCTCTCGCTAAAACGTGGATGCCAGCGGCGATATCTTCGACGCAAGGCGGATGATCGTGACACTCCCAAAGTGTCTTCTCAAGTCCCAAACGCGTATCCCAAACGTCTCAATACAGATCGGGATCAAGGACTCACTCAACCGGACGCAAAACACCCCTGCAGTAGCTGCAGCAATAAGTAGCGCGCCGGTTCAGGACCCTGTTGTGGCGTGTGCTGGAAAGGCTGTGCATCCTGCAGCCACATTGGTAGGCGTGGCGGCGCTGGCGCCGGATGGGCACACCGCTCAGATCGGCCCTGTAGGTGGCGCTGGGATTGGCGCCCAGGGCAAGCATCAGCGCCCGCCACTCAGCCCCGTGGGGTTTCAC